>NZ_JBFTQG010000001.1:0-443314 GCF_056398885.1 Cupriavidus sp. 01T418
GACCTGTCCCTCGACAAAGAACTCGACGGCAAGACCATGTCCGCCGTGCGCGGCGGCAGCGCCTTCTCCATCGTCGGCGGCAACTCGCAGAACGTTGTCGGCGGCGGCGGCTTCGCCAGCCCGACCACGGGCTTTCAGGTCGGCCCGACCGTGAACACGATCGACGCCAGCTCGCATCTGAACCTGAAGATCCCCACCCTGCAGAACTTCGGCAACGGCACGCAAGTTGCCGCGCTGTAACGCGATACCGGAGCGCCCTCCTGGAGGGTGCTCCCCAACCGAACCCCTTAGGAGACTCACCATGCAATCGACCCTCATGATCAAGGACCTGGCCCTCGACAAAGAACTCGACGGCAAGACCATGTCCGCCGTGCGCGGCGGCAGCGCCTTCTCTGTCGTAGGCGGCAACTCGCAGAACGTTGTCGGCGGCGGCGGCTTCGCCAGCCCGACCACGGGATTTCAGGTCGGCCCGACCGTGAACACGATCGACGCCAGCTCGCATCTGAACCTGAAGATCCCCACCCTGCAAAACTTCGGCAACGGCACGCAAGCTGCCTTCCTGTGAGGAACGTGAGAGCCTCCCTTCGTGGAGGCTCTCACAGCGCATCTTTGCGTGCATGGTGGAGGACAGCGTCGGGATGTCGACGGCCGCATGCCCATGCGGGGCTGGCCGGTCTTCGCCGGGTACATCCGTCCATACGTGTATCCCCGGAAGTCGAACTCGCCTTCCGGGACCCGACAGATTCGCGTCTTCTCCTCGTTGACCGTGAGCTTCAGTTCCCCATGATCCCCCGCATCGCTGACAGGGCTTCATCAGCCTTGCCGCGTTTGCACAGGATCACAAGGTCATCCGCGTACGTCACGATCCGACTGCCAAGGCTGGAGCACTTCCGCCCGTCGAGCAGGCCGGGGCGACCGTCAGGAGAGGAAGACCCGCTGACAACCGCGACAACAGGCGTCATTGAGATTGCCCACGCCGTGTAGGACCAAAGTCCAATTGACCCCCTCGGATACTGTGACAACACTTGATTCCGTAGGGTTGAAAGCGTTAGGTCTCGATACCGAAAGTCACTTGTCGGCCGATCTACGGAGCGACGTCACTCCATGCAACGGGACACGCGTGTTGCTCGGGATGGCGAGAATAGTGCAATGTGTTCTGCCCGGACCGTTCCGTGAAACGCGGTCCGGCATCAATATAGCTCTGCTCCTTAGTGCCTTATCAGGCGCGACAGGCTCCTGTCGGGGGGGTTCAAACCGTCCAGTTCAATGTACAGAGAACGTTGAACCTGCCCTGAGATGTTGTTGTCGTGGCAACGGCTTCTGCGTCTGTTTCGCGAACCCTCGGGATTTGGCTTCGTCCAGAAAAAATAACCAAGGAGCGAAAACGTGAAACAAAAAATCCTCTCCACATTGCTCGTCACGACAGCGCTGCTGCCCGCGCTTGCCGTGCCAGCCCTGGCGCAAACCACTGGCAGCAAGCCCAACATCGTCGTCATCATGGGCGACGACATCGGCATGTGGAACATTGGCGCCTACCATCGCGGCTTGATGGCGGGCCGGACCCCCAACCTGGACAAGATTGCCAAGGAGGGCATGTTGTTCACGGACTACTATGCCGAGGCAAGTTGCACGGCAGGTCGCGCGAACTTCATTACCGGCGAGTTGCCGATACGTACCGGCATGACCACGGTCGGCCAGGCCGGCGCCTCGGTCGGCCTGCCGGCCGAGGCGGTGACCCTGGCCACTGTGCTGAAGTCGATGGGCTATGCAACCGGCCAGTTCGGCAAGAACCATCTCGGGGACAAGAATGAGTTCCTGCCGTGTGTCCACGGCTTTGACGAATTCTTTGGTTATCTGTATCACCTGGACGCGATGGAAGATCCGGCACATCCCAACTATCCGCAAAACCTGTTGAACGTGGTTGGCCCGCGCAACATGGTGCACTGCTGGGCGGCGGGCTCCAACGATTCAACGGACCAACCGCGCTGGGGCAAAATCGGCAAGCAGAAAATAGAGGATGCCGGCCCGCTCTACCCCAAGCGCATGGAGACGGTGGACGATGAGATTCGCGATTTAGCCATCGACTTCATGGACAAGGCCAAGAAGGACGGCAAGCCCTTCTTTGTCTGGCTCAATCCGACGCGCATGCATATCGTCACGCACCTCTCGCCGAAGTATCATGCGATGCGTAATTCGGAGAATGGCTGGTCGGAAGAGGAGGCCGGCATGGCCCAGCTCGATGACGACATCGGTCTGGTGATGAAGAAGCTCAAGGACATGGGCGTGGACGACAACACCATTGTCCTCTTCACTACCGACAACGGCACCGAAGTCTTTACCTGGCCCGACGGTGGTCAAACACCATTCGCACAGTCCAAGGGAACCGTCCTCGAAGGAGGCTTCCGCGTGCCGGCACTCCTGCGCTGGCCTGGCCATGTGCCGGCGGACTCGGTGCAGAATGGCATTTTCTCGGGACTGGACTGGCTGCCGACCTTCGCGGCGGTGGCCGGTAATCCGAACGTCACCGAAGAACTGCTGAAAGGAAAGAGATTCGGTGACCGCACGTACAAGAACCATCTGGATGGCTACAACCAAATGGCCGCCATCACCGGCCAGGGGCCGTCCGTGCGTCATGAAATCTTCTACCTCGGGGAAAGTACGGTCGGCGCGGTGCGCATTGACGACTACAAGTTCCGCTTTATCGACCAGCCTGCTGGCTGGCTGGGTGAAAAGACCCATCCGGACGTTCCTTACATCACCAACCTGCGGCTCGATCCGTTCGAGCGCACGGGCTGGCCCAACAACGGGACGAAGGAAGGAGGCCAGCAGTACTTCGATTGGTTCAAGTTCCAGTTCTGGCGTTTTGTGTTCGTCCAGCAGGTAATTGGCAAGGAAATCCAGACGTTCCTCGACTACCCGCCGATGCAGCGGGGCGCGACCTTCAATCTTGATGCAGTCAAGGCCGAGATGGGAAAAAGGATGGCGCAAGCGGAGGCGGCGAGCAAGGGCACTGGCCAGTAACAGAGACGATTCTGGCAGCGGGCGGCGCAACGTGGGCTGCCTGCCTTTCGCCATCTACGGCGTCGTGGAGACCACATGCAGAAGACATTTGAGGCCGTCCCGATACAGTTCGTGCGGAATCCCGCGGCGCGCAGCGAACCAGTGGCTCCGGAGAAGAAAGGCCGCTTTCACGCGATGGCGAAGCCCATCGGATCGACGTGCAACATCAACTGCGCATACTGCTATTACCTGCACAAGGAACAACTGCTCAATCAACGTCGCGGAAGCCGGATGGAGCCTTCGATGCTCGAGCGATACATCCGGCAGTACATCGAGGCGCAGAACGGCGAGGCCGTGATCTTCTCATGGCAGGGTGGCGAGCCGACCATGCTCGGCCTCGACTTCTTCCGTGACATCGTCGCGTTGCAGCAGAAGTACAAGCCTGAGGGCCGGCGTATCGAGAATGACCTCCAGACCAACGGGACACTGCTCACCGATGCGTGGTGTCTGTTCCTCAAGCAGCACGGCTTCCTGGTGGGCGTGAGTATCGATGGCCCGCGGGAATTGCACGACGCCTACCGGGTAGATCGCAAGGGGCACCCGACGTTCGACGACGTGATGCGCGGCATCGGCCTGCTCAGGAAACACGGCGTCAGGTTCAACACGCTGACCGTCGTGAACCGGCAAAACGCGAAGCGCCCGATCGACGTGTACCGCTTTTTGCGCGACGTGGTCGGCTCGACCTACATGCAGTTTATTCCTTGCGTCGAGCCGAAGGATTTTCATACCGTCGCGCCACAGCACTGGCCAGTAAATGCGATGCCCATGATCGGTTCCGCCGGCGCAAGACCCGGCAATGCGGAGTCGGTCGTCACGGACTGGTCGGTTGATCCCGATGACTGGGGCTACTTTCTCTCCCGTACGTTCGATGAGTGGTACAGAAAGGATCTGGGCGTTGTACTGGTGAACCTGTTCGAGACCGCGGTTGCTCAATCGATGGGGCTGCCGGCGCAGATCTGCATCACTGGCGAGTTCTGTGGAAAGGCAATGGCGGTCGAGCACGACGGCACGGTGTACTCCTGCGACCACTACGTCTATCCGGAGTACGCGCTGGGCAATTTGCAGCGCGAACATCTTGGCGCGATGGCGTTCTCGCCTCGCCAGCAAAAGTTCGGCTATGCCAAGCGCGATTCGTTGCCGGCCTACTGCCGCCAGTGCCGTCACCTGTCGGTCTGTTGGGGTGAATGCCCAAAGAATCGCCTGCTGCGCACACCCCAGGGAGAACCTGGTCTCAACTACCTGTGCAGCGGCATCAAACGTTTCCACGACCATGCCGGACCCAGAATCAGGGAAATGGCGGCGCGATTGCGCGGATAGTTCTGCCCCCGTGTGCGGCTTTCCGCTTTTTCAAGCCGACACGCAATGCGTGAATGCGTCCGGAACTTGTTTTGAGGGGAGCGCTTCAGATGAAACACTTGGGACGAATGCTTGCGATTGCGGCGTGCATGGCTGACGCGCCGCTATTCGCGTGGGCGCAAACACCCTCGCCGGACGATTGGCAATTCGAGGTGACACCGTACTTATGGGCGGCCGGCTTTGACGGGTGGGGACGTGTCGGCGCCCGTACGCCAACCGCGAAATTCGATGCGAACTTTTCCGATGTCTGGCAGAACCTCAACTTCGGTGCGATGGGATCCTTTGAAGCCCGCAAGCAGCGTTGGGGAATCCTGTTCGATGCGATCTATGTGAAGCTCTCCAAGAAATCCGGTCCTCTTCTGGGGGGCGAACTGGGCACCGCGGAATTGAGCGGCGATCAGACCATACTTCAACTCGCGGGTGCATACCGCGCGCTCGACAATCCGGTTTGGCCCGTGGACGTGCTCGTCGGCGTCCGATATACCAATCTCTACGCCGATCTCGCTTTCTCGCAGAGTCCGTTGTTGCCAAACGGTCCCAGCCGTAGCGATAGCGTGAGCTGGGCGGACGGCTTCGTGGGTGTACGGGCAGCGTACGTTCTTTCGGATAACTGGAAGCTGGTCGGCTATGCCGATGCCGGGGCAGGAGGGACCAAACACTCGTGGCAACTCTTTGGAGGGGTCAACTACGAATTCTCGAAGAAGTTTGTCGGGAAGTTGGGCTACCGAATACTCAGTCAGGATTATGAGAAAACCGATTTTCTCTATAACGTGAAGACGAAAGGAATCTACGCGGGGGTAGGCATCCGATTCTAGGCATGGGCAGAATCTCGACAGCATTGCGCGCCAGGGAATTCGTAGGCAAGCTCGCTCGGCATCCGCACCTTTCCAAGGTACTCGTCATGCAATCTTCCAAGACGACCGTAGCCCTTTCGGACCCCCATCCCGTTCTCGGCAGCACCGAGGTTTTCAAGCGGTTCAACTATGCACCGGCGGTTGCGGCGGGTGGCTTGCTGTTCATCGCTGGCCAGATCGGTATCCGCGCCGACGGGACCGTGCCCGCCAGCGTGGAGGAGCAGATCAATCTTGCATTTCAGCGGCTGGGCGCGATCCTGCAGGCGGCTGGGCTTGGCTTTGGGGATCTCGTCGAGCTGGTCAGCTATCACGTCGATGTTAACGAGCAGCTCGCGGCGTTCCGCGAGATCAAGGATCGCTACATCAAGGCGGATGCTCCGGCCTGGACCATCCTCGGCGTGGCGGCGTGGGCCAGGCCAATGCTTCTTGTCGAAATCAAAGCCGTAGCCGCGACACGCGATGCGTGACCGGCACTGGCGAGATGGGCGAAAGGCGGCTGCTGGCCGCGTGTGTGGACGGAGTCGACAGAGGTTCATTGCGGTGACCGGCCAAAGTCAGGCTAATGCTAATGCTGACACCGGGCACGTGATAAGATTCGCATGTGAACTAAATCGCATCCTTTATCCGGCACAGACATGGAGCATCGCCTCGTCTATCTATTGAATGTCGGCCAGCGTCGACTGCATCGGTGGTCACAAGCGCGCACGGCCACCGGTGGCGCGACAGCGGCCCAGGCCGGGCTGCTTTTCTTTCTGGGCAGGAACGATGGCGCGCTGATGAGCGAGGCTGCCGCAGCGCTGGATCTGGGCGCACCCGGGATGAGCGGTCTGGCTGACCGGACCGAAAGGGCGGGCCTTATCGAGCGCCGGCCGGACGAGACCGATCGCCGTGCATCGCGCCTATGGCTGACGGAAGCAGGACGCTCGGCTCGCCAGCGCTCCAAGGCTGGCATGAAGGAAACGAATGCCAGACTGACAGAAGGTTTCACCGCGGCGGAGATTGACGTAGTAGCGCGCTGGCTGACCAGTCTGCAGACGAAGTTTCCGGCCGCCGACGAGGACGAGATGTAACCTGGGCAGCGGCCGGACAGCGAGGCACTCGACTTACTGCGGGGCGACCTTGGTGAAGTCCGGTTTGCGCTTTTCGGCGAAGGCCGAGAATGCTTCCTTGGCTTCGGCACTGGCCAGCCGCTCCTCGAACCTGGCGCTTTCGCTGTCCATCTGCGAAATCAGTTTCTCCGCGTCGCGCATGAGCTTTTTCATTGCGCTAAGCGAGCCGGCGGGCTTGGTGGCAATCTTTTCGGCCATCAGGCGCGCCTCCGCCCGCAGTTGGTCATTGGCGCAAACTTTGTTCGCGATGCCCCATGCAACGGCGGTTTGCGCGTCAAGCGGCTCGCCCAGCGCGAACATCTCGAAGGCCCTGACGTGCCCGATGCGCAGGGGCAGCAGGTAACTTGAAGCCGCCTCGGGAACAAGGGCAAGGTTCACGAACGGCGTGATCAGTTGCGCGTCCTGCGCGAGCACGACGTAATCGCAATGCAGCAGCATGGTGGTGCCGACGCCCACGGCCTTGCCGTTGACCGCGGCGACAATCGGTACGGTCGAGTTGGCAAGGGCGCGCAAGAAGCGGTGCACGTTGCGTTCGCTGGGGCCGTTTCCCGCCGCTATCGCTGCGAATTCGCCCACGTCATTGCCCGCCGTATAAATGTCCCCGTCCCCCTGCAGCAGCAATACCCGGATATTGCGGTCCTGCTGTGCCTGCTCGATAGTGTCGGCGAGTGTGCCATACATCTCGTTCGTCAACGCATTCTTCTTGTCCGTCCGGGCAAGCGTAATGGTCTGAATGCCGCCGGTGAGGTCAACACGAATTTCCGAGGTCATGGTGGGTCTCCAGATGGGTTGCGTGATGCCGTGCAGGCATCACGGGTTAGTTCGCATGCGAAGTATACAGGTAATTCGCATGCGAAGTAAACCGCCGGGCCGAGTCAGTGCGTCGGGAGCGTCGTGCGCATCGGGATATCCGGTGACATCCAGACGGACAGGGCGACAGGAGAGTCTTTCGATGCCGTAGAGCGTTTGTTGAAGACCGCGCCGGGTGAGTCTTCACGCCTTTGGAATCGAGTTGTCAGACAGTTTCATCTGATTTCCTCTATATCGTGGAATCTGCACCTTGCTATCGCTCGAGGACCATGCGATCCGTTTTTGCAGCGCGAGACGCAGTGCGCCTTAGAGGAACGGCGCAATGTTCGCCATCGCGCGCGTCACATAGGCGTCCTTCTCCCCCACTGGCGCCACATGGTGAATCGCGCTACGCGCAGCCTCGACGCCTTCCAGACGTGCGATGAACCAGGCCGCCAGATACTGCGACGCCAGGCACCCACCGGCGGTCGCGACGTTTCCCTTGGCCACGAACGGCTGATTGAGCACAGCCACTCCTGCCTCCTCGACCCACGGCTTGGTGGTCAGGTCCGTGCAGGCCGGAACGTCGGCCAGCAGGCCCAGCTTGGCAAGTATGAGCGTTCCCGAGCACTGCGCGCCCAGCAACTGGCGCTCAGGGTCGAACCTCAGTTGCGACATCAACGCGGCATCGGCGACGACGTCCCGCGTCCGTATCCCGCTACCCACCAGCACAGCGTCCGCGTCGCATGCGTCCTTTAGCGACGCTTGCGCCTCAATCACCACACCGTTCATCGAACGCAACTTGTCCGCCGGACTGGCAATCGACACCCGCCAGCCGGGCCGCTTGACCCGGTTGAGGATGTTGAATGCGATCAGCGAGTCGAGTTCGTTGAAACCTTCGAAGGTCAGGATGGCGATGTGCATGGGGGGCCTCGTGCGAGTGGAGAGGTTGTATTGCGCCATCGTAGACCCGATAATCAATACATTCAAATAATTGTCATGGATACGTTCAGGCATGCCTCAGCCCCGCTACAAGCAACTGGTCGACCGTCTCGCGGCAGATATCCGTGCGGGACGGCTGCGTCCCGGGACGCAACTGCCAACGCACCGCGATCTCGCGGCACGCGAAGGACTGGCGCTGGTGACGGCCACGCGCGTCTACGCGGAGCTGCAAGCGATGGGGTTGGTGAGCGGTGAAGCCGGTCGCGGCACGTTCGTCAAGGAGGCGCTCCCGCGCGGTCAAGGCATCGATCTGCATGCATGGAGCGCTGACACGGTGGACCTGAACTTCAACTATCCCTCGATGCCGGATCAGGCAGACCTTCTCCGGGCAGCGCTGCGCCAGCTCGCCGCCGCGGGCGACCTGGAGGCCCTGCTTCGGTACCAGCCCCACGGCGGGCGCGAGCACGAGCGGGCGACCGTGGCGCGCCATCTGACCGGCCGAGGACTGGCTGCATCGGCTGAAACCGTATTGCTCGTCAGCGGTGCGCAGCACGGGCTGACGACAACTGCCATGGCCTTGCTCGAGCCCGGGGACGTGGTGGCCGTGGATGCGCTGACGTACCCGGGATTCAAGCTCGCCGCGGAGGCCAATCGGCTGGAACTCGCCCCAATTCCCGCCGCTGGACACGGCCCGGATCTGGACGCATTGGCGGCGCTGTGCAGGCGACGGCGAGTCCGCGCCGTGTACGCGATGCCGACGCTCCATAATCCGCTCGGCTGGGTGATGAGCGCAAGTCGACGTCGGGAGCTTGTCAACATTGCCCGGCAACATGGACTGATCCTCATCGAGGACGCCGCCTACGCGTTCCTGGCTGACGATGCTCCGCCTCCGTTGGCATCGCTTGCTCCGGAGACGACGGTCTATGTGTCGAGCTTGTCGAAGAGTGTCGCCACCGGGCTGCGGGTCGGCTTCGTCTGTGCCCCGCGCGAATGGGTTCCCAAGCTCGAACGGGCCATCCGGACAACGACCTGGAACACCCCGGCAACCATGACGGCTATCGCTTGCGGCTGGATCAAGGACGGCACCGTGGCCAGGCTTGAAGCCGACAAACGGCGGGATGCCACGCTGCGCCAGGGCCTTGCCACGGAAGTCCTGGGCGGGCTGAATCGGATCAGCCATCCCGCGTCGTACTTCGTCTGGCTTCCTCTGGAACAGGAGGTTCGGGCAGACGCGATCGCGATGGCGTTGATGCGCGAGCACATTTCCGTGTCGACGGCCCATCCGTTCGCGACGTCAGCGCATGTGCCTCATGCCATCCGGTTGGCACTCGGCTCCATCAGCCTGTCCACATTGAAGCGGTCCCTGGAAACGGTGGCCCGTGTTGTTGCCGATCAGACCTACTGACCCACGGATGCGGCGGCGCGATCCGACAGGCAGGATCCCCCGACCAGATTCTGGCGCTGCGCGCCGAGCGCTTGGCGCCGCACAGGTTTCACGCCGGCTTCACAATGGCAAGGCGTACAACAAACCGATTGCGAGCAGGCATCCGGCAAGTTTCAGGTAGTACCCACCACCGTGATACGGGTGGCTTGTGCGTGATGCATTGCGGCTGTGCGGCATCGTTTTGCTCACCAGATTGGACAAGGGAAATACGGGCATGGCGTTTTTCGGCCATTGACCTGTGGAGCGATTCGAGACGCGGGAATCGGCGGAATCAGCGGCATCACCGAATTGCCAAGCCACCAGAATAAGAACTCGCCCGTGTAAATGGCGTAGAAAGGTATTGGCCAGGCATCAACATGTCATAAAACTCGGCGCATGAATCGCAGGCCGTGCATCTCGCCTCTGCCGTCGTGCCGCTTCCCGTATCTGGCCGCATGCCGTGTCCGACGCGCCCTGGCATGCCGGTGAGCGTGCCGCCTGCTGATTCCCCACCTACAATTGATTATCGGGCCGATTCGAATTGGATCATTGCTTTGCTGCAGGCATCTGCAGGCCACGGATAGCGGTCCGGCAAAGGAGCATGATCGATGCGCTCGCCAACGATCTCGCGCACGCGCCTGAGGCGTATCGCCGCCAGGGTTGCGCTCGGCCTTCTCGGTCTGATCGTCGTCGGCCGCATCACCGGCGTGCTGGTTGACTGGCTGTGGTTTTCCTCCATCGGCTACGTCGACGTTTTCTGGACGATCCTGTTCGCCAAGGTACTTCTGTTCGTCACCGTCTTCACTGTCTCGGCGGTCGCGATCGGGCTGTCGGGATCGCTGGCGCACCGCTATGCGAGCCGCCCTGGCTCCTGGAAGGCGGAAGTCTTGAGCGAGCTGGTCGGCGAAGTCGCGCCGCACATCCCGTGGCGCGCTGCCATCGCCGGTGCCGCCATCCTGCTGGGCGTGCTCATCGCCGCCGGCGAAGTCCCGGACTGGGAAATCGCGCTGCGCTACTTCAACCAGGTGCCCTTCGGCAATACCGATCCCATCTTTGGCAAGGACATCGGCTTCTACCTCTTCTCGCTGCCCGCCTATCTCGCGCTCAGGAACTGGCTGCTACTGCTGCTCTGCTGCTGCGCGGCGGCCGCCGCCGTGGTGTACGGGATGCGCGGCGACATCGCATGCATGCGCACACCACGCGGGCTTTCGCGTGCGGCCGCCACCCATGGTTCGGCGCTGCTGGGCGTGTTCTTCCTGCTGCAGGCCTGGTCCTACTGGCTCGACCGCTTCCTGCTGCTCTACGGGGACAACGGCGTGGTGGTGGGCGCCAGCTATACCGATGTCCATGTCGGGCTGCCGGTCCTGTGGCCACTGATCGGCCTGGCGACCGCTGCCGCGGCCGCTTCATGGGCCAATATGCGGCAGCGGGGCTATCGCATTCCCGCCGCCTCGGCGCTGATCGTGTTCGGCAGCGCATTCGTGCTCGTGCTGATCTACCCGGCGCTGTTCCAGCGCTTCTATGTCAAGCCGAACGAACTGCAGCTGGAGTCGCCCTATATCGCGCACAATATTGCGCTGACGCGGGAGGCCTATGGGCTGGCGCGGATAGCGGTGAAGCCGTTTCCGGCCGAGCAGAACCTGGATCTCGCCGCGCTGCAGGCCAACCGCCCGACCATCGACAACATCCGCCTGTGGGATCTGCAGCCGTTGCGGGATACCTACGCACAGTTGCAGGAAATCAGGACCTATTACAAATTCCTCGCCACGGATATCGACCGCTACCACTTCGACGGGCGTTACCAGCAGGTGATGCTCTCGGCGCGGGAACTGGAGCCGTCGCTGCTTCCTGCCAATGCCCAGACCTGGGTGAACCTGCATCTGCTGTTCACCCACGGCAATGGCGTCGTGATGTCGCCGGTCACGGAGAAGTCGACGGAAGGCCTGCCCTCCCTTTACCTGAAGGATATTCCGCCCGTCTCCGACGGTGGCCCGGCCATCCATGAGCCGCGCCTGTACTTTGGCGAAGGCGGCAGGGGCTATGCGATCGTCAACGGCAGCGCAGCCGAATTCGATTACCCCAAAGGCGATGAGAACGTCTATTCGGCCTACCGCGGGCGCGACGGCATTGCCATCGGCAGCCTGGCGCTGCAGGCGCTCTTCGCCTGGCAATTCGACGATCCCAACATCCTGGTGACCAGCTACATCACGCCCGCAAGCCGGATCCTGCTCCATCGCAATATTCGGGACCGGGTGCGCGCGATCGTACCGTTCCTCAGCCTCGACCGCGACCCCTACATCGTCGTGAGCGGCGGGCGGCTTTTCTGGATTCAGGATGCCTACACCACCAGCGGTTGGTTCCCCTACTCCCAGCCGGGTACCAGCGACGGCGACAATTACATTCGCAACGCGGTCAAGGTCGTGATCGATGCGTACAACGGGACTGCCGACTTCTATATCAGCGATCCCGCCGATCCCATCGTGCGGACCTACCAACGCATTTTTCCGGGGCTGTTCAAGCCGCTGGACGCGATGCCGCAGGACCTGCAGCAGCATATCCGCTACCCCGAGGACCTGTTCCTGATCCAGGCGCAGGTCTACCGCGCATACCATATGGAAACGCCGGAGGTCTTCTACAACCGCGAGGATCTCTGGCAGTTCCCGCGCAAACTGGCCGACATTGACGAGGGTACCCGGCCCGCCGGCACGCCAATGACGCCCTACTATATGATCGTGCGGCTCCCCGCGCAGTCGCGCGCCGAATTCGTGCTCATGCTGCCGATGGTGCCCAGCCAGCGCGAGAACATGATTGCGTGGATGGCGGCGCGTTGCGATCCGCCCAACTACGGCAAACTCGTCGTCTATGCGTTTCCCAAGGAGAAGCTGGTCTATGGGCCTTTCCAGATCGAGGCGCGCATCCAGCAAAATACCGAGATATCCCAGCAGATCTCACTGTGGAACCAGATGGGTTCGCGCGTCATCCGCGGCCATCTCCAGGTCGTGCCGATCGACAACTCGATTCTCTACGTCTCCCCGCTCTACCTGCGCGCGGAAACCGGCCAATTGCCCGAATTGAAACGGGTGATCGCCGCCTACGGCGACCATGTGGTGATGGCGGAAACCTTGGGCGCGGCCCTGGCGGCGCTCTTCAAGGAAACGGCCCCGGTGGCGGCGCCACCTCGCGGCGCGGCGGACAGCCGTGCCCGCGAGGCACTCGCCCACTATAACCGCGCCATCGAGCGCCTGAAGGCGGGCGACTGGAGCGGCTTTGGCGCGGAACTCGACGCGCTCCGGCCGCTGCTCGAGGCAATCGGCGGCGGGCATTCCGATGAGCAGAAATGACGCGCGATCATTCCGTGGCGTCGAATGCCTCGTGATAACGCACGGTGCCGGTGGGACAGCCGCCATGGACATGGTGCGCCATCAGTGAAACCGAAAGCTGCCCGGCACGCCGCGAGGCGTTCACGATGAAGTGTTCGGTTTGGCAGCCGTCGCTGGCAAAGCGGTCTATGCAGCGATCCCGTGCCAGGCACGCCTGAAGCGCTGCCGCGTCGTCCCCAAGGGCGCGCCATGGCGAAGGCCGAGGCTTGCAGATCACGCCCTGTCGGCAGCATCGGTGCGATCCGTCGCATTCCGATTCCCTGGTGTGATACCGGCGTGGCTCTCCCGTTCGTCCTGTGAACGAAAACGGTTCCTTGCCCTGCTGCCAGTGCGCGCCACCGACATTGCCTGGTTCCGCGGCATTTCCTGCTGGACGCGGTCGGCAGTCCATGGTGCAGGCGTCATGCGCTGAAGATTGGTCTGGATGATGTGCATGGCATCGACGTCGCCTGCTGGGGAGGCATGGGTGACAGCGGCGCCGGCACCGCCGGGACAGAAAGCCAGTGCTGGTGCCGTCAATGCCAGAGCCAGGAGCAGGTGCCCGGCGTGTCTCATCGTCATGATGGTGCTCGGCTTGCTTGCGTGCTGCGGTGTCAGGCGGACATCAATGGACCGTGGTCATCACAATGATCCCCATGGGGGTGATGCAGATGATTGCCAACCAGATAATCAACGTGATCGCCGTGCGGTACGGCCTCATGGCCACAGCCGGGGCCGTGCTTGTGGTCCGGATCATGGACGCCGCAATGATGTGTGGGCGTGCACCGGTCAGGATTGGTGTCGCTTATCGAAATCACGTGTTCATCTATGTGATCGCCGTGCAGGTTGTGAAGGTGCCCGTCATGGAGATAGTCGACATGCCCCTCATGACGCACGGCGACATGTCCACAATTCGGCCCGTGCTGGTGCGTGTGATTGGTGGCGTGTTGCAGAGGGCAGTCAGCCATGGCGCTAGCTCCTTGATGGGTTAGCAAGTCCGGAACCCGGAGGATGCGGTTGCGCGGACGCCGGGACAGGAAAGATGTCCGTCCGGCAACCTGCTTATTGAATCCTAGAAGTTGGCGTTACCGTGTGCAAGCAGGCAACCGCGTGGTGGCTCTGCGCTTGCCCGGCATTGCGTTCGCCGATGGCCTGTCATCCACCATCCATCCGCGAATGACCGGCATTCGCCCTCACCGGCGCCTGCGAATGCCCCGCAGGTATCGCCGGAAGCACAAAAGTGCTCCGTTCGGTACCGGACATTGCGAAGCCCGGTGTTAGATGGCAAACTTGCAACCCTGTTGCGAAAAACTGTTTGGCGCCTCTTGAGCGCCGGCCCTCACCCCCGCGGCCATCCCAATGTGGCGACGCTCACTAGCCCTCCTGCTCTGCCTGTTCCTCCTCCTCGGGCAGGCCTGCAGCGCCGTTCACGCGTTGTCGCATATCCATGCGCACCTGCAGGGCAACCCGTGCGCGGCACCCGCCGACACTGAACAGTGCGGGCCGGGCCACGATGTCTGCCTGCAATGCCTGGCTTTTGCCGCTGCCGCGGTGGCGATGCCTTCGCTGGCCTTCTGGCTGCTGGTCGCCTGTACCAGGCGCTGGCATTACCCGCTGCTCGCCGAGCGGCACATCGCACCCATATTCTCGCCACGGCCTTGCAGCCGTGGCCCCCCTCTGTCCGGCGGATTGTTCACCTAGCTCGCTTGCGCAGGGCCATGAGGCCGTGCGCGACACTCCCACACCGTCAGAGGCATTGCCATGTCCAGATTCCCGCTTCGCGCCATCGCGGCCGGCGCCGCGTCGGCGCTCGCCGTGTCCGTCCACGCACAGTCGTCGCCAGCCGGCGCAACGTCCCCCGCACCTTCCGACCGGGCCCAGCAGGCGCCAGCCAGCGACAAGGCACTGAATGCCGTCGTAGTCACCGCCAAGCGCCTCGACGAGGCGCGCAATGCCCTGTCGCCGGAAACCGGCAGTTCGGTCTATCGCTTCGACAGCGAGGACATCAACGCGCTGCCACTGGGGGAGAACACCCCGTTGAACCAGGTCCTGCTCCAGGCCCCTGGCGTGGTGCAGGATTCCTTTGGCCAGTTGCACGTGCGCGGCGATCACGCCAACCTGCAGTACCGCATCAACGGCGTCATCATTCCGGAGCCGATCAGCGGCTTCGGTCAGATGCTGGACACGCGATTCGCCGACGAAATCAAGCTGCTGACCGGCGCGCTGCCGGCGCAGTACGGCTATCGCACGGCGGGCATCGTCGACATCCGGACCAAGGGCGCGGCCACCGATGAAGAAGGCACGCCCAAGGCCATCGGCGGCGAGATCGGCACGGTGTTCGGCAGCCATGCCGATCACGAGGCCAATGGTTATCTGCAGGGCGCCAAGGGCCCGTTCAGCTACTTCCTGAGCGGCTCCTTCAACGAGAGCAATCTCGGGATCGAGAACCCCACCTCCAGCCGCAACGCCATCCATGATCACACGGACCAGGGCAAGGCCTTCGGCATGCTGTCCTACCTGATCAATCCGGACAGCCGGGTGAGCTTCATGTTCGGCAGCGCGGACAACCGCTTCCAGATTCCGAACCGGCCGGGGCTGTCGCCGACCTTCTCGATCGACGGCGTGGTCACGCCGCCCTCCGACCAGCTCAATGCCAGCCAGCGCGAGAAGACCGACTTCCAGATCCTGTCCTACCAGAACAAGGTGTCGTCCGCGCTCGATTTCCAGGTGTCGCTCTTCCACCGCACCAGCCGCGTCGACTATATGCCGGACCCGATCGGCGATCTGGCCTATAACGGGGTCGCCGCCAATCTCACCCGCAAGAACGAAGCCTATGGCGTGCAGGCCGATGGCAGTTACGTGCTCAACGCGAGCCATACACTGCGCTCCGGCCTCTTCGTGCAGCGCGAGCGGTTCTCCGTCAACAATACCTCCAGCGTGCTGCCTGCCGATGCCGATGGCAACCAGACCAGCGGGGTGCCATTCACCATCGTGGACAACACCAGTAACACGGGCACGACGTTAGGCATTTACCTGCAGGACGAATGGAAGGCCACCGACAAGCTGACGGTCAACTACGGCGCACGCTACGACCACGTCAATACCGTGGTCAGCGAGCAGCAGTTGAGCCCGCGCTTGGGCCTGACCTACGATCTCACCAACGTCACCCGCCTCCATGCCGGCTATGCGCGCTATTTCACGCCCCCGGCGACGGAGAAGATCGATACCACGTCGGTAGCCCTGTTCCAGGGCACCACCAACGCCTTGCCGTCCGATGCCAATACCGCGGTGCGTTCGGAACGGTCGGACTATTTCGACATCGGTGTCTCCCACCAGGCCACGCGCAACCTGACGCTGGGGCTGGATGCCTACTACCGCAAGGTGCGCCATCTGCAGGACGAAGGGCAGTTCGGCAATGCGCTGATCTTCTCCTCGTTCAACTATGACGACGGCAAGATC
Organism: Cupriavidus sp. 01T418; assembly: GCF_056398885.1. Lineage (NCBI taxonomy): Bacteria > Pseudomonadati > Pseudomonadota > Betaproteobacteria > Burkholderiales > Burkholderiaceae > Cupriavidus > Cupriavidus sp. 01T418. Next base: position 16,352 of record NZ_JBFTQG010000001.1, read on the forward strand.
TACGGGTTGGAAGGCACGGCCAACTACCGGCAGGGGAGTTTTGCCGCCTATGCTAATCTGGGCGTCTCGCGCGCCATCGCCAAGGGTGTCGAGACCGGCCAGTTCCATTTCGGCCCGGATGAACTGGCCTTTATCGCCAGCAACTGGGTACACCTCGACCACGACCAGACGGTGGCCGGCTCGTTCGGCACGTCCTACACGTGGCGCGGCACGTTGTTCACCGCCGATGCCCTGTTCGGCAGCGGCTTGCGCAACGGCTTTGCCAATACCACCCACCTGCCAGCCTATTTCCAGGTCAACACTGGCGTGGCGCACACGTTCGATGCGCCGATCGTCGGCAAGTTCAAGGTGCGATTTACGGTGATCAACCTGTTCGATCGTTCCTACCAGCTGCGCGATGGCACCGGTATCGGCGTGGGCGCGCCGCAGTACGCGCCTCGCCGCAGCTACTATGTGGCGCTGACCAAGCCGTTCTGAATCGACGGCGGCGCCTCGGCGCGGGTTGTTTCGCCGGAGAACGCCGCCATCGGCGAAGTGCGGGAAGTGCGGGAAGTGCGGGAAGTGCGCAGCGGCAAGGAACCCAGGAAATTGTCATGCTCTCCATGAACGCCATTGCCGCTGCCTGCGTAGCGCTGCTCTCGACATTCGCTGGCGGCTTGTGTGCGTTCAGGTTCCGGGATCGATTGCACCTGGTGCTCAGCTTCACGGCGGGTGTCTTGCTGGGCGTCGTCGCCTTCGACATCCTGCCGGAGATATTCGCGCAAGCGCAGCAGCAGGGCTCCGATGGGCGCGACGCAATGATTGGACTGGTCGTCGGCTTCCTGCTGTTCCACTGCATCGAGAAGTTCGTACTCGTCCACCATGTGCACGAGGCCGACTATGCCGCTCATCATCATCCTCGGTTAGGCATGCTCTCGTCCCTTGCCCTGATTGGCCACAGCCTCATGGATGGCGTCGGGATCGGCCTGGCATTCCAGGCCTCGGCATCGGTCGGGCTGGCGGTGGCCATTGCGGTGGTCACGCACGACTTCTGCGACGGCCTGAACACGGTAAGCCTGATGCTGGTCAATCGCAATACGAACAGCCGTTCCATGGCGATGCTGCTCTGCGATGCCGTGGCGCCGGTCGCAGGGGCACTCTCGACGATCCTCTTTCGCGCGCCTTCGTCCATGCTGAACCTCTACCTGGGATGCTTCGGGGGTTTCCTTCTTTATATCGGTGTCTCGGACGTCCTTCCCGAGGCGCATTCACGTGCGCGCCCGGCGACCGCTGTCGGCCTGATTGGTCTCACGGCATTGGGCGCGACCTTCATATACCTGACTGCGCATTTGACGGGTTAGCAACCAGCTCCAGCTTGCGCAGTATCTAATGTGCTGCATCACGGCGAGCGGACAAGCGCGCTCTATCTCGTAAAGAAAATGTACTGGACTTCGCAAGCAGGGCTTTCGATGCGACCGCAACGGATTTGCTATCCTGCACGCTTCGATCTTACCCAGACTCCCGCGAGTTCCGTTCCGATGTCTCTCTCGATCCCACTGTACAGCGATCCAATCTTCTACCAGCTCCTCGCCGACAGCTACGCCCGGTTGCTCGGTCAACCGTTGGTGCCGCAGCCCATGTCCGTGGTCGAGGCCACCGAGTGGCTCTATGAGTGCGCCCCGTTCGCGGTGCTCGCGCACAACACCGACCCCGACCCGGTCTTTATCTATGGCAACAAGGCCGCGCAGCGCCGCTTCGAATATAGCTGGGATGAAATCATCCGGTTGCCGTCGCGGCTCTCGGCCGAGGCTCCGAATCGCGAGGAGCGGCAACAGTTCCTCGCGCGCGCGCAAGGGCTCGGCTACGAAACCGGCTACAAGGGCGTGCGTATTACCAGATCAGGCCAGCGTTTCATGATTGAGGAAGCCACACTGTGGCAACTTCTCGGCGCAGACGGCAAACTGCACGGCCAGGCCGTGGCCATCCCGCGCACGCGCGACGTCTGATCTCGCATGCCGGGTTGTTCCGTTCTGCGCTTGCTCACCTCGACGCCATCGTGAACGCTTTCCACCTTTTGTTTCGTTGAGAAGAACGCTCGACCTGAACCGCAGATACACTAGAGGTGCCTGCCGGTCCGCCGACGATCCTGATCAACGTCGATTGGCAAGGCTGTTTCATCCACGAAACTGCCGAACTGACTGAGCAGGATAACTCCCTCACAGCGCGGATCGTTGGCCGAAACCGCTCATGTTCCAAGAGGACCTCGCCATGCGCGTCTCTCGTTTTGCCAGCGTCCTCTTCATCTACTGCGTCGGCACCGTCGCCCAGGCGGAGCTGCCCATCTCCGAAGCAGGCTGGTTCGAGCCCGCTCGCGTTGGCGTCTCCCTGGGTGCGGCCCCTGAATCCTCCCTCGCCCGCATTGAGGCCCGCTGGGACCTGAGGCAGGATCTCTGGTCCTCCGCGACTCGGTCGGTCAGACTGCGCATGGGACTGGAGGCCTCCGCCGGCGTCTGGGATCCGCATGGCGGCAGCAGCGGCGCGATGGGTGACATCGGCTTGACGCCCGTCTTTCGCCTGCAGGGTGTCGGCCGCACGGGAATCTTCGCGGACTTTGGCATCGGCGCCCACCTGCTTTCGCGCACGCGTATCTCGGATGCGGACGTCTTCTCTTCCGCATTCCAATTCGGCGAGCGCCTCGGCATCGGCTATCGCTTTGAAGATGTCGTCAGCTCCGAAGTCGCGCTCCGCGTGCAGCATTACTCCAATGGCCGAATCAAGCGGCCCAACCCCGGCATCAACTTCCTCCTCCTGCAGTACTCGGCGCAGTTTTGACCAGGACTGCTTACGGCGCATGAATTGACGGGGTCGTTTGGGGCATCCGAAGAAGGCGATGCGGCTACCGTCCTCCATCTCGAAGAGGATGTGGAGAGTCGACGGCGCCGATCGAGGCCAGTTGCATGATCGACATAGTCGACCCTCCGGCATACGCGTTCACGAAGTCGGGGCGAACCTCTATTCGTGCCCGGTCACGAATTTTTTCGTCGCGTGATAGCCGTGCTTTGTGGCATCCGCAACGGCATGGCCGGCCGTCTTCGCACCGCCGCCAACTGCGTGTGCGGCATCGCGCACAGCATGTCCGGTCTTCTTCCCTGCCGTCTTGACATCGTTCTTGAACGCATGGGCATCCGTAGCCAGGCTCGCATGCGCCAGCGCGCTGAGGGCGGCCAGCACGAACGCTATGATCCAGGTTCTGATCTTCATCATCCAACTTCAGATTGGTGTGCATGACAGGCAGTCGGCCGGTGCGCGGCGGCATTCCTTTTGCCGCTCCGCCATCGGAAAACCGAGTGCATGCCTTGCGCGGGGACGCATTGTTGCATGCGTGCATTTTAACCTTGCACGGGACCGGACATCCGAACGACGCCAGACGCCAGGAACGCACCTCGCGCGGCGCCGAATGCGCGTTGCGACGTATAGACACGTTGAAACCCTGCATTGCGTCGTATAGACTTGTTTCAACGCTTTCAGGAGGTTTGTATCATGGCAACAGCGACCCTCACGATCCAACAGTGGGGCAATAGCCTGGCAGTCCGCATCCCTGCGGCCGTAGCCAGGGCTGCACATTTCGAGGCAGGGCAGGAGGTTCAGGTCACTTCCGATGAGGTTGGCGTGACCGTGAAACCCGTTGGCCCGCGCAAACTGACGCTGGCCGAGAAGCTGGCTCTGTTTGACCCGGCCAAGTACGGCGGTGAGGCAATGGCCACCGGCCGCATCGGTGCAGAGGTGTTCTGATGGCGGGAACTTTGTGGGTGCCTGATCGCCGCGACATCATCTGGATCGACTGCAACCCCCAGGTGGGCCGCGAGATGAAGGATCTGCACCCCATGCTGGTCTTGTCGCCGAAGGCATTCAACGAGAGGACCAGCATTGTGATCGGTCTCCCGATGACGACCGCTGAATTCAACGACACCAACCCATTTGCGATCAAGTTCCACGGACCGAAGAACGTCACGAGCTTCGTACTCGCATACCAGCCAAAGTCGTTTGACTGGCGTGCTCGCGGGGCGAAGGCGCACCCGTGGAAGCAAGTGCCGACCGACGTGTTCTCCGCCGCGTGCGAGCAACTGAATCAGATCATCGCCATCTGCGATTAGGAAAAGAGAAGATGGACGAAGCGATGTTCCTGGGGAACGAGATGGCACAGGACTACCGCTACAAGCTCGTACTCGAGGGGAATGGCTTGGGACCTACGAAGTAGCGCCCCGATGGAAACTCCCCACCTGACGGTGCGCTGGAGATGATCTAAGCGCCGCCCGGCAGGACGGGATCTGCTTCGGCGTGCACCGCTGCCGGTGTGGCCGGTTTGCCCCCAAACCTGTAAAGAAATCCCCCGCGCCTTGTTCCCGAAGTCTCTCCCGCACCACCTCCTGGCGCGTTCCCGCAGCGTTTTTGTAGCCGTCTGTATCCGCCTGCCAGTGAAATACATGCCCTGACAGAAGGGGCCTTCACGCACTACGGACGGGATACATCGGTGTCCTTTAATGACTTCCGTAGGCCGGCGGCGAGCAGTAACGATGCGAGCCCTGGCCACGCAAAGCCTAACTTAAACTTCAAGGATACCGATCATGACTACCAACTTCGCCAAGCGTTTTGTATTCGCCGTCGCTCTGATTGCCGCCGCCGGTGCGCAGGCCGCCGGACTGTCGCACGTGGGCGCTCGCGACCCGTTCACTGACGGTGCCCGTTCGGTAACCGCTGCGCCCGATCCGTTCACCGACGGTGCGCGCTCGGTGCAGGAACCGCTTAGCCCTTACTACGACGGCGCCCACACCTTGGCCGGCATGGACCGTACTGGCGTGTCGGCAGACCCGGCACGCAAGGTCGATCCCTATCTTGACGGGGCCTACGTCTGACGCCCCGCATCGCTGAACGATCAAGAACCGCCTCGTGCGCGCCATTGCCGGATGGGGCTGGGTTCACTTTCACATAGTCAATGCCTGAATCAATGCCTGAAAGGATTTCCATATGAAAACGACTCGAATCATCGCCGCTGCACTGCTTATCGCCGGAAGCGGATTGGCGCTGCACGCGGCGCAGGCACAACAACCGGGAATCCAGCGCACCGATCTCCTGCAGCACGATCTCGGCGTGCCCGGACGCGAGGTCGTCCAGGTGCGCGTCGACTTCGACCAGGGAGCGGTCGCCGCCAGGCACGCTCATCCGGGTGAAGAGATCGCCTATGTCCTCGAAGGCTCGCTGGAGTATCAGCTCGAGGGCAAGGCGCCGATTACGCTCGGATCCGGCGAGGCCTTGTTCATCCCGGCCGGAACGGCCCACTCTGCGAAAAACGTCGGCAGCGGCAAGGCGTCGGAGCTCGCGACGTATGTCGTCGGAAAAGGGAAGCCGCTTGTCGTGCCGGTCAAGTGAGCAAGCCCCGACGTAACGTTGATGCGGAGGACCACAGCGAACCGTGTCGAACGGCAGCGCTCGTTCTCCTTTGCGGCCAGGCGCGAATGTCTGCGATACGTTGCTCGGATCGCACATCCATCGGCGGCGCAACACGTACGTGTCATCAAAATTTAGTCAAGTTTCCCGACGGCGCACCGAGATTTCTCGACTATCATCGCGCCCTATCGGAAAACTAGGATTACTGATGTTGGGCTCTCTGCGTAAGTACTTTTCCAACGATCTGGCCATCGACCTTGGCACCGCGAACACCCTGATTTACATGCGCGACAAGGGCATTGTGCTGAATGAGCCATCGGTGGTGGCGATCCGCCAGGAAGGCGGCCCGAATGCAAAGAGGGGGATTCTTGCAGTGGGGAGAGACGCCAAGCAGATGCTCGGCAAGGTGCCGAGCAATGTCAAGGCAACCCGCCCGTTGAAGGATGGCGTGATCGCCGACTTCGCCGTCACCGAGCAGATGCTCAAGCAGTTCCTCAAGATGGTTCATGAAAGCAGGTTCATGCGCCCGAGCCCGCGGATCATCATCTGCGTGCCGTGCGGATCGACGCAGGTTGAGCGTCGCGCCATCCGGGAGTCCGCGCTGGGTGCTGGCGCCAGCCAGGTCTTCTTGATCGAGGAGCCCATCGCAGCCGCTCTTGGCGCCGGCCTACCCGTGTCAGAGCCTTCAGGTTCAATGGTGGTGGACATCGGTGGCGGCACCACCGAGGTGGGCGTCATCTCGCTGGGTGGCATGGTCTACAAGGGTTCCGTCCGCGTGGGCGGCGACAAGTTCGACGAAGCCATCGTCAACTACATTCGCCGCAACTACGGCATGATGATCGGCGAACAGACCGCCGAGGCCGTCAAGAAGGAAATCGGCTCTGCCTTTCCGGGCACAGGGGTGCGCGAGATGGAAATCAGAGGCCGAAACCTCGCCGAAGGGATTCCGCGGTCCTTCACAGTGTCGTCGAACGAAATTCTCGAAGCACTGACCGATCCGCTCAACCAGATCGTCTCGGCCGTGAAGATTGCGCTGGAGCAGACTCCTCCCGAACTGGGTGCCGATATCGCGGAACGCGGCATGGTCCTGACCGGAGGCGGCGCGCTGCTGGGCGACATGGACCGGTTGCTGGCAGAAGAAACCGGCCTGCCTGTACTGGTGGCCGAGGACCCGCTGACCTGCGTCGCCCGCGGCTCGGGCATTGCGCTGGAGCGGATGGAAAAACTCAGTTCCATCTTCGCCTACCAGTAACCGGTAAGGCGAGACATCGCTCCTGGCCTTATCGAATCGCACCCGCGAGCGGCACGTTTCGAGGATGTCGCGGCGCCCATCCGTTGCGATCAAGGGGATGCCATTGATCTCACCGGATGCAGCCTGTCATTTGGAAACGACTGGCGGCGCTGCGCTGAATGTCTTGTTGGAAATCTTCCATACGCCATCGATTTCCAATAGCGTCATGTAATCCGTGAACGTCACTTCCGGATATTGCAGAACGACCTTGGCGCTGCCGGCATTGCCGGTAACGTCGAAGTGCGTGATGTAGCGTTTGCGCTGGGCTTCATCGGCTGCGGGCTGGCCTTGGAAGCGCGCGGAAAATGCATCGACGCTCAAGGAATGAAGCACGCCGTCGCGAAATGAAACGATCCTGGCGTCCGGATGAAACGCCATGCGCATATATTCGGCCTTGCCGGTGATATGGGCTTTCAGATAGTTCTCGATTGGCTCGAGTGCCGCTACATGGGGTGACGTCAGGCCTGCTTCACAAAAAGTCATATTCTCCTCCGAACCATGATCAGCTTGGGCGGGTGCCCGCGCCACGATCTTCATCGCCCGGCAAATTGTATTCTACTTTTGCATACAACAATAGAGACGCCGATGACCTGCGAAGCCAGCGCGGATCAGGCCCATTGCTTCCCGGGACAGCCCAGGTAGGCAACGGGTTCGGCGATGCCGAGCCGTGCGCGCGCCGCGTCGAGCGGCTCGTGCAAGAGCACCTCGTAATCCTCGCCCAGCAGCCATTTCGCCTTGCGTCCGTTGCGATACCCCTCGATCACGGCACGCGCATAGGCGGTGCTGCCAGTCAGGCGCAGGCTCTTCAACGCGGCGGCGGCCGCGATGAACGCCCAGCCAAGACCACCGGTCTGCGCGTAGCTGAACGCCACCAGCGCTGCCTCGCCCAGGTTCTCGTCCGCCTTGTAGCCGGTCAGTACATGCCAGATGTCGTGCACGTCGCGGGTTCGCCTGGCGCTCCAGGCATAGGGACTCTCGATCAGCGGCTCGCGGTTGATGTTTGAAACTTCGGCGAGGCCGGCGGCACTGTATCCCGTTTCCTGGAGAAACGCGCGGTAGGCCGCGCCAAGGGTACCCGGCGCAAAGCGCTCAATGAACGCCGGATCGGAGAACCGCTCGGCAAGCTCGACGCGCCGATAGGCTAGCTTGCGCCCCTGCGGCGTCTTCATGAGCCGGTCAAAATTCTTCGCCGCGGCCGGCCCGTTGAGCGCCCGCATGATGAGAAACACCTGCGTCGTGTCGTCGCCGTTCGCGAGCAGCTTGCGGATCGCGCGAAATGCCGCGGGTAAATCACGCTTGAAGAGATCGGGGGCGGTCTGGATGGCCATTGCCTCGTTCCTGTTGGTGAAGTGTCTGCCAGTACGGCAATGCGGCGATGCCGCCCGCTTCCGGCGTTGTGTTTTCGTTGTGTTCCACGTGCCAACCCCTCGCGTCCAGGGGTTTTCATCTAGTGATTCTTGACGTCAAGACAACATCTTTGCCGGCAATGGCCGAATACAATGTCGTCTTCCTGACATAAAGCCAAGATTGACGCTGTGTCGAAGCCATTTACCGCCGAAGACCGCCTGACGGCCCTGAAATCCAGCGCGTGGTTTGCGGGCCTCGACACCGAGCTTCAGGGATGGATCGCGGAGCATGCACGGGTCAAGTCCCTGACCGCCGGCGAGCCGCTCTTTCGCCGTGGCGATGCGCCCGACGGACTCTACTTCGTAGTCGATGGCGCGATCAGGATGACAAGTACCTCCGAACAGGGCAAGGAGGCCTTGCTCGCCTTTGCCGAGGCGCCGCAGTGGTTCGGGGAGATTTCCCTGTTCGATGGCTTGCCGCGCACCCACGATGCATGGGTGCAAAGCGATGTGCTCCTGTTGCACCTGCATCAGCCTGACCTGCTTCGCTTCCTTGAGCAGAACCCGTCGCACTGGCGAGCATTCGGGCTCCTGCTGACGCAGAAGCTGAGGCTGACGCTCACCGCCATCGAAGCATCGGCATTGCTGCCGGCGCCGGTCCGGCTGGCCCAGCGGCTCCTGGCCATAGCCGGCGGCTACGGCGAACGGCATGGCCGCAGCAAACGGGTCATCAACGTGCAGCAGGAGCAGCTCGGGTTGATGCTTTCCGTCTCCCGGCAGACGGTGAACCAGATTCTCAGGGATCTTGAACAGCAGGGCGTATTGCGCCGCACGCGAGGCTCAATCGAGATCCTGGATATCGGGCAGTTGCGGGCATTCGCGAACGCCGGCTAGCGTGCGCGGTCGACTGAGCCTTCCCGCCTGAGCTTGCGTCCCGGCCTTTACTCCTCGCTCGTCCACTCCACCTGCACGCCAAGGCTGCGCAGGTTCTCGACAAAGCGCGGATGGGCCCGTCGAATCGGCGCCGCGTTGCGGATCTCGGAGCGGCCGTCGATGCTGGCGGCCACCATGAACAGGGCGATGGCGACCCGGATGATGTACGGGCTTTCCACCACCGCCGGCGTCAGCGGATTGCCGCCGAAGGTGATCAGGCGGTGCGGGTCGGACGAAAACACATGGGCACCGAACTTCGAGAGCTCGCCGGTCCAGCCCAGCGCGCCGTCGTACACCTTGTTCCAGAACATGGCGTTGCCCTGCGCGCGCACGCCCAGCGCGATAAAGATCGGCAGCAGGTCCACCGGGAAGTACGGCCACGGCGCCGCCTCGACCTTGGTGAGCACGTTGCTGGTGAAAGGCGTCTGCACTTTCAGCGGGCCGGCGCAGGTAGCGCGGGACCAGCCATCCTCATGCGTGATCTGCACGCCGAACTTGGCGAAGGTGCGGTCGATCAGCGGGAAATTCCCCGGCGCGCTGTTGCGCACGACCACATCCCCGCCGGTGATGGCGCCCAGCGCCAGGAAGGTCGTGATCTCGTGGAAATCCTCGTCGAAGGTGAACTCCCCGCCACGCAGGGTGTTGCCGCCGTGCACCGTCAGGCGCGAGGTGCCGATCCCTTCGATGCGCGCGCCGATCATCGCCATGAAGCGGCAGAACTCCTGCACATGCGGCTCCGATGCCGCATTGGTGAGCGTGGAGGTACCGCCCGCGGCAGCCGCGCACAGCACGAAATTCTCCGTGGTGGTGACCGATGCGTAATCCAGCCAGTGGTCCGTCGGCTTGAGCTGGGCGGCACTGCGCACGAGCAGGGAGCCCTCGACGCGCTCCACCTCGCCGCCGAAGCGGCGGAAGACGTCGACGTGCGGATCGATCTCGCGCACGCCAAGCGTACAGCCCTTGACGTTGTCCTCCAGCCGGGCGACGCCGAAGCGGGCCAGCAGCGGCGGCACGAGCATGATGGACGAGCGCATCTCCTCGGGCAGGCGGTGGCGAGCGGCGTCGAAGACGGTTTCGCAATGGTGCAGTTCCAGCGTGCCGGTTGCGTGGTCCATATGCACCTTGCTGCCCAGGGCGCGGAAGATGTCGAGGATCTTGCGCACGTCGGTGATATCAGGCACGCCATGCAGGCGCAACGGCTCATCGGTGAGCAGCGTGGCGCACAGCACGGGCAGCACTGCATTCTTGTTGGCCGAGGGAGTGATGCGGCCACGGAGTGGCTTGCCGCCGTGCACGATGAGATTGGACATGGGATCTGGAATAGCGGGGATGGCGGGGATGGCGAGAATACCGAAGAAAGCGGGGCGGACCCGGGCAGTCCGGGCCGAAGCCCAGCATTGTACTTGCTATGCGAATGGCGCGGAGACGGGTCGCGAGAGGCAACTATCGTCGGGTATTCGAAGCCTCGGCCGGCCAGGCGCCGCACGCGCCGGACGGCGGCGTGCTATTGCCGCATCGTCTGGCCGTCTTCGCCCTTGCCCTGCCCTCCGCCACCGCGCAGCCGCCGGTACTCCTCGCGGCCAACGTAGCACGCGGCGCCGGTCACCATCAGCGCCAGCGCATACCAGGTGATGGCATAGCCCAGGTGGTTGTTGCTGAAGGTGACCACCGTCAGGCCGCCTTCCGGCCAGACATGCTTGCCGCCCTCCCCGACCGGCGCGCCCGCCTCCGCGTCGATGAAATACGGCGCCACGTCCGAGAGCCCCCGTGCGGCCGCAATGGCCGGCACATCGCGCGCGTACCAGCGGCCGGCCGCCGGATCGTTGTTGCGCAGGAAGCCGTTGCCGGCCTCGCTGAAGCGCAGCAAGCCGGTGACCGTGGTCTCGCCGGCCGGAGCGCTCGCGCTGCGGGTGGCGCGAGCGCGCTGCTCCGGCGGCACAAAGCCGCGGTTGACCAGCACCACGCTGCCGTCGGCTGTGCGCAGCGGCGTCAGCACCCAGAAGCCGCCGCCCAGTTCCGTCACGGCCTGGACCAGTGTTTCGCGATCGTGCAGGAAGGTGCCGGTCACACGCACGCGCCGGTATTCGTCGTCCGCCTTGTTCAGGCGCGACCACTGGTCGGGGCCTGGGGCCGCCGTGGCGGGTGCATGCACGCGCTGGTTCACGCGTGCGATCAGGTCGAGCTTCCACGCGAGCCGATGGACTTGCCAGGTGCCGAGCGCCAACAGCCCGGCAACCGCGATGGCGGCAAGCAGGGCCAGTATCACGAGGGCAAGGGCGCTTCGTCTGGGAGTGGGAGGGGTAGGGCGCGCTGGGTCTTGTTGCGGGAGGGTCAAGGCAGATTCTTCATATCGTGCATCGGCATCATGTTCTGGTCGAGGTGGAACATCACCCAGAGCGAGCCGGTCAGCGCGATGACCACCAGCACGATGGTGAAAATCAGCGCCAGCATGGTCCAACCGCTCTCCGACCTGGGGTTCATATGCAGGAAATATATCATGTGCACGACGATCTGCACCGCGGCGCAGCCGAGCACCAGCAGCAGCGTGGTGCTGGATTTATCGAACACCTTGGCCATCACCAGCCAGAACGGGATGGCCGTCAGGACCACCGCGAGCACGAAGCCCGTCATGTAGCCCTTGAAGGTGCTGGGGGGATGGTCATCGTGGCTATGGTGGTCATGCCCGTGGGCATCGCCGGCGCCGGCCAGGGCATTGTCATGCGCGCTCATGGCAGCACTCCCATCAGGTAGACGAAGGTGAATACGCCGATCCAGACCACGTCCAGGAAGTGCCAGAACATCGACAGGCACATCAGGCGGCGCTTGTTCTCTGGAATCAGCCCATGCCGCCCGACCTGCGCCATCAGCGTGACCAGCCAGACGATGCCCACGGTCACGTGTGTGCCGTGCGTGCCCACCAGCGTGAAGAACGAGGACAGGAAGGCACTGCGCTGCGGCCCCGCGCCCTCATGGACCAGGTGCGCGAACTCGTGGAGTTCGATGCCGATGAAGGTGGCGCCCAGCAGGCCGGTGATGCCGAGCCAGATCAGCGTCGTGCGCACCTTGTCCTTCTGCATCTCCAGCACGGCAAAGCCATAGGTGATGGACGACAGCAGCAGCATGGTGGTGTTGACGGCCACCAGTGGCAGCTCGAACAGTTCGGCGCCGGTGGGACCTCCGCCGTAGCGGCGGCCCAGCACGCCATACGCGGCGAACAGGCTGGCAAAGATGAGGCAGTCGCTCATCAGGTACAGCCAGAAGCCTAGCAAGGTGCCGTTCGGCGCATGCACCTCGGCGGGCACATGGAAGCGCAGCTCGTGGGTGCGCGAGCTGTCCGGCAGGCTCACTTCGCCGGCGCCATAGGGAGCAGTGGTATCAACCATGGGCGGCAAGCAGGCGCGTGCGCTCTGCCTCGGTGCGCACGACGTCGTCGGCCGGGATGTAGTAGTCGCGCTTGTAGTTGAACGTGTGACCGATCGCCACCACCAGGAGGGCGGCGAAAGACACGGCGGCGATCAGCCACATATGCCAGATCAGCGCGAAGCCCATCAGCGTGCTGAGCCCCGCGAGAATGATGCCGGCACTGGTGTTCTTCGGCATGTGGATCGGGATGAAGTCGCCTTGCGGGCGCTGATAGTGGTTCTGCTTCATCTGCCACCAGGCATCGTTGTCGTGGATCAGCGGCGTGAAGGCGAAGTTGTAGACCGGCGGCGGCGAGGACGTCGACCACTCCAGCGTGCGGCCGTCCCACGGGTCGCCGGTGGTGTCGCGCAGGGCCTCGCGCCGGCGGTAGCTGACCACAAGCTGGATCAGGAAGCTGCCGATGCCGAGCGCAATCAGCAAGGCGCCGAAGGCCGCGAGCAGGAACCAGATCTGCAGGGAGGTATCCGCGAAATGGCTCACGCGACGCGTGACGCCCATCAAGCCGAGCACGTAGAGCGGCATGAAGGCGAAGTAGAAGCCGACCAGCCAGAACCAGAACGAGCACTTGCCCCAGAAGGGATCGAGCCGGTAGCCGAAGGCCTTGGGGAACCAATAGGTAATGCCGGCCATCATCCCGAACAGCACGCCGCCGATGATCACGTTATGGAAGTGCGCGATCAGGAAGAGGCTGTTATGCAGCAAGAAATCGGCCGGCGGCACGGCCAGCAGCACGCCGGTCATGCCGCCGATGACGAAGGTCACCATGAAGCCCATGGTCCAGAGCATCGGCACCTCGAAACGGATGCGCCCGTGGTACATGGTGAACAGCCAGTTGAACATCTTCGCCCCGGTCGGGATCGAGATGATCATGGTGGTGATGCCGAAGAAGGAATTGACGCTGGCCCCCGAGCCCATGGTGAAGAAGTGATGCAGCCAGACGAGGTAGGAGAGCAGCGTGATCACCACCGTGGCGTACACCATCGACGCATAGCCGAACAGGCGCTTGCCGCAGAAGGTCGACACCACTTCCGAGAAGATGCCGAAGGCGGGCAGGATCAGGATGTACACCTCCGGGTGGCCCCAGACCCAGATCAGGTTGACGTACATCATGGGGTTGCCGCCGAGATCGTTGGTGAAGAAGTTGAAGCCCGCGTAGCGGTCCAGCGCCAGCAGCGCCAGCACAGCGGTCAGCACCGGGAAGGCGGCGATGATCAGCACGTTGGTGCACAGTGCCGTCCACGTGAAGATCGGCATCTTCATCATGGTCATGCCCGGCGCGCGCATCTTGACGATGGTCACAAGCAGGTTGATGCCCGATAGCAAGGTGCCCAGCCCCGCGACCTGCAGCGACCATATGTAGTAATCCACGCCCACGTCCGGGCTCTGCAGGATGCCGGACAGCGGCGGATAGGCCAGCCAGCCGGTGCGCGCGAATTCGCCCACGAACAACGACGTCATCACCAGCACGGCGCCGCCGACCGTCATCCAGAAACTGAAGTTGTTGAGGAAGGGAAAGGCAACGTCGCGCGCGCCGATCTGCAATGGCACCACGAAGTTCATGAGCCCGGTGACCAGCGGCATGGCCACGAAGAAGATCATGATCATGCCGTGCGCGGTGAAGATCTGGTCATAGTGGTGCGGCGGCAGGTAGCCCAGTGAATCGCCAAAGGACATCGACTGCTGCAGGCGCATCATGATCGCGTCGGAGAAGCCCCGTAGCAGCATGACGATGCCGAGCACGATGTACATGACGCCGATTTTCTTGTGGTCGATGCTGGTGAACCATTCATGCCACAGATAGCCCCACACCCGGAAGTACGTCAGCGTGCCAAGCAGCGCCACGGCGCCGGTCGCGACGACCAGGAAGGTCACCAGCAGGATGGGCTCGTTCAGGGGAATCTGTTCCCAGGTCAGGCGGCCGAATATCAGCTTGGCAAGATCGAGGTGCTCGGGCATTGTGGTCACCAGGGCCGCGGGGGCGTGGTTGCGGGAATCGGGGAGCGGCGGGTCATCGCGGCGACACCCTCGCGGACGCGGCGCCGCGATCGTTGCCAATGCCGGCGGGGTCGCCCGCGGTGCAGATCGCACCGAGGCGGGCGCCGGCAGCCCTGCCCTCGAGCGAGGCCAGCGCCAAGGCCGCCGGCTTGCCCTGGCCGCGGCTCGCGCTCATGGCCATCATGTCCTTGATGCAAGGGCGGTTGGCTTCCACGCACCGGTTCAGGATCGCATCGTACAAGCCCGATGCCACGCTGGCGTAACGGCGTACCGGCTCAAGCTCGCTGGGCTTCTCCAGTTGCAGGTAGGCGTCGCGCGTCAATACGCCGCCTCCCGCCTTGGCTTGCCGGACCCAGCCCGCGAACTCGTCGGTGCTCATGCCATGGAACTTGAAATACATGCCGGAGAAGCCCTCGCCGCTGTAGTTGGCGGAAAAGCCCTGGTAGACCCCAGGCTGGTTGATCACGGCATGGAGCTTGGTCTCCATGCCGGGCATGGCATAGACCTGGCCCGCCAGCGCGGGAATGAAGAAGGAGTTCATCACCGTGGAGGCCGTGATCTTGAACCGGATCGGCTGGTCCACGGGCGCCGCCAGTTCGTTGACCGTGGCGATGCCCTGCTCGGGATAGAAGAAAAGCCACTTCCAGTCCAGCGCCACCACCTCGATCGTCATGGGCTGCATGCCCATGGGCACATCGCGCTGCGCGTCGATGCGGCTCAGCGACTGGTAGGGGTCCAGCTTGTGGGTGCTGACCCAGGTCAGCGCGCCCAGGGCAATGATGATGAGCAGCGGTGCGGCCCATATCACCAGTTCCAGCAAGGTGGAATGGTCCCAGTCCGGCTCGTAGACCGCCTCCCGGTTGCTTGCGCGGTAGCGCCAGGCAAACAGCAAAGTCAACGCGATCACAGGCAGGATGATCAGCAGCATCAAGCCGGTTGAAATGATGATTAAATCACGCTGCCTGACTGCCAGGTCACCGGCCGGGGCTAGCAGCACAGCGTTGCAGCCGGCCAACAGAAGGATGGCGGGAAGCAACAAGAAGCCGCGCATGGCGTAGCGGGATAGCACTGTCCGAATGCGAAATTGCATAGCCGAGGAAGTGATCGTTGAAACTACGCCGATGGGCTGGCTGCGGAAACTCAACATTTCCTATGGCACTGTAGTCAAAGAAGTGCCATTCTTAAAGGAGTGACACAAAACGCCACCCCGAACCGCGAGAGGGCCTGATGATGTCAAGCGTTACGCAGCCGCACGAACCATCACCATCCTCGTCCCCGGCAGAGCGGGAAGCCATGCACCGCGCGGTCGCTCCGGGCGAGATTGCAGCCGGCGTGGTCATCGGCCGGGCCTCCGAGTATTTCGACTTCTTCGTGTACGGCATCGCCTCGGTGCTGGTCTTCCCCACGGTCTTCTTTCCCTTCGTCAGGCAGCTGGACGGTCTGCTGCTCTCCTTCACGATCTTCTCCTTCGCGTTTATCGCCCGCCCGTTCGGGACAGCGCTGTTCATGGCAATCCAGCACCGCTGGGGGCGCAGCATCAAGCTGACTGCGGCGTTGTTCGTGCTGGGCACGGCCACCGCGGGCATGGCGTTCCTGCCTGGCTTCGACACGCTCGGGCGCGCGTCCATCGTGCTGCTGGCCCTCCTTCGCATCCTGCAGGGCATTGCCCTGGGCGGGTCGTGGGACGGGTTGCCCTCGCTGCTGGCGCTGAATGCTCCGCCGCACCGCCGCGGCTGGTATTCGATGCTGGGACAACTCGGCGCGCCGATCGGCTTTCTGATCGCCGCCTCGTTGTTTCTCTTCCTGCGCGTTACGCTGGAATTCGACGAGTTCCTGGATTGGGGCTGGCGCTATCCGTTCTATGTAGCGTTTGCCATCAACGTGGTTGCCCTGTTCGCGCGCCTGAGGCTGGTGGTGACGCGCGAGTACACCCAGTTGCTGGACGAGGGTGAACTGGAACCGATCAACCCGGTCAAGATGGTTCGCGCGCAGGGCTATAACCTCTTCATCGGTGCGTTTGCAGCGCTGGCGAGCTATGCGCTGTTCCATCTGGTCACCGTGTTTCCGCTGTCGTGGGTCCAGTTGCACGAGACGCAGGACATCAGCGCCGTGCTCACTGTCCAGATCGCGGGCGCCGGGATCGCCATGGCGGCCACCATCGCCTCCGGCCTGATCGCGGATCGCATCGGCAGACGCACGACGCTGGCCCTGATGGCGATCCTGATCGCCATCTTCAGCCTGTTCGCAACCTACCTGATGGATGGCGGCCCGGCCAGGCAAGACCTGTTCATCCTGATCGGCTTCGGCTTGCTCGGCCTGTCGTACGGCCAGGCCGCGGGCGCCGTCACAGCCAACTTCGACGCCAGGTTCCGTTATACCGGTGCGGCATTGACTTCCGATCTCGCGTGGCTGTTCGGGGCCGCGTTCGCGCCGCTGGTTGCGCTTGGGTTGTCGGTGGAGTTCGGGCTGGTTGCTGTCAGCGGGTATCTGCTTTCCGGGGCCGCGTGTACGTTGCTGGCGCTTTGGATCAATCGGAAGATGGAAGCTCGCGACTAGCCGGCTGGCCTGGGCGACGGCGGGCGGCAGCTGCCCCGCCCCGGCCCACCTTAGAAATTCTGGAAGAACCCCCGCGCGGCAACCATGCAGAACGGCGCCACCAGTTCGCCATGGTAAGCCTGCAGCACCGCTGACGCGCCACCATTCGTGGCGCCTCCCGCAACCGCCTGCGCGGCGAACGTTGCCTTCGCGAGCGCGAAGCCCTGCTTGATCGCGGCATAGGGATCGCCAGGCCCAGCTATCGGTGCGTCGACATCCAGCACGGTGATCAGCTTCTCCGGCACCTTGGCGCTCAGCCAATACGCCTGCTGAACGGTCGCGTTGAAGAAGAACACCGTCGGGTCGAATCGCCCACCGCAAAGCTGGACCGGGACACGCGGCGCCCAGTTGCGCAGATCGTTTCGCTTGAATGCCTGGCGCAGCGGAGCTGCCGGGTTGGCGGCGGGCGCCATTGCCACCGTGGTGGTCGGGAACGCGCCATCCGGATGCACCAGTTGATCTTCGAGCAGGCCCAGGCGGTAGGTATTGCGCACCAGGTTGGCCTTGCCGAATCCAAGGGCAAACAGCGGCGTCAGTTCGGGCGGCGCCAGCGGCGGCGAAGTCGGCGGGGTCAGCGAAGCGAACTGCGGTGCGGGAGGGTTAAGGCTGAAGAGCGCCGTGGCGGGCAGCGCTCCGTTTTCGATCAGGGTATCGATTGGCGTCACGCTTGGCAGGAGATCCTCGATGCCACGCGCGTAGGCTGGCTCATACAGGTCGCCCGGCCTGTGGTAGAGGTTCCCGTAGGCATTCTGGTAGCTCGTCGCCACCAGGGTCGTGAACACGGTAGCGCCAAGATCCACCTCGCCCGCCATCAGCGCGTCACCCATGGCAGCCAGCGCGTAAGGCCCCGAACCCGTCGAGGCTGCCGTCACGTTGATGCCCGCCGCCTGCAGCGCACGGTGTGTGGCCATGGCTACGTAGCCGCCTTGCGAATAACCGGTAATGAAGAGCTTGCCGTTTTCCCGGACCGGCCTTCCCGTATCCGCATGGTTCAGCGCAAGCCGCGCGGCCCGCAGCGAGTCGATCATGTCCGCTGACTGCTGGTCCGCATTCAGGTAGGGGTGATAGGGAAGATCGGAACCTGCATATCCCGCGTAATTGCTCGCCACCACGATGTAGCCCTGGGCGGCGTACATGGCGGCAACGCTGATGCCTTCCGACGCACCGTCGCCGTTGCCCTGGTCTTTTTGGGTGAGGTCGGCGAGATTGTATTTGCGATAGGTGGTGGTGCCGTGCGCGTACATCAAGGTCGGGCGGGGTCCGCTGCATGCGCGGCCGCCGGGGATCATCAGGGCGCCGCTGGCGTTGGTGGCTTCACGGGCGCCGCCGATGGTGCGGTAGCGGAAGTAGACAATCTCGAGGTCGCAGATCGGGGCGCCGGCGATTTGCAGTAGCTGGCGGCCTGAGTCGCTTGTGTTCAGGAGCCCGGTGAGCGCGGCTGCGCTCAGGCGTAGCGTGGTCTTTTGATCCAGTAGTTGGCCGCGGCTACTGTAGCCGCTACTATTGCCGCCGCTGCAACCGCCCCCGCCGCAAAAAGCCGCCGATTGCGCGAATACGCCCGCCGCGCTCAACCCGAAACACGCCAGGGCCGCAAAGCCCGCCCTCTGCATCCTCAAACGCATCTTGGATCCCCCCAGTGTCGTTGGTCTGAGCCCGTCTTCTGACTTGGTGACTTTTGGTGGCTCTTGGTGGTTCTAAGTGGCTCTAAGTGACTCTAAGTGACTTGGATAGTTGGTTAGCGGAGTGTAGGTAAACAGGTCAATGCGATGCCAGCGGCATAGCCGACGATCTTGCATTGTGGAATATGCGCAGGATAGGGGCACAGCCGGCAGCCTCTCCGTTTCCACGGATCCAGGCGCTCGCCTCGGGCCGGATATCATATGGCCACCAAACAAAGCGCTCCTGGCCGATTCACGATCGGGCCCGGGCAAGTAGCTTCACCTAGCGATGCCACACATGACCTCCGAATCCGACACCCCCGCGCGCCCAGCCATTCGTTCCCTGACCCAGCTTGAGGGTCGCGTGCTGGCCGTGCTGGTCGAAAAGCAGCAGACGGTGCCGGACACCTACCCGCTGTCGCTCAATGCACTGGCTTCGGGCTGCAACCAGAAAACCGCGCGCGCCCCGGTGATGAATGCCACCGAAGCCGAGATCCTTACCGCCATCGATGGCTTGAAACGCCTGAGCCTGGTGATGGAAGGCAGCAGCAGCCGCGTGCCGCGCTTCGAGCAGAACATGAAGCGCGTGCTGGCTATTCCAAGCCAGTCGGTCGCGCTGCTCACCACGCTGCTCCTGCGAGGCCCGCAGACGGCGGCGGAGTTGCGGCTGAACTCCGCGCGCCTGCACGCCTTTGCCGATATCTCGTCGGTCGATGTGTTCCTGGAAGAGCTCGCCTCTGCCGAGCCACCGTTTGCGGTGAAGCTGCCGCGGGCGCCCGGGGGACGCGAGCATCGCTGGATGCATCTGCTGTGCGGCGCAGTCAGCCTGGAAGAGATGCCCGATCGCGGCACCGCCGACGAGTCGATCCCGCCTTCGGAGTTCGAGGCACTCAAGGTCGAGCAGAAGGAACTGGCCGGGAAGGTGGCGCGGCTCGAGGCATTGGTCGAGCGCATGGCTGGCGAATTGGGGATACCGCTGGACAAGCCCGGACTGTAAAAGCACCGGCTGCGATAGCCTCCCGGTACCTGTCCCGGTACCTGTAGAAACGCCGCAACAGAGGCCATTGGCTCGGCAAGGACTTGCGGCGTATGATCGTGAATAGTTGCTCCAGGTCAACTGCGACGCCGCAAACCCCATTGCCGCGGCTTCGCGTAGCACCACATTGACGCTGCCGCCCGGACACTACTTGTCACAATAGTGTCGTTTGAACGCAGCGATAATTTGCATTCCAAACACGTTGAGGCCGCTGACGATGCGCGTGACGATTCGCACCATTACGATTCCGGGAGGCAAAGGCCGGGCCGCCCTGCACAAAGCGCTTGTGTACGCGACCACGGAGCAGGAAGCCGCGCCACTGATGGCGAGTGACTGGAGCCAGCGCGAACCGGAAGTCTTCATGGCTGCCCAGACCTGGGCCAGGCGCCATACCTATATCGTGTCCAACCCCCGTACCGGCGCGTTTTACGGCAGTCCTGCCGGCCGCTAGCCGGCCCGGACGCGAAGCCACGGGCGGTTGCCATCCGCCACCGCCCGGACTTCAGCCATCCCGATCCTGTGGGCCGTGTGCCTGCCCGAGTGCTTCCCGGTGAATAAGTGAACCGGGGACGGCATGCGCGTTGCCTGCCGGTGCATGAGCCAGCACATCGGAAATGCCGGCAGATCCGGCGGCTTCGCCCCCTTGCAGGGCGGTCGCGCTTGCCGTACGCTGCCGGCCCCGGGCTGCGCCAGCCCGCAACCCGGAACGCGGAAGCTACTCATGTCACAGCACAAACCCGCCAGCTCGCTGGTCTACTCCACCGAACACGGCAGGATATGCCCCGGCTGCGGCAATGCGCTGGCGGCATGCACTTGCGGCAAGGCCCGCCCGGTCGCGCAGGGCGACGGCATCGCACGGGTTTCGCGGGAAACCAAGGGGCGCAAGGGCAAAGGGGTCACGCTGGTGCGTGGTGTGGCGCTGGATGCACTGGCGCTGGCGCAACTGGGCAGGGAACTGAAGACCGCCTGCGGCTCGGGCGGCACCGTCAAGGACGGCGTGATCGAGATCCAGGGTGACCACTGCGACACGGTGATGGAAAAACTCCGCCAGCGCGGCATGACCGTGAAACGGAGCGGCGGCTGAGCGGGGAGCGTGCGCCGCTGGCCGGCTTGCGCACGGGCCCGGAGTGGCCAGGAGGCCGAAGAGGCCGGAGGTGCCGAAGAGGACGCTTACCTGGTGCGCTGCTTGTAAACGATGCTGCCGTCGGCCTTGCGCTGGGGCACGACCGGGTTGCGGGAATTGCACACCGGGCAGCGGAACAGCGGGCCCTGGCCTTCGTCCTTGACCGTCACGTCCTTGGGGTCCCAACGCGTCTGGCACGACTGGTTCTGGCAAGTAAAAAACATCTTCATTCTCCGTAATAGGCGCGGATCGTAGCACGACGGAGGTGCGAGCCCGCCGCTGGTGCTCCCGCCTCATCTTGCAAACGTGATCTGCTCCGGGTCGAAGGCGGCAAAGCAGTCCTTCACGAAGGCCAGGCCGTCCGGCACGCTCATCTACCCACTGGCTCGTGAACTGAACGCATCAAAAGTATTGCGTACGCGTTCCGCGATCCGGCTTGCCAGGAAATTGAGCGGGAAGTGATTCGACGTAACGGCGAAGCTGCGGAACATCACCTCGCCCGAAAACGGAATCTCGCACACGTCAGCGAGACCCTCCGCACGGCTCACGATCGGACTCACGATCGACACACCCAGTCCTTTGCCGACCATTTTGCAGATGGTCGTGGCATAGGGCGTTTCGATCGCAAGTACCCTCGATCCTGTCGGGAAGTGCCGGTCGATCTCGCGCCGGTTCGCGCTTTCTGTCGGCAGCGATATGAAATGCTCGCCTTCGAAATCGGCTGGTTCCAGAACGGATCTTGTCGCAAGCCGATGGGAACGGGGAACAATGCATATCCCGTGCGCGGCATGGATCTCTTCATACTGCAGACTGGGCAACTCGGTAGGCACCGAACAGAATCCAATATCGCAGAACCCGGTCGCCGTCCATTTTGCCACTACGTCCGAGCGGCCCATGTTCAGGAGAACCGGAATATCGGGAAAATCCTGCCGGAAAATCGCGATGGCGTCCGGCAATACGCTTTCTGCAATGGAGCCCACTGCACCGACGCGGAGTAATCCGGTACCTCTGTGCCGGATGGAATTCGCGCTTTCGTCGAGTGACTCCAAGCCGATAAAGGCACGTTCGACGTCCGCGTAAAACGCTTCCGCTTCGGCAGTGGGAATGAGCTTGGTCCCGACGCGCTGGAATAGCTCAAAGCCCACCTTGCGCTCCAGCAACGCGATCCAGCGACTGATATTGGGTTGCGACGTATGCAGCAGCCCTGCCGCCGTGGTCATGGACCGCGACATCATCACCGCACGAAACGCTTCTATCTGCTTGAAGTTCATGGTTCGGGCTCCGGGAGGGGGTGGATTGTGACACGCCATGCACGCGCGCCGGAGGCTTGTCATCCTATATCAAAATTGTATAGAAAGATGCGATTAGCTGATTTGACGTATGGACGGCTGGACACCAAACTCGATTCAGGTTTGTTTTCAACAGAGTGTGACCAATGGAATCCAAAGTCAGCCGCCGACTCAAGCAACCTCCTGCGAAGGAGGTTATCGAATACATTTTCCAGTCCCGCACCACGCGGGAATTTTTCGCAAAGAATTTCGAGGTACTTACCCAGATCAATCTCGCCCACCTGGTCATGCTGGATCAGCAGGATATTCTCGACAAGACCACCACGGCGGTCCTTGCCGATGCGTTATTGAAAATGCGGCACGAGGGCCCCGAGGTAGTTGAACTCGATGCGGCAAGAGAAGATGCCTATTTCAATTACGAAGCCCACCTGATCCGGCTTGTCGGCCAGAATCTCGGTGGCCGCCTGCACACGGCACGCAGCCGCAACGATATTGGCGCGACCAACGACCGGATTCGCGCTCGCGGCTTTGTGATCCGGATCTGTGCGGCGCTGGTGGAGTTATGCGACGCCGCGCTGAACCAGGCGGCCCGGTACACCAGCCATGTCATGCCTGGCTATACCCACATGCAGGCCGCCCAGCCGATGACGTATGGCTATTACCTCTCGGCGCTGGTCGAGGCGTGGTCCCGGGATATCGACCGGTTGTTGCATGTACTGGAAACCCTCGACGGCTGCCCAATGGGGGCGTGTGCACTCGCCGGAACGTCGTTCCCGATCGACCGCACCCTGACCAGCACCCTGCTCGGCTTCAGCCGGCCGCTCGGCAACGCACTGGACAGCGTAGCGTCACGAGACTTTGCATTGGAGTTGAGCGCAACGCTCTCGATCATGATGATCACGTGCAGCCGGATGGTGCAGGATTTCTATATCTGGTCGACGCCCGAATTCGGCTTCCTGGTATTTCCGGACAGCATCGCTGGGACGTCGAGCATCATGCCGCAAAAGAAGAATCCGGTCGTGCTCGAATACCTGCGCGGCAAGACCGCACACCTGATCGGGCTCACGTCGGCTGCGCTGACAACGGTGAAGTCCACACACTTCACGCATTCCGGCGACAGCAGCCGCGAAAGCACGCGAACCTGCTGGGAGAGCTGCGAAGAAGCGCTGAAATGTCTCGCATTGATGAAGCTGCTTGTGCAGGACGTGCAGCCCGATCGCGAGCGCATGGCCGCTCATGCGGCGGGCGATTTCTCCACAGTGACCGATCTGGCCGACCTGCTTGTCCGGAAAGCCGACCTTTCGTTCCGCGATGCCCATCACATCATCGGCGCCGTGGTGCGGCGTGCGCTCGACGATGGCCTGCCAGCCACCGCCATCACGGTGGCAATGATCGATGCAGCGGCAGAACAGCAAGTCGGACGACCGGCAGCCCTTTTGGCCGAAGACGTTGCAAAATGCCTGGACCCGATCTGCAATGTGAATGGCCGCCAGTCATACGGCGCGCCCGCTCCGCAAGGCGTGCTCGAGCGGCTTGATGCACAGCGGCTCGCACTCGGCCTGCGCGTCGACGCGCTGGAGGCCACCGACAGCCGGATTCGCGAGGCCTCCGCATTGCTGGAGCAGCGTACCCGGGCACTTGTCACGCCCGACCACGCGCCGCGCGTCCCGGCGCAGGCAATCTGACGTTTGAGAGGAGACAACCATGTTCAAGTTCACCGCAGTGCTGGTTGCCGCCATCGGGTGCTGCTCCGTCGCCGGGGCGCAAGGGTATCCCGACAAGCCGGTCGACCTCGTCGTGCCCTTTGCACCGGGCGGAACCGTGAACCTTACCGCGCGGCTGCTGGCGACGCGCATGTCCCAGGTGCTGGGGCAACCCGTCCTCGTCGATAACAAGCCCGGCGCTGGCGGTGCCATCGGCGCGGCGTTCGTCGCCAGGGCGCGGGCCGATGGGTACACGCTTCTGTACGCGACGATGGGCAGTCAGGTCATCCAGCCGCTGTTAGCGAAGAGCCTGCCGCCTTCCCCATCGAAGGACTTTACGCCGATCGCGCTCTTCGCTACGGTACCGAACGTGCTGGCCGTCTCGGCAAACACGCCAGCGAAGAACATGGCCGAACTGATCCGGTACGCCAAGGCGAATCCCGGAAAGCTCAACATGGGGTCTGCGGGCCAAGGGTCCGTCAACCACATGATCGGCGAGCTGTTCATGCTGCGCACCGGCGTCAGGTTCACGCACGTGCCATACAAGGGTGCGGGGCCTGCAACGGCCGATCTCCTTGGCGGCCAGATCCAGGTTCTCTTTGCGAATCTGCCCGGCCTGCAACCGTATGTGAAGTCGGGCAAGGTCCGGCTGCTCGGCGTGGCCAGCCGGCAAAGGAATGCGGCGATCCCCGATGTGCCGACGTTCGCGGAGCTTGGCATCAAGGACGCGGAAACGGAATCATGGTCGGCCCTGATGGCGCCCGCCGGAACCAGCCCGGAGATCATCAGGAAGCTGCAAGACACCGTAAGATCCGTCGCAACGGAACCCGCAATCGTCGGGCAGCTCACGGCCCAGGGTGCACAGCCGTACTATGGCGCCGGGGAAGACCTTAACAAGGTGATCGCCGCGGACAGCAAGCGTTGGACCGAGGTGATCAGGCACGCCAACATTCAACTGGAATGAGGGCACGGAGCGATTGCCAGAATGCGGGAGATGGCCAATGACCGCTTCCACGCACCAATGGAAATATCGCATGACAGACCACGAAGTGATCGTGCCACCGACAATGCAACCTATCTTCGAGCGCGCAGGCTATGCGCCGGCAGTTACCTAATACCGAAAATCGGGAAACTGGCACAGGCCAATGGCAACGAGGCTTCTCGCCCCTTGATCGAAACGTTGTCCGCCAACGAGCCACGGCGCGGCGAGGTGGACGAAGACCGCCGTTGCCGAAGGTTGAATGCAAGCCGGAAGCGGCATCGCCTGTTGCGCGATCCCGAGGTATGGGTCCGTGCGATATTCGAGTTTAGGCTGCCACGGGTCAAACTATCAAGCGAACGACAAGTTGCTCCCACAAATTTGCGAGATACGTGTACTTGTCTCTACCAGACACGAGATAGCCTTGGCCTTGATACGCTGCACATCAGGAATGGCGCCGATCAACGTCAGACAGGCAGCCGCCTCGTTTTGAACATCGAGTATCGGAGCACTGATCGCTGACAGGCCTGGAATCAGGACCGATTCGGCTTCGTCGTATCCTCGCTTCCGGATCTGCTCAAGACGCTCGAGCAGATTCGCCGGGGGCTGTTCGAGATTACGGGAGACAGCCAACTTGATCAGATCATCCCTGACCTTCTCGGGTGTGAATGCCAGCAATACGCGTCCGGTCGCTGAATTAGTCAGCTGAAATGTCGAGCCTACCGACAGCGTGGTGATAAACGGAACAAAACTGCGCTCCCATCGAACGATGGTCGGGCCGCGATCCCCCAGGACGTTGAGCAGTGCAGGAAGTCCCGTACTGGCTACCAGTTGCGGCATGGCTTCGCCTGCAAGGCGCAGATGATCGACACGCGCCAGCGCCGAAGCTCCTATGCGAACCGCGGTAGGTCCCAAGTCATAAAGACCGGTGGTTTCGTTCTGAACCGCCAGGCCACTCGCCATCAGACTCGCCAGATAGCGGTGCGCGAGACTATTTGGCATGCCGATGGCGCGCGCCAGGTCACGCAGGGGCGTCGCCTTTCCTGCCTCGACAAGCGCGAGGAGGACTTCCGTTGCCTTGTCAGCCGACTGTATGCGGCGCCGCCCTCCAGCATTGCCTGCAGGAGCCGAAGGTGCGTCGTCCTCCGTCACCGCGGATCGTTTTGCGACTGTTTTCTTTGCTTCTGTCAAAACCGTCGATCCTCCTCAAAAGGGCTCGGGCCGCAAACCAGTTTGCGTGTTCTTCCCGAGCATGCGCCACTTAAGCGGAAGCCTCGACTCGCAGGGCACCTAAACGGCGGTCGAGTTTAGCACGGGGCTGTTTCAACGGCGGAGCGAATGACTTCTGAGGCCAGCCTGAAAGGACAACGCGCGGGACGTCATTGGAACGCAAGAATCCAGTGACGCCGTGGCTTCTCAATAACTTACTCTGCGCCCGGCAGACAAATCACTCTCGCCTCGGCATTGCGCAGCCGAAGCGGCAGGATTTTCTGATAGTCCTCCGATGCATACCACGCCTCGGCCTTCTGCGGGCTCTCAAACTCGAGCACCACGATCGTGCCGGCTTCGCCCTTGCCTTCCAGCACGTTTGGGGTACCGCCCCGAATCACGAACACGCCACCATAAGCGTCCAGCGTAGGCTGGACCTTGCTGCTGTATTCGTCCCATTCCGCTCCGGGCGAATGAATGTCCACTTCGGCGAAGATATAACCTTTAGTCATTTTGTTTCTCATTGGATTGGGGAGTGCCATCAGCCCTGCGCGACAAGGTTCGGCGGCGCGTCGCAAGCTACCGTACCCATCTTCGCCGGAACCGACACCTCGAGAAGCTCGAGGTCTTCAGAGATCGCAAGTTCGTTATGCTTGAGTCCGCCCGGAATATGGAGCGACTCTCCTGCATTCACCCGAATCTGGCTGCCGTCTTCGAACACCAGATCGACCCAGCCGCGCAGCGTAAAGATGAACTGTGATTCGCAGAGATGATAGTGCCAGCCAGTCTGCTGCATTTCTCCCGTTGCTATCGTGATCTGGGCTCGCATGCGCCCAGCGGTAGCGTCCGTGACGCCGAGGTCGCGGTACTTGAAGAACGTTCGGCGTCCCGGCACAAGTGGCGCAGTCTCAAGCGTGGCATATGCGAGCTTTCCGGCAAGCACGGCGACGTCATCAGGGTTGGTGGTCGAATGGCTGTTCTCGTTGGATGAATCCATGGTCTTCTCCGTAAGGGTCTGAAATTGCCTGGCGTGGATGAATGCCGATGGGCAGATCACCGTCGCGGCGCGCCACGTACCAGCACGTTGACGCGTTCTTCCACGCTCATGAGAATCGAAGTGAAATCGTCGCTGCCGCGGCCTTGTTCCATTGCCGACTTCCAGACGCCTCTGGCCTGGTCAAGCACGGGAACGGACACCTCCAGGGCGCGCGCCTCGGCAATGGCAAGTTCCACGTCCTTCGCGACGATGGCAATATGCGCGCCGAAATCGAATGTTCCGGGAATGGCAAACCGGGCCAGGATGTCCGCCGCTGCGCTCTGCCCTGTACTGGATTTGATCACTTCGATCATGGCGTCTGCATTCAACCCGGCCTTGGCGCCCATCGTCAGCGCTTCCGATGCAACCGCCATGTTGGCGGCCAGCATGATGTTGTTGACCAGCTTCATTGCCTGCGCCTGACCCGCTTGATCGCCCAGCTTGTGAATCGTCCCGGCGATCTGCCTGATCCACGGCATGGCATGTGCAATGTCGTTGCTGTCCCCGGACAACATGATCGAAAGCTTGCCGGTGCGCGCGGCCGAGGGGCCGCCACTGACGGGCGCATCGACCGTGGCGATATTGTTGTGGGAGAGCCTCTGCGCAATCGATGAGACGGCAGTCGGTCCTATCGTCGACATCTCGACGTAGGTGCGCACGGTCTTGCCACCCGCAACGCCCTCCGGCCCGAAGATCGCCGTCTCGCAAACTGCACTGCTCGGCAGGCAAGCGAAGACGACAGAAGCGGCATCCGCAACCGAGCGAGGGCTCGCATGGGCAACCGCGCCCAGCTCAACGAGTTGCGAAACGGCCTCCGGATCCGGGTCGAAGACATGCAGTTTCGACTCCGGATGAACAAGGCGCGTGGCCATTGCGGCGCCCATGTTCCCAAGGCCAAGAAATCCAACGTGTTCTATGTCGCGCATTCGTATGTCTCCAATGTTTTGCTCGGACTGAGGGCATGACAGCGATCCCAGCCCGGTACTCATGTTGTCTGTCATTTGACGGGCCTGCACGGGCACGCCACGACAACCCCTGTCAGATCAGCAATTCGATCAGGAACGGGCCATCCTGACGAAAGCTCTGCTTCATCAGGTCGGCGCATCCCTCCAGCGTCGTGGCGCGCGCCGCCTCCACGCCCATGCCATTTGCAAGCTTGACCCAGTCGAGATCCGGATTCGACAAATCGAGCATGCCCATGGCCGTTGGCCCGGGGACGGCGCCAACGTTCTCGTATTCACCAATCAGAATGTTGTACTTGCGGTTACTGAGCAGGATCGTCGTGCAAGGAAGCTTCTCGCGACCTTGGGTCCACAAGGATTGCAGCGAGTACATGGCCGAGCCGTCTGCTTGCAGACTGATCACGCGCCTGGACCGGCCACAGGCCACAGCGGCGCCGGTTGCTACGGGAAGGCCGTCGCCAATGGCGCCGCCGGTCAGTGGCAGCCAGTCATGCGGTGCCGCGCCATGCGTGAACCGGTAGAAGCCACGGCCAAAAGAGATGCTTTCATCCGAGATGATGGCGTTCTCCGGCATCAAGGCCGCCAGTGTCTGAGCCAGGCCTTCGGGCGTCGGCACGCCGCTACCTGCCTCGGGGCATGGCCCGCAACCCGGCATATCGACGACCGGGGCATTCAGGGCTTCGGCCAGGGCCAGCAGCGCGGCTTCGGGGTCTTGATCGACCCGCGACAGATAGTGCAACTGCGCGCTGGCCGAATGCTGGATGGAGGGCTTCCCGGGATAAGCGAAAAACCCGACTGGCGGCTTCGCATTGACCAGGATGATGTGCTGAAACGACGCCAGCACCTTGATCGCTTGATCGGTGCTGTACGGCACCCGTTCAATTGGAAGACGACCGCGTCCACGCGCGACCCGTCCGATGACGTATTCGTACCTCAAGGTCGCGCCGGTTGCGCTGGCAATGCGCCAGGCGAGGACCTGGGCTTTGGGAAGCGCGGCGCCTCCGCCGAGAAGAATCAGTACGTTCTTGTTCTGACGCAGTATGCGCGCTGCGTTGTCGACGGCGAACGGATCGATTGGCGGCGCCGCGGGCACTGGCAGCGCGTGGGCGGCCGCGCCACCCGCGTCCCAGGAAGTGTCTGAGGGCAGGATCAGCGTGGCAATCTGGCCAGGAGCGGTACGGGCTGCGGACACTGCGGCGGCGGCGTCGCGCCCGACATCAGCCGCTTGCCGGGTGGTGCGTACCCACGCGGAAACGGCGCCGGCGAGACCAGCCGTGTCGGCAGTGAGCGGTGCGTCGTAGGGTTGGTGATAGGTTGCCTGGTCGCCCACGATATTCACGATCCCGCTGTTCGCCCGCCGCGCGTTATGCAGGTTGGCCCAGCCATTCGCGAGTCCCGGCGCGCAATGCAACAGCGTGCTGGCGGGTTTGCGGGCCATGCGATAGTAGCCATCGGCCATGCCGGTGACGACGTTTTCCTGAAGACCCAGCACGCAGCGCATGCCGGGAATCTGGTCCAGGGCCGCGACAAAGTGCATCTCACTGGTTCCAGGATTGGCGAAGCAGGTATCGATGCCCGACTCCAGCAGGGTAGTGACTAGACTTTCAGCGCCGTTCATTCTGTACTTCTCCGGTTCAACAATCTGCGGATCGGGTGGCGACAAGGCGAGTACACGGAACAACTCCGGGTATCGCTTTGGGGCATATCCCTCACGTCAGATCCATGTCATTCAATTGTGGGGGCCGCCGTGGCCTCGGGGGCCTGCTCTACTGCGGTGCGTCCGGCCGATCGGCCCAACCCGACACCGCTTTGACCTCGAGAAACTCTTCGATGCCCCAAACACCGCCTTCGCGGGCCCGGCCGGATGCCTTGATGCCGCCAAAAGGCGATCCCGGAGCGCGAGGCTTGCCGTTCATCTCGACCATGCCGGATCGCAGCCGGCCAGCCACACGGTTGCGCTTCTCGCCATCGGTCGACTGCACGTAGTTTGCAAGCCCATAAGGCGTGTCGTTTGCGATGGCGATCGCCTCTTCCTCACTGTCGAACGGCATGATCGAGAGCACCGGTCCGAAAATCTCCTCGCGAGCGAGGGCCATCTGGTTGTTTACATCTGCGAATACGGTCGGCCGGACGAAGTAGCCGGTCTCATGTCCGCTCGGGCGGCCGAGGCCGCCGGCGATGAGACGCGCCCCCTCGCCGATGCCTTTCTCGATCATTTCCTGGACCCTCTGGAACTGCGCATCCGAGGCGAGCGGACCGATATGCTTGCCAGCCGCGTGCGCCGCATCGACTGCAACGCCCTCCGCGATCACCCGGACCTCTTCGACCACCCGCTCATAGATGGCGCGCTCGACCAGCATGCGCGTGGGTGCGTTGCAGCTTTGCCCGGTGTTCTTGAAGCAATGAAGCACGCCGCGCTTCACCGCGTTGGCATCCGCGTCCGCGAATATGAGGTTTGCCCCCTTGCCACCAAGCTCAAGCACCACGCGCTTGAGCGTATCGGCGGCTGACTTGGAGATGGCGATGCCCGCGCGCGTGGAGCCCGTAAAGCTGATCATGTCGACATCGGGATGAGAACACAGACGCGTGCCGACCCCGGCGCCGTCACCGTTGACGAGATTGAAGACGCCCTTCGGGAAACCCGCTTCATCGATGTACTCGGCAAAGAGCATCGACGAAAGCGGCGCGATTTCCGAGGGCTTCAGCACCGTCGTGCATCCCGCCAGCAATGCCGGCACCACCTTGAGCGCTACCTGATTCATGGGCCAGTTCCACGGCGTGATCAAGCCCGCCACGCCGATCGGCTCCATGAGGATGCGATCTCCGGGCGCATGTGGGCCGAGCGGCCGCTCGAACGAAAACTCGCGAAACGCCGTGATGAAGGTCCGGGTGTGGTAAGCGCCGGCGCCAACGTGATCGGAGAGCGCCATGTCGATCGGCGCGCCCATCTCCAGACTGATCGCCAGCGCCATCTCGGGGGCGCGTCGTTCGTAGATTTCAAGAAGTCGCTCGACCAGCCGGAGGCGTTCGGCGGGGCTGGTCCGGGACCAGATCCCGAACGCCTGCCGCGCAGCGTTCACTGCGCGGTCGGTGTCGGCCACATCGCCGATGGAAATGACAGCGCAGGGCTGTTCGGTCGAGGGATTGATCACCACCAGCTCGCGGGCCGTCTCAGGTGTGACCCACTTCCCATCGATATAAAAAAGTCTTTTATCAAGCACGTTGTCTCTCAATCCTCGGTTGCGGAACAGAAGCGGCTTTGGGACGGCTGCTGCGCGATGCAGCGCAGAACGGTGCCAGGAAACTGCTGTTGATCGAAAGGTAGAACATTGCCGCGACTTTGTAAATAGGGTTACATAATTATCCATAGGATAATTTCCGGAGCTATTATGATAATTATAAGGCATTTTTAGCCATAATGATCAGACCGGCCCTTCGAGGGTGCCGCGCGAAATTATCTTACAGATAACCGATATACCCTATTTACAACACCATCGCGGCAGTCTATGTTTCGGTGACTTGTCCTTTCCTGGCTTCGGCGGGGAGACGAACAAGCGCTGAACGCAACTCAGACTCGGACGGGCGACGCCAGCAGTGCATCGATGACGCGCCCACCCATTCCCTCACGAGGAGACACACCCATGAATCCCAAGTCCAATCCCATCGTTCATTCCCTGTCACGCCGCTCGGCGATGGCTCTTGCGGCCGTGATGCTGGCTGGTGCAGCCTTTCCAGCGGCAAGCCAGACCGCGCCGTGGCCGTCGAAGCCCATTCGCCTGGTGGTGGGTTTCGCCCCGGGTGGCGGGACGGACGTTATGGCGCGCGCGATCGGACAGTTGCTCACCGAAGCGCTGGGACAGACCGTGATCGTCGACAACAAGCCCGGTGCCAGCGGCAACATAGCGGTTGGAGAGGTGGTCAGGGCGTCGCCCGACGGCTACACGTTTCTCATCGCGCCAACCTCGGTTGAAACTGCCAACCCCTATCTGTTCAAGTCCAATCTGCTGCCCTCTCGCGACCTCACTCCGGTGATGGCGGTCGGACGCGCCCAGATGTATCTCGTTGCCCGCCCCACGCTGGAAGCCAAGGACGTAAAACAGTTCATCGCGTCGGCCAAGGCTCAGCCCGGCAAGCTGACCATCGCGTCGTCCGGCACAGGTACGGCACCGCATCTCGCCGCGGAGTTGTTCAACCAGAGCAACGGCACCTCCATTACGCACGTACCTTACAAAGGCTCCGCGCCCGCCCTGCAAGACGTGATGGCCGGCCAGGCCGACGTCGTCTTCGATCCCGGTATCGGCTTCCCGCATATCAAGAGCGGCAAGGTCAAGCTGCTGGCTGTTGCCAGTGAAAGGAAGTCGGTCTTCTTCCCGGATGCGCCTAGCTACGCGGAACTGGGCATTCGAAATGCAAGCCTGGACATCTGGTTCGGCGCCTGGGCGCCGAACAAGGTCCCGGCCAACATTACAGAGCGGTTCTCGGCCGCGCTGAAGAAGGTCCTGGCATCACCGACGCTCAAGCAGCGGTTCGGACAACTCGGCGCCGAATCGGTGGCGATGGACCAGACAGCATTCCGGGAATTGCTGGCCGACGAGAGCAAGCGGCTGTCGACGCTCATCAAGGACCGCAAGATCGTCGTCGAGTAAGTGAAGCGATCTGGCGACACCCCATAAGAGCCATTTGCGGGTGTCCACTCAAACCATCCTTGGTTTGCAGTTGAGATATTTCTACATCGTAAGGAGGAGATGAATGCAGTCGACCGAATCGCGTGAACCGTTCAAGCCGCGCAATAAGGGGAGCGCCTGGATCGTGGCCACGCCGCTGGCGATGGCCGCCTGCGTAGCGCAGGCGCAGACCAACGTGACGCTCTATGGCGTGCTGGACACCAACGTCGAGTACGTGACGAACATGTCGACGGTGACGCCCAATGCGGCGAATGGTTTCGCACTTGGCCCAGGCAAGGACGTGGTGCGCATGAACTCGGGCGGGCTGTCCGGCTCGCGTTGGGGCCTGAGAGGATCGGAGGAGCTTGGCGATGGACTCAAGGCGCTATTCGTGATGGAAAGCGGCTTCGGGGTCGACGACGGCAAGATGCAGCAGGGAGGACGTCTCTTCGGCCGTCAAGCGTTTGTCGGGGTCGAACATGCGGTCGCTGGAAAGTTCACGTTCGGGCGGCAGTACACGTCCCTCTTCGATGCCCTCACCAACTTCTCGCCGACAGGATTCGGGCTACAGTATGAACCACTGATATTGGCCACGGGCCTGAACTTCCGGTCCGACAATGTGGCCAAGTACACAGGCCAGTTCGGCGGTCTCACTGCAATCACTCACTGGACCTTCGGCAATGGTGTTGCAGGAGGCGGCGAAGTGCCGGGACAGTTCCGGCGGGACTCCGGCTATGGCGCCGGTCTGGTCTACGGCACAGGTTCTTTTGGGGTCACGGCCGCGTACGACCAGTACGCCCCGACGCTCACTGCGGCGGGCGATACGGGAACGGTCAGGAAGGCTGCCGCGGCAGCCAGCTACACGATCGGCACCGCCAAGGTGATGGCCGGATATCGCTGGGGCAAAAGCACGGGCCCGAACAGCGCCACGCTGTTGCGCGACGACTATTACTGGCTTGGCCTCAACTATCAGGCCACGCCTGCACTTGCGCTAACAGTGGCCTACTATTACGACGACGCCAAAAGCGTAGCGGGCGCGAACGCTCCCAATCCGTGGCAGGTCTTGTTGATTGCGGACTACAGCTTTTCGAAGCGGACCGATGCCTATCTTACCGCCGCGTACACTCGGAATGCGGCGCTGAACATGGACAGCGCCGCGATCAGCTTTGCGAACGGCTATTTCCTTGGCAACGACAAGAATCAAATGCTGGGCGTAGCAGTCGGCATCCGTCACAAGTTCTAGGCGTCAAGGGTTTGATGGGACCAACGAGGTCGGGGCAGATACGCCGATTTCTTGAACATGCTAGTGTAGGAAGCAGCTATCCCCCCTTTTCTGCCAACCCTGGCCTTCAAGAGCGCTCGGAAAAGTGCGATGACTGCTTCCGACCCGAAGCCTGCCACTGGATCCCAGCGACTTCAATGGCCGCTTTCGAAAGACCAACGGTCATCCGCGCTGCTGTGTTGTCCGGCAATACTCAGCGGAGCGGCCCCTTGAATCCCCTGGCAGGCAGACACCCATTACACTAATGGGGAGTCTTACGCTTGGTTCTTAGGGAGGGAAGCTAATGGAGCTCCGGCAGTTGCGGTATTTCCTGCAGGTCGTCGAACTTGGCAGCATGGGAAAGGCAGCGCAGAAGCTGGGCGTAGGCACGTCGGCGCTCAGCCAGCAAATCAGCCGTCTGGAAGGAGAGCTTTCCACGCGCCTGTTGCAGCGCACGTCAGCCGGCGTGGTGCCCACAGATGCTGGCGCGGCATTCTGGCGGCAGGCGCAACTGGCGATCCGTCATGCTGACGACGCCGTCCGTGCCGCCCAGCTTGCGAGATTGTCCGGCCACGTGAGCGTCGGCATGGCGCCCAGTACGATCTCGGTGCTGGGCCTGCCGTTCATGCGGGCCATGCGGGAGCGATATCCCGATATACGGCTCCATCTGGTGGAAAGCCTGTCGGGCAACTTGGCGACCATGATCGATACCCGCCAGCTCGACCTGGCTGTCCTGTTCCACGCGGACGGCCACCATCGCTGGAGCCTGGCGCCCCTGCTCACGGAGCGCCTCTTCCTCATCGCCCGACGTGACATGCCCGCATTGCCCATGGCCAAGACCGTGAGGCTGGCACAGTTGCGCGACTTGCCATTGATCCTGCCGAGCAGCCCGCACGGGCTGCGGTCCGTGCTCGACGTGGCGTTTGCCAGAGGCCGTTACCAGCCGAACGTCGTGGCCGAGATCGACGGGCTGGCGATGCTGATGGATGCCGTGCGCGCCGGCCTTGGGGCGACGGTGCAGCCGGGCGCGGCAGTCGCGCGCATCGGCGGGGAGCCGCTGGCCATGATCGCCATCTCGGACGCCGGGGCCCGTCGCCCCAACCTGCTGGCCAGCCTGTCGGACGACGAGCTGTCGCCGGCCGGCCTGGCTGCGCGCGGCACGCTGGCTTCCGTTACGCGTGAGCTGGTGCGGGCCGGCCGATGGCCGGGGGCGACCCTTCAGGATTCGTAAACACCCGTTGCCGGTTCCCGTCTGGCGGGCGTCAGCCCCGCTCAGTATAGTCGCGCCCAACAAGGGAGACTGTACTCATGTGGGACGTACTCATAGTCGGGGGCGGCAACGCGGCGCTGTGCGCCGCGCTCATGGCGCGCGAGGCGGGCGCCAGCGTGCTGTTGCTGGAAGCTGCCCCCAAGGCCTGGCGCGGCGGCAATTCCCAGCACACCCGGAACCTCCGCTGCATGCACGATGCGCCGCAGGACGTGCTGGTCGACAGCTACCCGGAGGAGGAGTACTGGCAAGACCTGCTCAAGGTCACCGGTGGCATCACCAATGAGGCGCTGGCGCGCCTGGTGATCCGCGCGTCTTCGACGTGCCGCCCCTGGATGCGCCGCCATGGCGTGCATTTCCAGCCGCCACTATCCGGGGCGCTGCACGTGGCACGCACCAATGCGTTTTTCATGGGCGGTGGCAAGGCGCTGGTGAATGCCTACTACCGCAGCGCCGAAGCCCTCGGCGTGGAGGTCCGCTACGAAACGCCGGTCGATTCGATCGAACTGGACGGCAGCCGCTTCGTGGCCGCGCGCAGCGGCGCGCAGCGCTTCGAGGCCCGCGCCTGCGTGTTGGCTGCGGGCGGCTTCGAATCGAACCGCGAATGGCTGCGTGAAGCATGGGGCCGCAACGACCGCGGCGAATGGCCGGCCGACAACTTCCTGATCCGCGGCACCCGCTTCAACATGGGCGTGTTGCTAAAGTACATGATCGAGGCGGGGGCGGACGCCATCGGCGATCCCTCGCAATCGCACTGCGTGGCCATCGACGCACGCGCGCCGGTCTATGACGGCGGCATCTGCACGCGCATCGATTGCGTGTCGCTCGGCGTCGTGGTCAACCGCGAGGCGGAACGCTTCTACGACGAGGGCGAGGACTTCTGGCCGAAGCGTTACGCCATCTGGGGTCGCCTGGTCGCCCAGCAGCCTGGCCAGATCGCCTACTCCATCATTGACGCCAAGGCGATCGGGCGCTTCATGCCGCCCGTCTTCCCCGGCACGGTGGCCGATACGTTGCCCGAACTGGCGCGCAAACTGGGCCTGGCCGAGCAGGCGTTCGTGAAGAGCGTGACCGACTACAACGCCGCTTGCCGCACGGGCACGTTCGATCACACGACTCTTGACGACTGCCGCACCGATGGGCTGACGCCGCCAAAAACGCACTGGGCGCGTCCTATCGACACCGCGCCTTTCTACGGCTACGCGCTGCGTCCCGGCATCACCTTTACCTACCTCGGCCTCAAGGTCGACGAGAACTCCGCCGTGCATTTCGGCGGACAGCCCAGCGACAACCTGTTCGTTGCCGGCGAGATGATGGCCGGCAACGTGCTGGGCAAGGGCTATACGGCGGGCGTCGGCATGTCGATCGGCACAGCGTTCGGCCGCATTGCCGGCACCCGGGCCGCACGCGCGGCCGCACAATCGAAAGGAGCGCAACGTGAAGCAGCTTGAAGCCCTGGTGCGCGAGGCCGGTGAAACGGCCGCGGGCGATGTCCGGCCATCGGACAGTCGCAGAACCATTCCCATTGGAGTGTTGCCGCTGACCGGCAACGAGGCCGAGGTGGCCCGCCAGATGCAGATCTGCAATGCCTGCCGCTACTGCGAGGGCTTCTGCGCGGTGTTCCCGGCAATGACGCGGCGGCTGTCCTTCGGCAAGGCAGACGTGAACTACCTGGCCAACCTGTGCCACAACTGCGGCGCCTGCTACCACGCCTGCCAGTACGCGCCGCCGCACGAATTCGCGGTGAATGTACCGCAGGCCATGGCCCGGGTACGCGGCGAGACATATGCCGAGTATGCGTGGCCGGCACCGCTGGGGGCGCTGTACCACCGCAATGGACTCACCGTAGCGCTGGCCCTTGCGTTTGGCCTGTCACTGTTCCTGTTGCTGGCCATATCCCGGCAGGGCACCTTGTGGCATGCGCCACTGGCAGGCAATTTCTACGCGATTTTCCCGCACAACATGATGGCTGCCATGTTCGGAGCAGTGTTCGGCTTCGCGGTGCTGTCGCTGGGTATCGGCGTACGGACGTTCTGGCGCGACGTGTCGCCCGGCCGTGCCACGCCGCCAGCCTTGAGAGAGGCCGCGCGTGACGCGCTCACGCTCACCTACCTCGACGGCGGTCACGGCCAGGGATGCAACGAGCAGGACGACCGCTTCACGCTGGCGCGTCGCCGCTTCCATCATCTGACGTTCTACGGCTTCATGGCCTGCTTCGCTTCCACCGGCGTGGCGACGCTGTACCACTACCTGATGGGGTTGCACGCGCCATATCCGGTGACGAGTCTGCCGGTGCTCCTCGGCACGGCCGGCGGCATCGCGCTTCTGGCCGGTCCGGCCGGCCTGCTGTGGCTGAACCTTCGGCGCGATCCCAGGCGGGGCGATCCTGCGCAGCGTCCCATGGATCGTGGGTTTATCGCGCTGCTGCTGCTCACCGCGGTGACCGGTCTTGGCTTGCTGGCCGGCCGCGATACGGGAGCCATGGCCATCCTGCTGGCCGTCCACCTCGGCGTGGTGATGGCGCTGTTCGCCACGCTGCCGTTCGGCAAGTTCGCCCACGGCATCTACCGTTGCGCGGCCCTGTTGAAGTCCGCCATCGAGAAGCGCCAGCCCAACGCGTTGCAGCTCGGTTCCGACTGAAGCACCGAAGCACCGGGCCCGCAGCCCCGCAACGTCGATAAAAATCATCGATCCCCAAGGAGACCGTTCCATGACCGACATCACCCGTCGCACCGCCATTGCCTGCCTGGTGGGCGCGAGCCTCGCACTCGGTGGCATCGCCCCAGCCGCCGCGCAAGACTGGCCGGAGAAGCCCATCACCCTCGTGGTACCGTTTGCTTCCGGCGGCACCACCGACATCATCGCCCGCACCATCGGCATGAAGATGGGCGAGTCGTTGCACCAGCCGGTGGTGGTGGACAATCGCCCGGGCGCCGGCGGTACTCTCGGGGCGGGCAATGTGGCGCGCGCCACGCCGGACGGCTACACGCTGCTGCTGGCCACCGTGGCGCACACCATGGCGCCCGGCATCTACAAGAAGCTGCCGTACGAGTTCACGCGGGACCTGGTGCCCGTCGGTCTGGTGGCGCTGACACCCAACGTGCTGCTGGTGAGCCCGTCGATGCCGGTCAGGTCGGTGGCGGAACTGATCGCCTATATCAAGTCGCATCCGGGCAAGGTGAACTACGGATCGGCCGGGCCCGGCAGCACGGAGCATCTTTCGGGCGAACTGTTCCGGTCGATGACGGGCACCGATATCGTTCATGTCCCGTACAAGGGCGGCGCGCCGATGATGACCGACCTGATCGCCGGGCAGATCCAGATGGCGGTGGAGACCAGTCCGTCGGCCGCCCCGCACGTCCGCTCGGGCAAGGTCAAGGCGCTGGCGATCACCACGGCGAAGCGTTCCTCCGCCTATCCCGGCGTGCCAACGCTGGACGAAAGCGGCATCAAAGGCTACGAGGTGACCACCTGGTACGCACTGATGGCGCCCCGGGGCACGCCTGCCGCGGTGGCGCAGCGGCTGGGCGCGGAGCTGTCGAAGGCCCTGAAGCAAGCGGACGTGCTGAAGCGCTTCGAAGAGCAGGGCGTGACGGCTGGCGACATGACTCCTGCGCAACTCGCCGAGTTCATTCGCAAGGAGACGGAGCGTTGGACCCAGGTGGCAAAGGTGGCCGGGGCGACCGCCGACTGATTGCGTCGTGGTGATTCGGCCGCGCCACGGCCCCGAACGACGCTGCGCATCCGATGACGCAGTACGTCGCCCAAAGCGCCTGCCCGACGCTGGAAGTCGCCGTCACGCTCGGCGCCGCCGTGCGGCAGACGAACGGCAACATGGGGCGCGTGTACCACGCGAAGGGCGTAGACCGCCCGGTCCGCAATTCGCCGTGGACCGGTGAACGCGTTTCAGGTCTCTCGCTTCTGACGACTTCTATGCGGTTCACAGGAGAGATTGATGCGAAAGGCCGCTACCTGAGTGTTGCGGACGTCTGGATGGGTGGGGAAGCAGTGGGCGAGAAGGATGATCGGAGTGCGTTGCAGCCCCGTCAATACTGAATGGTCTCCCTAAAGGGTAGTGGAGAACATGCCGCCACCGATAAGTCGATTCCATACCCTGGGCACGGAAACGGATGATTTGTGAGGGTGCCGCGGCCGGAGAGGTATGACTGGCTAACGTGTCGCGATCCGGTGGCGCGGAGCTTCCTCGCACTGCCGTCGGCGAATGCAGGCCATCGCGAAGCTGCAAAAGTGCTTCCTGCAGACCTCTGCGAAGAATCCTGCGCCCAAGGTGCCGCTCAAGATCGGCATCTTCGAGGACCTCGTCCCGCACGTGCAGGACCTTGGCCTGACGGAGCCGGTATTGCGCGACGCGATCCGGACCTGGTGCCGCGGCACTCGCTACCGGCCCTGCCTGGTGAAAGGTGCCCCGCGCGTGGATCTGGCGAGGCGGGCGGCGGGACACGTTGCACTGGCCGATGCGAACCGGGCGCAGCAACTGTAGGACCGTCGTGCGGCGCACGCGTTATCTCGGCCAGCGACTGCGCCGAAACCCAACTGACTTGGGGGACGCGCACCTGCGCGAGTATCGTGCGCCGACCAAGCGCGATCCGGCATCGCATCCCTCGACAACTGGAATGCTCCCTGTTGAGCTGCCGCGGATACCACCGCAGCCACCATCGTCGCGCCCTGCGCTTCCTGCTCCAGGCCTTGCCCTACGCGTCTCACATGCACCTGGACGCTGGAGTTCGGAAGTTGTTCCCGCCCCCCGCTCAGCGTTTGTACTTAGTTGCATCCATCAACAAATGCGTACAGAATCTATTGTCGATATCTACTTATTCCTTATCCCGCCATGTCGTCCTCTGACCATCCCATCCTCGAGTACCTG
Organism: Cupriavidus sp. 01T418; assembly: GCF_056398885.1. Taxonomy (NCBI): domain Bacteria; kingdom Pseudomonadati; phylum Pseudomonadota; class Betaproteobacteria; order Burkholderiales; family Burkholderiaceae; genus Cupriavidus; species Cupriavidus sp. 01T418. The sequence continues at coordinate 56,431 of NZ_JBFTQG010000001.1, forward strand.
TCGTTCCGGTTGGACCGGTTGAGCGAGTTGAGCAAAGCGACGGGATCCAAGTACTACGAAAAAGAGTTTGGCGTCACGGTGCGGGATTTGCGCGTGCTGCGCCTGGTTGCCTTGGAACCAGGGCTGACACTGAGCCGCCTTATCGAGTTGTCCTTGCTCGAAAAGACGTTGGTGTCAAAGATCGTAAGCGCCCTTGTCAAGCAGGGGTTCCTGTACCGCCAGATTGGCGAACTCGATGCCCGGCAGATCAATCTGTTCCTGAGCCCCGAGGGCAAAAGCATGGTGAAGCGGACCTACGAGCGCGGCAACACGCTCGAAGAGACTTTCCTTGCCACCCTGACCGAGTCGGAGCTCAAGACCTTTAACCGCTGCATCGACAAGCTGACGGACGCGCTCGAACGCCACGCGAAGAGCGCCGGCAGCGCCAAGCCGAGGCGGGCCGCATAGATTCGTCAATCCCCAGGAGGGGTATCCATGTTCTATCCATCGTTGAGGGAATTCGCAGCGGCTGCACTGATCGCCGCCGCTGCGGGCACGGCAGTCGCGCAGGAGCCGGTCAAGACATTGCGCGCGGTGCCGACCTCGGATCTCAAGGTACTCGACCCGATCTGGACCACCGCCACCATTTCGCAGAACCATGGCTACATGATCTACGACACGCTGTTCGGCCTGGATGCGCAAGGCAAGGTACAGCCGCAGATGGTGGATAAGTTCACGGTCAGCAAAGACGACCTGGCCTGGACGTTCACGCTCCGCCCGGGCCTGGCGTTTCACGACGGCAAGCCGGTAACAGGTGATGACGTGGTTGCCTCCCTCTCGCGATGGGCCAAGCGCGATCCGCTCGGCCAGCGGATGTTCGCCGCGCTGGAAACGATCGAGGCCGTGCCTCCCAACGGGTTCCGGCTTGTCTTCCGCCAGCCGTTCCCACTGGTGCTGGATGCCCTGGCCAAGCCGAACACCAGTGCGCCGTTTGTCATGCCCAAGCGCGTAGCCGATACGCCGGCCGACAAACAGATCGACGACTACACCGGGTCCGGTCCCTTCATCTTCAAGAAGGACGAGTTCCGTCCCGGCGAGAAAGTGGTCTATGCCAGGAACCCGCGATATCAGCCGCGGCAGGAGCCGCCGTCGGGCACGGCGGGTGGCAAGCGGGTCTATGTGGACCGCGTCGAATGGGTCATTCTCAAAGACGAGCAAACGCAGGTCAACGCGCTGCTGAACGGCGAGGTGGACATGGTCGAACTGTTGCCGTCCGGGCAATACGACGCGCTGAAGAAGAGTCCAGCGGTGGAGCTACTGAAGATGACGGGCGGCATGGCGACCCTGCACCTGAACCATCTCGTCGCACCATTCAATGATCCGCGTATCGCGCGGGCTGCGCTCCTCGCCATCAACCAGGAAGCGATGATGCGCGCACAGAGGCTGCATCGCGAACTCTACAGCACCTGTATCTCCGTTTACCCCTGCGGCACGTTGTACGCAAGCCAGAACGCCGGCGACTTTACCGGCAAGCCGCAGTTCGAGAAAGCGAGACAGTTGCTCAAGGAAGCCGGTTACAACGGCAAGCCGGTGGTGCTGCTCCACCCTTCCGACCTTGCCTCGCTCAACAAGTACCCGGTCGTCTACGCCCAGTTGCTGAAGCAGGCCGGTTTCAACGTCGACCTCCAGACCATGGATTGGTCCACGCTGATCACGCGTCGGGCGAAGAAGGATCCGGCAGACAAAGGCGGATGGAATGCCTTTATCAGCGTGTGGCCGGATGCCACGCTACTCAACCCGATGTTCATGTCCTTCCTGACGGGAACCGGGGAGAAAGGCTGGTTTGGCTGGGCGACGGACGACAAGCTGGAGGCGCTGAAGTCGGCGTTCTCGGCGACCCCCGATCCGGCGGAGCGCAAGCGCCTGGCCGAAGCGATCCAATTGCGCGTCTATGAAACTGGCCTCATGGCGCCGATCGGCCTGGGCTACCTGACGACGGCCGTGCGTAAGGGCGTCGTGGACGGCGTCGTGCCGGCACCGGCGTTCGTGTACTGGAACATCCGCAAGCACTGAACCGCATTTCCGGACACCGCGCCACGTACGCGCGATTCCCTTCAATCCGCCCCGCTTTGCCGCGCCCGGCCCCGTGGGCGCGGCAAAGCGCAACAATCTGAGTCGACCATGGCTTCCTTTGTGTTGCGTCGCATGCTCGCGACCTTGCCCGTCCTCGCGATCGTGGCGCTCATTGTCTTCCTGATGCTGAGACTGACGCCGGGAGATCCTGCGGCGGTGATCGTCGGCGACGCCGGCAGCGCGGCAGATATCGCGCGCGTCCGGCTGCAGCTCGGGCTGGATCAGTCGCTTGCCCACCAGTTCCGCGCCTGGGCGGCACAGCTTGCACAAGGCAACCTTGGCGAGTCGTTCTACCTGAAGCGTGGTGTTGGCGAGCTGATCCTGCAGCGCCTGGAGCCAACCGTCTCGCTCGCGGGCGTGACGATCGTGCTGGCGGTGCTGATCTCGGTGCCGCTCGGCGTGCTCGCCGCGTGGCGCCACGGGGGCCTGCTGGACCGGTGCCTGATGAGCTTCTCGGTCCTCGGCTTCTCGATTCCCGTGTTCGTGGTCGGGTATCTGATGATCTGGCTCTTCGCGCTCAAGCTCGGCTGGCTGCCCGTGCAGGGATACATCCGCGTCTCGGAGGGGCTTGGTGACTGGCTGCGGCAACTGGTAGCGCCAGCCATCACGCTGTCTATCGTCTACATCGCCCTGATCGCGCGGGTCACGCGCGCCGCGGTTGCCGAGGCGCTGACCGAGGACCACGTGCGCACGGCCCGCGCCAAGGGCATCCCCGAATATCGCGTGCTGATCCGGCACGCCTTGTCCAATGCGGCGGTCCCCATTGTCACGGTGATCGGCCTGGGCATCGCGCTGCTTGTCGGCGGCGTGGTCATCACCGAAACGGTGTTCGCCATCCCCGGCCTCGGAGCGCTGACCGTGGAGGCAATCCTTTCGCGCGACTACCCGGTGATTCAGGGCGTGACGCTGTTCTTCTCCTTCGTCTACGTGCTGGTCAATCTCCTGGTCGATCTCAGCTACGTGTTCTTCGATCCACGCATCCGCTACTGAACCATCGAGACGCCGACATGTCTTCCAATCTGCTTTCGAGCCAGCCGCAGGCCCTGCCGGTACAGGTGCCCGCGCGCCGCCCGTCCTTGTGGCGCCTGGCATGGCGCGACACCAGCGTGCGCCTTGGCTGCGGCGCCTTGATCCTGCTGCTGATCCTCGCGACAGGCGCGCCCTGGCTCTACACGATCGATCCCACGGCCATGGACCCGGCCGCCGCCAACCTGACGCCGCTCGCGCACAGCGAGTTCATGAGCCTTTCCGGGGAGGAACCGATCCAGCGCTGGTTCCTGTTCGGCACCGACAGCCTGGGCCGGGACATCTGGAGCCGCGTCCTTTATGGAACCCGCGTGTCATTGGCCGTCGGCGGTGTCGTGGCGGCGCTCTCGCTTTGCCTGGGACTCGTGGTGGGGGCGCTTTCGGGCTACTTCAGGCGTATCGACGGCGTCGTGATGCGTGTGATGGACGGCATCATGGCCATTCCAGGCATCCTGTTCGCCATCGTGCTGGTGGCCTTATGGCGGCCAAGCCTGATGACGGTGATCTTTGCCATCACGGTTCCCGAGATTCCCCGCGTCGCGCGGCTGGTGCGCTCGGTGGTGCTGACGGTGCGGGAAGAACCGTATGTGGAGGCCGCCATCGCGCTCGATAGCACCCTGCCAGCACTGATGTTCCGCCACATCCTGCCCAACGCCATCGCACCGCTGATCGTGCAGGGCACGTACGTTTGCGCAGCGGCGATGCTGGTGGAGGCAGGCATGTCGTTCCTGGGCATCGGGCTGCCGCCGGAGATCCCGACCTGGGGCAACGTCATGTCCGAAGGACGGTCGCAGTTCAACAGCTTTCCCCATACGGTATTGCTCCCGGGCCTCTTCCTCGCGATATGCGTGCTTGCCGTCAATATGCTCGGCGACGGACTGCGCGACACCCTCGACCCTAAATTCAGCAAACGCGGGAGATGAGCCATGCAGACCAGAGACCAAACGGCAGGCGCGGCCACCGCACCGGTGCTGGTGGTACGAGACCTCTCCATCGGGCTGCCCGCCGGCGGCGACCGGCCACAGGCGGTGCGGCATATCAGCTTTGAGGTGGCGCCGGGCCGCATCATGTGCCTGCTTGGCGAATCCGGGTCCGGAAAATCGGTGATTGCCCATGCCGTGATGGGGCTGCTGCCACCCGCGCTCAAGCCGGGCGGCGGCAGTATCGAGCTGCTCGGCGAAAACCTGTTGGAGGCCGACCCGCGGCGCATGCGCGCGCTGCGCGGGGTCGCCATGGCAATGGTGTTCCAGGAGCCAATGACCGCGCTCAACCCGGTGATGACCTGCGGCGCGCAGGTGGACGAGATCCTCGCCGAGCACACCGATCTCACGCCTGCCGAGCGCCGGGCACGCGTCCTGGAGATCTTTGGGCGCACGCGGCTGCCCGAGCCGGAGCGGATCTATGGCGCCTATCCGCACCAGTTGTCCGGCGGACAGCGTCAACGCATCGTGATCGCGATCGCGATGATTCTCAGACCGGCGCTGCTGATCTGCGACGAGCCGACCACCGCGCTCGACGTGACGACGCAAGCCGAGATCCTGAAGCTGATTCGCGAATTGCAGGCCGAGAGCGGCACCGGCGTGCTGTTCATCACCCACGATTTCGGCGTGGTCGCCGAGATCGCGGACGAGGTCGCGGTGCTCCAGTTGGGAGAGATGATCGAACAGGGCCCGAAGGAAGAAGTACTGCGCAGCCCGCGCGAAGCCTATACCAGAATGCTGCTGTCCGCCGTGCCGTCGTTGCGGCCCGCCAACCGGCCGGCGCTCAAGCCGGCACCGCCCCTGCTCGATGCGCGCGGGCTGGCCAAGGCCTATGTCAGCAAAGGCTGGCTGGGCAGGCACCGGGTGGTACAGGCAGTGCAAGATGTCGCGCTGTCGATCCATCCTGGCGAGACGGTCGGCATCGTGGGCGAATCGGGCTCCGGCAAATCGACGGTCGCACGCTGCATCGCGCGTCTGATCGAACCGTCCGCCGGCGAGATATGGGCACAGGGCCGATCCATGGCCAAGGCGGCAAGGCGCGAGGTATCCGACTTCCGGCGCTCGGTGCAGGTGGTGTTCCAGGATCCCTATCGGTCGCTGAACCCTCGACGCACAGTGGGTGCATCGATAGTCGAAGGACCGCTGAACTTCGGCGTCCCTCCGCGCGAGGCCTGGGCCCGTGCGGAGGAGCTCATGCATCTGGTGCGCCTGAAGCCCGATGCGCTGCAGCGCTATCCCAGCGAGTTCTCGGGCGGCCAGCGGCAACGGATCTGCATCGCTCGCGCGCTCGCCTGCGAACCGAAAGTGCTGATCGCTGACGAGGCCGTCTCGGCGCTCGACGTCTCCGTGCAGGCGCAGATCATTGCGCTGCTCGACGAGATCCAGCAGCGCCTGGACCTGGGCATTCTCTTCATTACCCATGACCTGCGCGTCGCCAGCCAGATCTGCGATAGCGTGATCGTGATGCAGCACGGGCGCATCGTCGAGCAAGGCAGCGCCCGGGAAGTCTTTCTTTCGCCCAGCCAGCCGTACACGCAAGCCTTGCTCGCCGCCGCCCCCGGCCAGGGCTACGCATTCGGTGCCGGTTGAATCACCCTCACCTAAGGATGGAACCATGACGACTGACCTCCATGAACTGAGCGCCACGACGCTGCTCGACCTGTACGCCAGCAAGGCGCTATCGCCTGTGGCCGTGACGCGAGCTGTGCTGGCGCGCATGGAAGCCTGGGAGCCGCACATCCAGGCGTCCTATGCGCTAGACACCGAGGGCGCGCTCGCGATGGCCCGCGAGTCCGAGGCGCGCTGGCAGCGCGGTGCGCCGCAGGGCCCGCTCGACGGCGTGCCGGTGACAATCAAGGAGAACATTGCCACGCAGGGTGTCCCGGTGCCGTTGGGCTGCGCCGCGACCGAGCTGGTGCCCGCGGTCAAGGACGCTCCCGTGGCCGCGCGCCTGCGCGAAGCCGGTGCAGTGTTCATCTGCAAGACCACGATGCCGGACCTTGGCATGCTTGGCGCCGCCATGTCCAGCTTCCACCCGCTGACGCGCAACCCATGGAACCTGGGCCGCAATCCGGGCGGATCCAGTTCGGGCGCCGGGGCGGCGGCGGCGGCCGGCTATGGCCCGTTGCATGTGGGCACGGACATCGGCGGTTCGGTCCGTGGGCCGGCCGGCTTCTGTGGCATCTTTGGACTCAAGCCGAGCCTTGGCCGTATTCCGATCGATCCGCCATACCCGGCGCGCGTCGCCGGCCCGATGGCCCGTACCGTGGCGGACGCCGCGTTGCTGATGCGCGTCCTGTCGTTGCCCGATGCGCGGGATCACATGAGCCTGCCCTACCAGCCCATTGAGTGGAATCGGCTGGACCGCAAGCTCCAGGGTCTGCGCCTTGGCCTGTGGCTCGAGCTCGACAGCGGGATCCGGGTCGATCCAGAGGTACGCGCCGCGGTGGAGCAAGCCGCCAGGGCATTCGAAGCGGCGGGTGCGATCGTCGAACCCATCCGGCCCTGGATCGAGCCGGGCATGCTGGAAGGCATCAGCAGTTTCTGGTCCATGCGCACGCGCATGGACCTTGCTTCGCTGCCCGAGGAACGGCGCAGCAAGGCCTCTCCCGCCATCCAATGGGCGGTGCAACGCAGCGAGGGCGTCACCGCGGAGCAGTTGTACCGCGCGCATGCCCAGGGGATGGCGCTGCGCGCCGAGACCGTCGCCGCCACGCGCGATTTCGACTATGTGCTTTCCCCCGTTTTTCCGCAGCCCGCGTTCGGGGCGGAGCAGACGCACGTGGAGTACGAGGGCGTGGAACCGATTCATCAGGCCAGCTTCACCATCGTTTACAACTTCTCCGAGCAGCCGGCAGCATCGGTCAATTGCGGATACTCGTCTGACGGCATGCCTATCGGGCTGCAGATTGCCGGGCGGCGTTTCGACGATCTCGGCGTGCTGCAGATGGCCAAGGCCTGGGAAACCATGCGTCCCGCGCAACGATCCTGGCCGCAACCGCCGCAGGCGGTTGCCTGAGCGCGTCGCCTGACGCTAAATCCATCTCAACAGAAGGAGAAACGATGCGGCTGCTGCTTGCCTCGTTCAAACACGAGACCAATACCTTTTCACCGGTTCCCACGCCGTTCCAGCGCTTTTTCCGCGAAGGCGCGATCCTCAGCGGCGCCGAGGCGATCGCCGCGCGGCGCGGCACGGGCACCGCGCTCGGCGGATTCATCGAAGTGGCGCAACGCCATGGCGCCCAGATGGTGGTGCCGGTGGTGGCAGAGGCGTCGCCAAGCGGGCCGGTGGATCCGCAGGCCTACGAGCGCATCTGCGGGATGATCGTGCAGGCGGCGGCCAGCCAGGCGTTCGACGGCATCCTGCTGGATCTGCACGGTGCCATGGTGACGCCCGATTTCGAGGACGGCGAGGGCGAATTGCTGCGGCGCCTGCGGGAGGTGCAGCCGGACACGCTGATCGGCGTCGCGCTCGACATGCATGCCAACCTCTACCCGGAGATGGTCGCCCGCGCCAACGTGCTGACCGGATACCACACCTACCCGCACGTCGACATGGCGGCCGCCGGCAAGCGTGCCGCGGAACTGCTGTGCCGCGCCATCCAGGGGAAAGTCCGTCCAGTGCTGGCATGGGACAACCGGCCCATGCTGCCGCATGTGATGCGCCAGGGCACCCATGCCGAGCCCAACCGGTCTTTGCAGGCATCGTGCATCGCACTCGAACAGGCCGGGGACGGCATCCTCGCCGCGTCGCTGTTCACTGGTTTTCCGCATGCCGATGTCCGCAATGCCGGCCTGTCCGTAGTCATCTGCGCCGATGGCGACGCCGACGGCGCCAGCCAGGCGTGCCAGGCGCTGCTGGACCAGGCATGGGACCAGCGCGTCGACTTTCTCTACCACGGCGCACTGCTGGCCGGAACCGTTGCCCGCGCCAAGGCAGCCGACGGCGGTCCGGTCGTGTTGCTGGACCACTGCGACAATGTTGCATCGGGCGGCACCATGGACACCACCGCGGTGCTCCGGGAGGTTCTGCGGCAGGAACTCAAGGACGCCGTCTTTTATGCGATTCACGATCCCATTGCCGTCGAAGAAGCCATTCTGGCCGGCATCGGCAATGAGGTCTCCCTCGCGCTTGGGGGGCGCTGCGCCTTGCCGGCAACGGGAGATCGCAATGAACCCCTCCGGCTGAGCGCACGCGTGCGGCTGATCAGCGATGGACGCTTCCGTCTGAGCGGTCCCATGAGCGCGGGGGTGGAAGTGAGCACCGGCAAGACGGTGGTGCTGGATGCTGGCACGGTCCAGGTCATCGTGGTCTCCTCGCATATGGAGCCCTTCGACCTCAGTTGCTTCCATGCCCTTGGCATCGATCCCGCGCGAAAGAAATTCCTGGTGATGAAGAGCCGCGTTCACTGGCGCGCCGGCTTTGGCGACCTCGCGGCGCATGTCTTCGAGTGCGACAGCATCGGCGTGACGACTTCCGACTTCGGCAAGCTGACCTTCGAGAACATACGGCGGCCGATCTATCCCCTCGATGACATGTAGATGAAGAGCCGCGAGAGGCCAATGAGCTACCTACAATGCGCTCATGCTCCCCGGCCCTCAGCCAGCGATCTCCGTCCTTCAACGGCGAATCAGCCTGCGGGGCCTGAGCCCGCCGGTTTGGCGGCGCGTCCGGGGTTCCCGAGCACATGACGCTCGCGCAACTTCACAATGTCATCCAAGTGGTCATGGGCTGGACGGCCGAGCATCTGCACCAGTTCACGATCTGAGGCAGGCGTTACGGCGAAGCCAATGAGGGAGTGCTCGGCCATACGGGCGCAGGAACCACACTTCCTTGCTGTGCTCCCGTTCTTGATCGCGGCCAGTGCTATTTCTCTTCTCGCAGCCATGGGGTAAAGGTGATCCCCACCAATAACCCTTCCGGCCCGATGAAACGACTGACAGTTTGGCCCCATGGTTCTTTCTTGTTCTTGACCAGCATTCGATATCCTCGCGATTCAAGCTCCGCCGTAGCCTTTTCGACATTGTCAACGTCGAACTCGATCCAGGCTTGCGGGATAGGAATGTCGCCAGGCCACGAATCCTTGCCGTAACAGGACTGAGCTGCCTCAGAGAGTGGCCACAGGGCGAAACTCTTTGCCCCTTTCAGAGCCTCCGTATGAAGGTAGCCGCCTTTCTCCTCCTTGAAGGGGATACCGAAGGTCTGACTGTACAGGTTGCGGCTTGCCGCCGCTTCACGAACAATTGGGCCGAAGCCTGCGATGAACAAGGCTGTGGCATTTGCAATCTCTTCCATGGCTTCTCCTTTGTCCAGAATGCGCGGTTTGGCTCGGAAGCAATGGCCGTTCGTCGAGTACGGGATGTGATCGGGTGGGTGGCCGCAATGGCCGCCTGCTTGACGAGCACGACTGTCCGCGCCGATTGAATTTTGACCCGGGGTGGCGACCGGTTTTAAGCAGAACCGGTTGTGGATAAGTCTAGGGCTTTTCGGGTCGTTTGCCCTCCTGCAGATGAGCAAGCGTTGCGCGGTGGACTGCGATCAGGTGGATTCGGGAGCGCTCGCGGCATCACCTGCGCGCGTCGCTTCACACGGGCAGATCCGACGCGCGAATGTCGGTCCGAGAGCGCTGCCGAGCGACCGTAGATGGCCGAACTGAACGGTCCTCTCAGGCAGCAAGGCGGTCTAATGAATTCGCGCGCTGGCCAGCGGTATGCAAAATGGCGTGATGGGTAGCTGGGACCACATGTTGCAGAACACACAGGGCCAAGACGGCGCTGGCGGCAGCGGCGATGTTAAATGCGCTCGCCATCGCCGCCACCGCCGCCGAATTGCCGCCCAAACCCTTTCCGTACAGGCGCGCCGGCCGGACGCGCCTTCCTGATCCAGGTGCCCGGCACCTGGGCCTCCGCGCTGAGCGATAGCGTGATCGCCGGGCTGATGAACTGGCTGCTGCCCGAGCTGACCGGACGCCGCGATGTGGCGGCATTCAGCACCGAGGAGATGGGACAGGCAGATGTGACACACTCACGTACCCAGGCGCAACATCGCGGCAAGAAAAACAAGAGACGCGGGATATGGACAGAAACCGAGGAGTGAGACGATGAACCCCATTGGCAACACCGATAGCGGCAATCCACGCAACGCTGATATCACCGCCGCGCCGGCCGGTAACGGCGGCACCTCGTCCGGCGCACCGGACGCATCCGGCTCCGCCACGGCGGCAAGCGGCCCACCCCCCATCGTCATGATGCCGGCGTGGCAACTCTCGCGCGCCATCCATGCGCGCCAACTCTCCAGCCGCGAGGTGATGGCCGCCTACCTGGACCATATCGCGCGGATCAATCCCGGCGCCAATGCGATCGTGGCGTTGCGCGAGCGCGAGGTGCTGCTGCAGGAAGCCACCACCTGCGACCAGGCGCTCGCCGCCGGGCGCTCGGCGGGCTGGATGCACGGCATGCCGCAGGCGCCCAAGGACCTGGCGCTCACGCGCGGCATCCGCACCACCTTTGGCTCGCCGATCTTCCGCGACAACGTGCCGGCGATCGATGCCATCATCGTAGAGCGCGCACGCGCAGCCGGCGCGGTGCTGATCGGCAAGACCAATACGCCTGAGTTCGGGCTGGGCTCGCAAACCTTCAACCCGGTCTATGGCGCCACCCGCAATCCGTTCGACGCCGGGCGCACCGCTGGCGGCAGCAGCGGCGGCGCGGCCGCCGCGCTCTCGCTGCGCATGCTGCCGGTAGCCGATGGCAGCGACTTCGGCGGCTCGCTGCGCAACCCGGCCGGCTTCTGCAACGTCTACGGCATGCGGCCCTCCGCCGGGCGCGTGCCCTATGGACCTGCCGCCGAAGTCTTTCTCCAGCAACTCGGCTACGAAGGGCCGATGGGGCGCACCGTGGCCGACGTGGCACTGCTGCTGGCCACGCAAGCCGGGCCCGATCCGCGCGCGCCGCAAGCGCTTGCGCAAGACCCGGTGCTGGCCACCCTCACGCCGGCCAACGTGGCCGATGCCATGAAGACCAACCTCAAGGGCAAGCGCGTGGCTTGGCTGGGCGACTGGAACGGCTACCTGCCGATGGAAGCCGGCATCCTGCCGCTGTGCGAGGACGCGCTCAAGGCCTTCCCGGCGTTTGGCGTAAGCGTGGAAGCGATCAAGCCACCGTTCCCGGCGGAGCGGCTCTGGAAGACGTGGCTGGTGCACCGGCATTTCCTGGTGGGGAACGGCATGCTGGCCTTCTACCAGGACCCGGCCAAGCGCGCGCTGCTCAAGGACACCGCGATCTGGGAGATCGAGGGCATGCTCAAGCTCAGTGCCAGCGATGTCTATGCTGCCAGCGTGGAACGCAGCGCGTGGCACCAGGCGCTGCTCGGCGTGTTCAAGGACTTCGACTACATCGCGGTTCCGACCGCGCAGGTCTTTCCGTTCGAGGTGAGCCAGCCCTGGCCAAAGCAGATCGCCGGCCGCGACATGGATACCTATCATCGCTGGATGGAAGTGGTGTTTCCCTGGACGCTGTCGGGATGTCCGGCGATTAGCGTGCCGGTGGGATTCGGGCCGCAGGGGTTGCCGATGGGGATGCAGCTGATAGGCAGGCCACGGGATGATGTTTCAGTGTTGCGCGTGGCGCGGGCTTATGAGGAGGAACGGGATTGGGTTGGGAGGCATTTGCCGCGGGCGATGATGGGGTGAGGCGCCGGCAGGCGAGACATCTCGCTCTGCCAGTGTCCGCCCTCTCCCGCAAGCGGAAGAGGGCAAACCAGCGGCAAACCAGCGGCCAAGCAAACTCAGGCTTTGCCGGTAGTCGAAAAACCGCTCACGACGGCAGCGAATCCGACAGGCGGCTCTGCTCGCCATTGCCGTTTTCTTCATCCGGCCAGGTCCGCCCCACCATCCACTCATACAGCGTGGGCAGCACGATCAGCGTCAGCATGGTGGCGGTGATCAGCCCGCCGATGATGACGATGGCGAGCGGGCGCTGGGTTTCCGAGCCGATCGCGCGCGAGATGGCCATGGGGAACAAGCCCAGCATGGCCAGCAGCGCGGTCATCAGCACCGTGCGCAGGCGGTCCATCGAGCCGGTCAGCACGGCCTGGCGCACCGGCATGCCTTCTTCGCGCAGCTGATTGAAGTAGGTCACCATCACCACGCCATTGAGCACGGCCTGCCCGAACAGCGCGATAAAGCCGATCGCCGCCGACACGGACAGCGGAATGCCGGTGAGGAATAGCGCGAACACGCCGCCGATCAGCGCGAACGGGATGTTCGAGATGATCAGGGTGGCGCTCTTGAACGACTTGAAGGCGTTGAACAGCAGCAGGAAGATCACCAGCACCGACAGCGGCACCACGATCGACAGGCGCGCCATGGCACGCTCCTGGTTCTCGAACTCGCCGGACCAGCTGATCTTGACGTCGTCGGCCTTGACGTTCTTGGCCACCAGCGCCTGCATGTCCTTGACCACGCTGCCCATGTCGCGGTCGTGGATGAAGATGCCGATCGAGGTGGTGCGCTGGCCGTTTTCGCGGCTGATGTTCATCGCGCCGGAGGCGGCGCGGAAGTGCACCAGCTGCGACAGCGGCACCTGCGCGCCGTCGGCGGTCTGCATGAAGATATTCGGCAGGTTGGGCAACTCACGCTCGTTCGGCTTCAGGCGCACCGCCACGCTGAAGTGCTTCTCGCCCTCCCACAGCTCGGTGGCTGCCTTGCCGGCCAGCGCGGTTTCCATCAGATCCTGCACGTCGGCCACGTTGATGCCGTAGCGGGCGGCCTGGGCGCGGTCGAAGTCGAGCACGTACTGCGGCAGCTCGCCATCGCGGTCGATAAAGGCGCGCATCACGCCCTGCACGGACTGCACGTTGGCGAGGATCTGGTCGGCCACGCGCTTGTTCTGCTGCAGGCTGTCGCTCTGCACCTTGATCACGATCTGGCCCTTGATCTGGGAGATGCTCTCGAGGATGTTGTCGCGCACCGGCTGCGAGAAGTTTGGCTCGATGCCGGGGAGCAGGCGCAGGTTGTGATTGATCTCGTTGATGATCTTGCGCTTGTCGTAACCCGCGCGCCACTGCTTGTCGTTCTTCAGGTCGACCAGGATTTCCACGGTATTGATCAGCTTGGGGTCGGTACCGTCGTCGGGACGGCCCACCTTGGAGATGGTGGTGTTGACCTCCGGCGTCTGGCGAATCACGGTGCGCAGGCGGCGGGCCTGGTCGCGCGCTTCGTCGATGGATACCGAGGCAGGCAGGTCGAAGCTGACCCACATCGAGCCCTCGTCCAGCTCGGGCAGGAACTCGCTGCCGAGGAACTTGCCCACGCCAACCGTCGCCACCAGCAGGCCCACGGCAATGCCCACCACGGTGCGCTTGTGGTCCAGCGCCCAGGCCAGCATCGGCTCGTAGATGCGTTTGCTATGGCGCACCATGAAGTTGTCTTCGTGGGCGATGTTCTTGGTGAGCAGCAGGTGGCACAGCAGCGGCACCAGCGTCAGGGAGATGATCAGCGAGCCGACCAGCGCTCCGGTGACGGTATACGCCATGGGCGCGAAGATCTTGCCCTCGTGGCGCTGCAGCGTAAAGATGGGGATGTGCGCGGCGATGATGATGATCATCGAGAACACGGTCGGGCGGCCCACTTCGGTGGTGGCCTGCAGGATGGCGTGCATGCGCGCGCGGCTGTCCTTGATCTGGGCTTCTTTCAACTCGCCCAGCCGCTTGAAGATGTTCTCCACCACGATCACCGCGCCATCGACGATGATACCGAAGTCCATCGCGCCGAGCGACAGCAGGTTGGCGGGAATGCCCACCCACGTCAGGCCGATGAAGGTGGACAGCAGCGCCAGCGGGATCACGATCGCCACGATGGCCGCGGCACGCACATTGGCCAGGAACAGATACAGCACCGCCATCACCAGCAGCGCGCCCTCGACCAGGTTGCCGAACACCGTATGCAGCGTCTTGTCGATCAGCGAGGAGCGGTCATAGTAGGGCACGATCTTCACGCCCTTGGGCAGGATCGTGCTGTCCAGCAGGTCGATCTTCTTCTTGAGTGCGTCGAGCACCAGCGAAGGGTTCTCGCCCTTGCGCATCACCACGATGCCCGAGACGATATCGTCCTCGTCGTCCTGGCCCATCAGGCCCTGGGGCGGCGCGGAGCCGACCCGCACCTCGGCGATATCCTTGACCAGGATCGGCGTGCCGTTGACTTCCGAGACCACCACGTTGGCGATATCGGCCGACGTGTAGAAGCTGCCCAGCGAACGCAGCAGGTATTGCTGCCGCCCATGCGCGACGGCACCGCCGCCGGCATTGGAGTTGGCGCGCTGCAAGGCGGTGAAAAGCTGCGACAGCGAGATCTTGGCGTCGCGCATCTTCGCCAGGTTGGGGTTCACCTCGTACTGCTTGATGGTGCCGCCGATGGTGACCAGGTCCGCCACGCCGGGGACCTGGCGCAGGTTCTTCTCGACCACCCAGTCCTGCAGCGTGCGCAGTTCCTGCGCGGTGTAACCCTTGCCGGTCAGGCGAAAGCGGAAGATCTCGCCGATGGCGGTGGACAGCGGCGCCAGCCCCGGCTGCACGCCGTCGGGCAGGTCGACCCCGCGCAGGCGCTCGATCACCTGCTGGCGGGCCACCACGTCGGTGGCCTTGTCGTTGAAGGTGACCATCAGGAAGGACAGGCCGAACTGGGTATGCGAGAACACCCGCACGGAATTCGGCGTGCCGGCCAGCGCGGTCTCGATGGGAATCGTGACCTGGCGCTCGACTTCCTCGGCGGCGCGGCCCGGGTACAGCGTGATGACGTTGACCTGGATGTCGGAGACATCCGGGAAGGCTTCGATCGGCAGGTTCTTGAAGGCCGCGAGGCCTCCGGCGATGAAGATGGCGAGGCCGAGCCAGACGAACAGCTTCTGGTGCAGCGCGAAATGGACAATACGCGAAATCATGTGGCGGTCTTCCTCACTGCTTCGCGCTGGCGCTGCTGGCTTCGCTGGCGCGGGCCGCGTTGACCGCGGTGGCATCGCGCAGGATGTCCTGCAGGTACAGGTTGCCTTCTGTCACCACCATGTCGCCATCCTTGAGGCCTTCGAGCACTTCGGTGATGCCGGGCATCGACACGCCCAGCTTGATCTGGCGGCGCTCGAAGCGGTTCTGCGCCGTGCGCACGAACACGTAGCTGCGGTTGTCCGCCAGGAACACCGCCTTGGACGGCACGCTGATGCCCTGGAAGGAGGCCGCCTGCAGCTTGGCGGTGACGAACATCTCGGCCTTCAGGCGGCGGTCCTGGTTGGGCACGGACAGGCGCACCTTGATGCTGCGCGCAGCCGGATCGACGTAGTCGGACACTTTGACCACCTTGCCGGGGAAGGTCTCGCCGGGATAGGCGCTGGACACCAGTTGCACGGACACGCCGGGCTTGAACAGGGCGAGATCGGCCTCGGTGGCATCCACCTGCGCCCACAGCTCGCTGGGATCGGTCACCAGGAACAGCGGCGCGGTGGGCGGCTGGTCGGGGCGCAGCTCCAGGCCGACATTGATATTGCGTTCCACCACCAGGCCGTCGATCGGCGTGCGCAAGGCAAAGCGGTTGACCGCGCCCTCCCCCTGTGCGGCGGCGCCGTACTGGCGCAGCGCGGCCTGGGTGCGCTGCAGGTCGGCGTTGGCGCGGGCGGCCTCGGCCTGGGTCTGCTCCAGCTCCTTTTGCGCCACGATGCCGGCACCGTACAACTCGCGCTGACGCGCCAGCGCCTTGCCGGAGTAGGCGGCATCGGCCGCGGCCTTGCGGGCGTCGGCCTGGGCCACGCCGAAATCGGTCGAGGTCAGCGTGGCCAGCGACTGGCCTGCCTTCACGTTCGTGCCCGGCTGCACCAGCACCTCGGTCACGCGGCCTGCAAACGGCGTGGAGACGCGCACGGTGCGGTCTTCGTTCCACACCAGGCGGCCCGGCAGGCTGAGCATGCGCTCGCCGCCGCTCTTGACGGCCTGGCCCGAAATGCCGGGCAACGTCCTGACCGTGGCCGGGAATTCAATCGTATTGCCGCTGACCTTGGGCTCGTCGCTGGGGGGCGCGGCTTCCTGCTTGCCGCAGGCGGCCAGCGCCAGGGCGGCCAGCGAGAGCGCGGCCAGCCGCGCGGCAACGCCTTGGCGGACCGCGGTACGGACGGGGGACATCGGAGCAGGCGTAGCAGTCATCGAAGCGGACATCGGAGCAGACACGGGATTAAGGACGCGGCACATCGGTACGAACCTGGGAATTGGGAGAAGACTGCAGGGCGGCGCGGTAAGCGGCCAGGGATTTGGCGAATTCGCCTTGCGCGGTGACTGCGTCCAGGCGTACCTGGCGCAGCGCCCGGCGCGCATCGAGCAGGTCCAGCACGCTGCTGGCGCCCTTGGCGTAGGCGAACTCGGCACTGCCGGCAACGCTCTCGGCGGTCGGGATCACGCCGTCCTTCATCTGCTTGAGCGACAGGCGAGCGGCTTCAAGCTGGGTGCGCGAGCGCTCGAGCTCGTTTTGCGCTTCGAGCAACACGCGGTTGCGGTCGTCCAGCGCGGCGTAGTAGTCCACCTCGGCGCGGCGCGCTTCGCCGCCAAAGCTGTGGCGCACATAAAGCGGGATCGATACGAACACGCCGAAGCTGTTGCCGCTGCCAGTCTGGTTGCCCGGCGAGACGGGGTAGTGCTCGGCCTGCGCGCCGACGGTGACGTCGGGCACGCGGCCGGCACGGGCCAGGTCGCGCGCGCTGGCGGCGGCGGCCAGGCGGGCCTCGGCCGCGGCCACGTCGGGGCGGCGCTGCACGGTATCGGCGTCGGGCTCGGGCACCGGTACGTCGAGGGCGGGCCAGTCGGACATCAGGCGGTTGTCGGCAAGCGTGCCGGGCACGCCGACGGCCTGCGCCAGCGCTGCCTTGTCGCGGGCATGGTCGGCCATGGCACTGCGCATGTCGGTCTGCGCACGCAGCACATCCAGCTGCAGCTTGCTCACGTCGGCGCGCGAGACGTCGCCTGCCTTGAGCCGCGACTCGTTGGCTTGCTGGGTCCGCCCATAGAGGGCCAGCGTCTCGGTGAGCACCGCAACCCGCTCCTGGCTCACCAGGGCTTCATAGAATGCCTGGTCGACAGCGCTGGATTGCTGGGTAATCACGGCCTCCAGCGTTTCGCCCGCGGCGCGGCTGTTGGCGCGCGCGGTATCCACGCGCAAGCCGCCCTTGTTGGCCGTCTCGATGGTCTGGTCCACGCGCACGGTGGAATCCACCGTCTTGCTGCGCGCGCTGCCCGCGCCGACGCCGAGATGGGGATTGATATTGGCGACGCCCAGGCTGAGCACCGGGTTGGGCCGCTGCGAGGCAGTCTGGATATCGGCCTGGCTGGCCTCCTCGTTGCGCCGGGCGGCGATGATGTCACGATTGCAGCGCATGGCATCCAGGCGCACCTGGGCAAGCGTCAGGGTAGCCTTGGACGGTGGCGCCACGCAGGGACCGTCCATCGGCAAAGGTGCACTTTGCGGCGCATTCGAGCCGGCCATGGCAGCGCCGGCAACAGCGCCGAGCAGGCTCAACAGCAGGTAACGAGGAATGGAAAAAGACACGATCAACTGGCTCGGTTCGACTTAAGTGTGCGGTAAACGACCGTGCCTGCCGATTGGTGCACCGAGACAGTGAATATTCACGTATCTCCGTGGAACCTGGCGTGTTCTTGCTGATTTCCGGCAGCGGCACGATCTCTCGTGCGCATTCAAACCGAATCGCATTACAAATGCCTTTCACCGCCGCTACTAAATCTGGCGAAATCCCTTGGCCAGGGCATTTCCAAGGGAAAACCCTGACCTGATGGCGTGCGCCTGCGCCGCATACTTGCCGCTTTCATGATCGGCCTGGCGCTCCATGTCCGCCGGTCGTGGCCCTGGATCCCGGCGCTCGGCATGTGTGGGCGGCGCATTCTCCAGGTTCTTCAGCGGCGGGGATCATACTGGTACGCGGCCGACAACCGCGTGCCGGCCTAGGCTTGCAAGCCCTTGCGCCGGTGCCACTCCGCCAGCGACTCGCACGGCCATGTGCCGCAATGCACGTGGCCCCGCCCCTTGGGCACATCCACCCAGGGCGCGGCATAGTCCAGCGCGGCTTCCACTACCTCCGGCGGCTTGGGCAGGGGCGTATCGATCGCCGACGCATGCGGATGCACCAGCTCAGGCCAGCGTGGATCCCACAGCCACAGCGCGCTGCCGCATTGCAGGCAGAAATGCCGCCCGGCCTTCGAGCGCCGCGCGCGCTGGCCCGGTTCGCGCATCACGGCGTGATAGACACCGATATGCTTCTTGCCGCGAACCTTCAGGGTGGCCGCTTCGCCGCCCAGGTTGATGGCATAGCCACCGCTGCCCGCCGTCTTGCGGCAGATCGAGCAGTGGCAGTGCATGAACGGATAGGGCGAGTCCGACTCCAGGCTGAAGCTGACCGCGCCGCAATGACAGGAACCTTCGAGATGCATGGAATCTCCCGTGCGTTCGGCGAGCATTCATTCTAGGCGTCATGCCAGGGGTTTTCTCCCCACTGGCCGGAATCATCGGACCCGGCCTCCGACGCATCCGCATCCGCATCACACCCATGCACAAGCCGGCTGGCCGGCTGGACAAGCCCTACCCGATCTGGCATAAGGGAGGTCGCTGCCTGCGAACGCGCAGCGCTCTTTTCAGGATCTCCTGCCCTTCATTCGAGACCACATGCTCCTCGTCCCGCATCTCAACGCAATCCGCCGGCATGCCATGCATGCCGCGGCAGTGCGTGCGTGCGCGGCACGGGGCGGCGTGCGCTCGCGCCGCGCCACAACGGCCGCGGCCAACTTCCATGGTTTCGCCGCCGTGCTTCTCCTGGCCGTGCGGGGAAACCAGGGCTCGCCAGCCAGCTCCTGACTTTCCCCGCACGGCACTTTGCCTGTGGGCGTTATCGCGCCCCCTGTCCAACGTGCAACCCGGGAGAGAGCCGATGTCTTCGTCCTTGATCTGTCACAAGACCCTTTGTGGACCCTTTGTGCGATCGGCGGCGGCGTCGCCGTCTACCTCCCCGGAGGGAAATCGATGTTCTACAAAGTCTTGCTGATCCTGTCTTTCTTCATGGTCGTGATATTTGCCCTGGCCCGGGGCTTCCAGCACATGCCGGCGTAACCACCGCACCGCCCGATCCGGCCATGAACCCCATGCGCCCCGACGCTATCCGTTTGGGGCGCATGCCAGCGAGGAGATTGCCATGGCCATCATGGCTCCTGTCATGCCCCTTCCGTGGCTCGCACGCAAACTGGAACTGCGCGTCGATGTCAGCCACCGTCCCGCCGAACTCGACCAGGAGTTCGGCACCATCTACGGCCGCCTCCACCGGCCGGGCGATCGCCTCCACGGTATCCCCGCGCTCGCCACGGACTCGCCCGAACTGGTGATCCGCTATCGCGAGGCCGACGGCGAGTACTACGTTTACGTGGAGGACATCGCACGCAAGCGGCTGGCCGGCTATACCGTCTTCAACCGCCTGGTCGAGGTGGGCCGCCGCGCCGACCACTACCTGCGCGCGCCGCACTCCAAGTACGAGACAGCCTACCAGCGGCGCGGGCTGGCCACGGCGATCTATCGGTGGGGGCTTGACGCGGGCCTCTGCCTGATGACCGGCGCGCGGCAGTCGGCCGGCGCCAACGCGCTGTGGCACTCGCTGTCGCGGCACTATGAACTGGGCTATGTGGATTTGCGCTGCAAGACCCTGAGCTATCTCGGGTGCGAGGTCGGCAGCCAGGTGCACGACGACCTGCACACGCGCATGATCCTGCTGGGCAAGGGCTGGAGCGTGGAGCGGCTGTCCGCGGTCACCGGCATGCTGTAGCAGGGGGCACCGGCGCCGCCAGGTTGTTTCCCGCCGAAACAACTCGGCCGGGCGAATCGCTGATTTTTACCAAGCCGCATCTCAAGTTACAGATATGTTGCAACTTAGCTACAGCGTGCCTCTCCAGATTTCCGTGGTTGCGTCGTAATCTTCAAACGTGCCAACCAGGCGCTTCAACCAAAGGAAATCATGTCTGAACGCCTCATCATGCTCGACGTCCCCGGTGTCCTCTATTCGGGCCGCTCCGAGGCTCGGCTGGGCGGAATTCCCGACACCGGCACCCTGCGCGACGTCCGCTTCTTCGATCCCGTTGCCCTGGGCTTCGTGCGGCGGCTGTTCGGCCTTGCCGGTGCCCGCGTAGTGGTCTCCGAGGCGTGGCGCCGTGGCGTTGCGGCCGCCATCCTGCAGCAGCTCGACCTGCAGGTCGAAGGCATGACCCCCGACGTGCCCGGCGGCCACGCCGCGCGCATCGCGGCCTACTTTGCGCACCGCCCGGCACCGCAAGCCTTCGCCATCCTGACCTGCGACACCGCGTCGCTGCAGGACGAGCGATACGCGCACCTGCGCCCGCACACGGTCACCGTGAACCCGAGCGAGGGCCTGACGCCGGCCAACTTCAGGCAGGCGCTCGACATGCTGGGCGTGGCATGCCCATCCGCCCTGTGCCTCGATACCCAGCACGACGCCGGCCTCGAAGCCAGGCTGCAGCGGCTGCGCCGCCTGGCCCGCGAAGCGCCCGCGCGTTTCGAGGTGGGTACCGTGGCCGCGCCGCTGTCCCAGTCCGTGCCCGAGCTGGTCCTGCCGACGCGGCGCCCGGAGACAGCGCTGGCGCACGCCTGACACGCCGCCCTGCTGCATCTCGGCCGGCCCCGCGCGCCTCGCGCCCGGGGCCGGTCTCGTTTCCCGCTATCGAACGCTAGCGGGCGCGCGCCCGTTCGCTGAATACCAGCACCAATTGAAGCACGATCGCTACCCTCTCCGTCACGCCCCTGGGGACCGACATCCTTGCCTTGCATCGATACGTGCTTTCACAGGGGATCGGTATTGCGCCTGGGCCGATTTTTCTGTGCATGGGGGATTTCGGCATTGCCTGCGGATTAATTGCGGGCATGAATTTAATGAGAGGACGGACGCGGCGCTGGCCACGGTGGGGAGGTTGGCCAGGTTGCCGATGGAGTAGTTGGCGTTCGCCAGGGGTGTTGGTATCAATTGGGCGGCATTGCTTATTTCACCCAACGCCGATCATAAAATAGCCCAGCAACCCCAAACACCAATTGTCCTGGCCACCACTCCCCCAAAGGCCGGCAAGGAATCCCCCAACCATAAAGCCTTACAATTCCCCGCCCCCCAGGAGAACAAACCATGGATTCCCGCCTGACCGAACTCGAAATCAAAGTTGCCTTCCAGGACGACCTACTCGACAGCCTGAACCTCGCCGTGGCACGGCAACAGCGCCAGCTCGACCTGCTGCAAGAGCAGTTGCAGGCGCTCTACCAGCAGATGCGTTCCAGCGGCGCCGGCGGCGCCGAAGGCGGGCCGCAGCATGAAATCCCACCGCATTATTGAGAATGCGCATCATCCGCCTCGATTGAACAAAGTCATCACCACCGCGGTCAGACCGGATAACGCGCAAGACGCCAACCTGGATGCACCGCAGCATGCCGACAATGCCACGCCGCCCCCGGCGCCTGCCCGCACGGGCCAGCAGCGCCATGATCCTGAAGGCCCTCGCCATCATCGCCATGCTCGGCGCCGCCAGCGCCTGGGCCGGCTATAACGTCTGGACCGGCGAATACACATTCTCCCGCGAGGAACTGCAGGCTGCCGTGGAAAAGCGCTTTCCCGCGACGTTGCGCTATGGCCAGGTCATCGACGTGCAGCTCACGCATCCGCGCCTGGTATTCGACGGCGCCAGTAATCGCGTGACCACCGAGATGGACGCGCAACTTGGCAATACCTTGCTGCCGGCGCCACCGATCAACGGCACGCTTTCGCTCAGCAGCGCACTCAAATACGATCCGGCAAAGCGCGCCGTGCTGCTCCACAATCCTTCCGTCGAACGGGTCGAGGTGAGCGGCATGCCGGCGCAATATGGCGAGCAACTGAACGCGATCGGCGCCGTGGTGGCGCAGCAGTTGCTGCGCGATTACCCGCTTTACACCTTCACGCCGGAGCAATTGCGCATCGCCGGCAAAGATGTGGAGCCGGGCGCCATTACCGTGTTGCCCGATGGCATCAAGGTCCAGGTCAATACGCGTTAAACGCAATACGTATTGCATATTCGCATCGAATACCCGCGCCATTGCCTCGCGCGGAATGTTGTATCCGCGCACGCTTCCAGCCAGCATCCACATCGATTAACTTCGCGGCGCGCGATTAACGCCGCGCGACCGGTTATACTCCGCGCTCCTACAACTAACGGGTAAATACAATGGCCGTAGCCAAGAAAGTCGCACAAACCAGCGCAGCAAAGACCAAGCCGGCAGCCGCCAAGAAGGCAGCAGTACCGGCAAAGAAGGCCAGCGTGCTGGCTCGTGAACTGGCCGCTGCAAAGAAGGGTCTGCTGAAGCTGCGCGCTGACGCGAAGAAGGCGATCGAAGCCGCCAAGAAGGAAATCAAGGTCGCTGCCGAAGCTGCCAAGAAGGCCGTGCTGGCAGAAAGGCAAGCCGCCAAGGAAAAGCTGGCTGCACAAAAGGCAAAGGCAAAGGCAAAGCCCGCCGCCCGCAAGCCGGTGGTGAAGGCCGCCGTGGCAAAGAAGGCTGCAGCCAAGCCGGCAGCCGCTCCCAAGGCAGCACCGAAGGCTCCGCGCAAGGCCGTCGTGAAGAGCGCCGCCAAGAAGCCGGCGGCACCGAAGAAGGCCGTGGCCGCCAAGGTCGAGGCAGAAGCGCCTGTCGCCGCGAAGTAAATCGCGCGAGGGCCAGCGCGGCAGGCGGCCCGGACATGCGCGCGGCGATCCGCGCCATGCTTCGGTCCCCTTTCGCGCACCACGCTTGTGCGAACCGGCTGGCGCCCGGCAGGGCCAGCCGGACATTTCCAGCGAAACTCCCGGCCTTTCAAGCCGTCTCGTCCGATAAGCCAACCCGGCACGATTACGCGAATCTTCGCCGTCCCATCCCCCCAGGTCTTCAGCCAACGCTCAAGCGCACGCCCAGGCAAAAAGGCAAGCGCCCTTTCCGTGATTCCGGACGCCAGACGCCAGCGGGAATCCAGCCCGGCAATTCAGGTTGCCATCCGCCGGCATTCGGCCGGAAATTTCCTATTTACGAAATACCAGGCTGAAATTATTGGCCGGCATCGGGATTGGCTCGTCCATGCGAAATCCCTCGGCTTCGCCCAGCGCCGCCACGTCTTCCATATTGCGCACGCCCCATTCCGGGTCGGCATTGCGCAGCTGCGCATCGAACGCGGCATTGCTCGGCGCGGTATGTTTGCCGTTGCGCCGGTAAGGGCCGTACAGGTAGAGCACGCCGCCCGCAGGCAGCAAGCGGCCGGCACCGGCGAACAGCGCCTGGGCCGCCGTCCACGGCGCGATGTGGATCATGTTGATGCAGACCACGGCCTGCGCCGCCTCGATGCCCCAGGGCTGCTGGCGCACGTCCAGCACCAGCGGCGAGCGCACATTGGCCAAGCCGGCATGCGCGGCCCAGCTTTCGATCGACGCGCACGCGGCGACATCGGGATCGCTGGGTTGCCAGGTCAGCCCCGGCAACGCGGCGGAAAAATACGCCGCGTGCTGGCCGGTGCCGCTGGCGACTTCGAGCACCAGGCCGCTTTGCGGCAAGACCCGGCGCAGCACGGCCAGGATGGCATCGCGATTGCGTTCGGTGGCCGGCGCGATCCGGCGCGCGTCGTGTTGGCCGTCTTGGTTCGACATGCTGTTTCTCCTGCTGAGGTTGGGGTCCGGGCCGCACCGGCGCATCAGCGCTGGGCGGCCGCGCGTTACCGCAAGCGTAGCAGGCATGCCCGCGCCCGACTCGACTCTGCCGCCGTGCGCGCCGCCTCATGGCCTCTGGCCGTACTCAGGCCTTGCTCATCTTCACACTGGTGGTATCCGCAGTCAGGTACCCGACCGCCGCGCCAAAGCGGTCCTTGTAGTTCGCACGGACCAGCGGATCCAGCGTGGCCTGCACTTTGGCATGCAGGCCGTTCCAGTCGCCGGCGTGCTGGAAGTTGCTCATGATGTAGGTCCAGCCGTTGAGCTCGTCGACCGCATGCAGGCCGGTCGATTCGCCACCCGCCGGCACCGACATCACGCGCGACAGCTTCCTGGTGTCGACGTTGTAGGCCCACAGGAAGTTGTTGACGTGCTGGCCGCTGTCCTCGCCGATGAACAGGGTGCGCAGCTTTTCCGAGAACTTGAGGTTGTCGGGGTTGGCGATCCATGCAGGATCGCCGGTGTTGCCCAGCGAGTCGGCGGCGATGTCCTTGCCGACGATCAGCGCCTTGGTGTGCACCGGAACCCATTCGCTGTGGATCGCGGCGCCATCCAGGTCGTGCTGGCCGCCGGCGAGGTTGTGCTGCATCACACCGCCAGCCTTGAGCGTGGGCACCGAGATGCCGCTTTGCGCATTCCAGCCCTTGCCGCCCGGGACCATCGAGTCCTGGATGTTCTGCAGCGCGGAGTAGGCGACCTTGTCCTTGATATTGACCGTGGTGCCTTCCATCTTGGTGAAGCCCATGCTGCCGCCCTTCAGGTAGGCGTAGCGGTGGGTTTCCAGGAAGGCCGCGGCCTTCTCCTTGCCCGGCATGACCTTGATCCAGTTGTTCACGCCACCGACGATGACCGGCGCGAAGCCGGGATCGAGGGGATCGGTCGTGCGGACATCCATGATGTCGGTCGGCAGGTTGGACTTGGCCATCGCCTCGATTTCGGCGCTGGTGGCGTGGCCCAGCCTGACCCAGGTCAGGTCCGCACCGGGCATGGCCGGGTCGATCGAGAAACCCGTACCCACCTTGGCCACGTACAGCGTGCCGGCGGACAGATCCTTCTCCTTGTCGGCCACGAACATGAACAGGCCGCTGTTGGTGGCATCATCGCCCATCAGCACGGTGCGGTTGTCCGGCATCACCTGCACCAGCTCGTGCGAGATGCGGCCCATGCAATAGTGCTTCCTGATGGAGGCGGTGCCGTCCGGGTTGACCGTCACTTCGGGCATGTGGCCGTAGAAGTACGGGTTGGCCAGAACGCTGGTGGTGCCGAGCAGGGCCGCGCTGAATGCCTTGAAATGGGCATTGGTACCCGCCGTGAAGGCGTCCGGCTCATACTCTTCGCTGGACAGGTGGGTATTCCACGGCGACAGGCTGGCGCCGCAGGTAATCCACAGGCCGTTGACGCGCGACGTATCGACGTTGTGGTACTTGACCAGGCTCAGCTTGCCGGTGGCCGGGTCCTGGTCCAGCGTGAGCACGCCGATCGGCGACGGCAGGCGGCCGTAAGTGTCGGCCAGCGCCTGGTCGCGCGTGGTGTATTCGAACTGGACCACGGCAAACACTGTGTTGCCCTTCACGCCGGCCACCTTGGCGCCGTCGATCTTGAGCAGCGAGGTGCCGTCCGGCGAGTCCGAGAAGAACTGGCGTTCCTTGCCGGGTACCGACTTGTCGATGATCGGCTGGTTGTTGATGTCGAAGTAGCCGCCCGCCAGGATCTTGCCGCCGTTGCCGTCCGGGACCATGTCGCCGGTGACGAAGAAGGGTTGATAGGCCAGCTTGTAGGTCTGGCTGCTGCCGTCGCTGAACGATACCGTCAGGCTCGAACCCACCGTGGTGGTCGCCATCGCGGCCGGGTCGGCCAGCGTGGGCGCCGGCATGCCGGTAAACTCGGCGGTGGTGAAGGTAGCGGGCGTGTCGGGTGCCGCCGGCGGAGCAGGCGCGGCGACCGCGTCGCTGGCTGCGCCGCAACCGACCAGGAAGGCGGTAGCGCCAAGGCCCAGCGGCAACATGGGGGCGCCGGCCAGGAGTTTAAGCGCCCTGCGGCGGGATGCGTCCGGTTTGTCGAGCATTCGTCTTTCCTGTTCGGTTATGTGTGTGATTGGCGGCACGCGCTGCGCCGCCCTTCCGCACGTTTGTGGGGCACGTCCCAGCGCTCAGGCCAACTCGTATCCTATGAACGATTTGTTACAGCTTATTTAAAATGACTGTCTTTGCAGACATCGATGATGCCTTCCGCACGATCCTGGTAGCCGGGGCCGCTGTTGTACACTGGCGCACGCTCCCTGCCAGGAGCCGAATCCCTTAGCTCTCCCGCCCGCCGGCGCCGCCCATGGCCCGCCGCGATGCGGCTCCACCCGTGCCGACCTACACCCTCGCTTCTCCCGTCCAGGTTGAACTGGAAATCCGCAAAAGCCGTTTCATCGGCTACGCCATTCCCGTGCAGGACCGCGCCGCGGCCATGGCCGAACTGCAGCGCCTGCGTGAAGCGCACGCGACCGCCACCCATGTCTGCTGGGCCTTGCTGGCAGGCGGACAGTCCGGCATGTCGGACGATGGCGAGCCTTCGGGCACCGCCGGCCGGCCCATGCTGGAGGTGTTGCGCCACCATGAGCTGGACGGCGTGCTGGCGGCCGTGGTGCGCTACTACGGCGGCATCAAGCTGGGCGCGGGCGGGCTGGTGCGAGCCTATACGGATGCCATTGCCGCGGCCCTGAAGGATGCGCAGCACATCGAGCGCATTGCCTATGCCGAACTGGTTGCCGAGGTGGACTACGCGGACGAGGCGCGCGTGCGCCGCTGGATCGAGCAGGAGGGCCTCGTGCTGGCGCATGGCGAGCACGGCGCGGCGGCGCGGCTGACAATCCGCCTGCCGGCCAGCGCGCTGGACCAGGCGCGGGCCGCGCTGCGCGACGCCACGCATGGCCGCGCCCGCTTTCCCGGCGCGGACGATGGCGAGGCGCGGCCATGAGCGGCGGCACGCACGCACCCGACCTCGTGTGCGGCGGCGCGGCGGATGCCACCGCATCGCCCGCGCCCGCCTTTGCCGCGCGTGTCGAGCCGCTGGGCAGCAGCTTTCCCGCCTTGCCCACGCAGACACTGCTGGAAGCCGCTCTGCTCGCCGGCGTGCAACTCCCGAGTTCCTGCCGCAACGGCACCTGCCGCACCTGCCTGTGCCGGCTATCCGCCGGGCGGATTGCCTATCGCATCGAGTGGCCGGGCGTAAGCTTTGACGAGCGCGACGAGGGCTACATCCTGCCTTGCGTGGCGTACCCCGAGAGCGACGTGGTGCTGGAAGCCCCGCTGGCGCGCCAGGCGGCCCTTTCCAAGGCCTAGGCCACCCTCGCCACCTTGCGTCTTCGCGCCTGCATGGTCCGTGCTGCCAGGCATTGCGTAAAGAACTGCCAGGCGATGCGCAGCGCATCCGGGCCGGACGGATCGGCGAAGGCCTGGCTGGACGGGCCGCCGCTCCACGCATGGCCGAGCCCTTCGATCCGCACCAGCCGGATATGGGGCCCGCCATTGCTTGACCATGCATGGACGCTGTAGGGCCGGCGCTGGCCGCGCTGCCCCCGGCGCGGCGCGGCCAGCACGGGCGCTTGCGGCAACAGTTGCTGCCACAACGCGGCGGAAGCGAGCGCGTTGTCGAAGTGCACCAGGTGATCGGCATCGCCGTGCAGCAACAGCAACGGAGGCGGCCGGCGCCCCGCAAGATGCAGCCGCGCGGCCTCCACGTCGGGGTGGCCCTTGCCCTGCATGACGCGCGCTGCCTGCGCGGCATTGGACGCACTGAGCGGCACCGCGCCGGAATGCGACCCCACCGCGGCGAAGCGATCCGGATAGCGCAACCCCAGTATCTGCGCCATGGCCCCGCCCGCCGACAGGCCAAGCGCGAACACGCGATCGCGGCGGATCGGGCGCTGCTGGCACACGTGCTCGACGATGGCCATCAGCAGGCTGGCCTCGGCCGCCACGCGCACGGAGGAACGGAACCAGTTCCAGCACCGCTGCGCGTTCGCGTGCGAGGATTGCTCGGGCATCAACACCACGCAGCCCGCGCTGCGCGCCAGCGCCGCGGCGCGGGTGCACGCGGCAAAGCTGGCGGCGTCCTGGCCACAACCGTGCAGCAACACCAGCAAGGGCGCGGGACGCGAAGCGCTCACCCCAGGCGGGATAAACAAGCGGTAGCGCCGTTGCACCAGCGGCCCAAGGCCCCAGCTCCCCTCTTCCCAGCGCCCGCCGCCCCGGCTGATCGGCGCCGGCACGGGAGACGCGACGCCGCTCAACACGCGTTGCGTGGCCTTGCTCATGGCCTCGCCCTGCCTGATCGCCGAACGGATCGCGGACTTCGTCACCGTGCGCTGCGCGCGCCGGACGTTGCGGGTGGCGATCTGGCCAAGGGTGCTCCAGAGTTTGCTGCCACTGCTCTTGCGACGTGTCATTGGCGGCATCTCCCGCGCGGGTGGACGGAATGCGCCGCGAGGGGCGCACGGCTGGGCTGGATGCGCTGCGCTTCGCTGCAGCGCAATACCCAGTATGCCGTGCGTCGGCACGATCTGTCAGGCTTTCCCGCGGGCCGGACGAAACCACGCGCGAATCGATGTCCTGCGCCTGAGCAGCCCGGCGACATCGATTCGCGCGTCGTATCGCCTCTGGTCAACCGTCAGAACACTTCGCGATTTTCTTGCAGACGCTGGTCAGCGAAGCCGAGAAGTGTAGCCGGGCGGCGGCCCGGCAGCGCCAATCCCACATGCGCGATTGCAATTAGTACAACTAGTACTAACCCCAGAACACTCTTGTGAATCTGGCGGTATCATTCGCTTATTGCAAACGTTTGCATAATCTGAAGCGTCTCATGAGAAGATCTGGATCCGCTGAGTATCTTCGGCCCCTCGAACACCTGACCTTGCATTGGCATTCGAGGGGCCGGCGATACTCCCCCCCGCAAAGGGCAAGCCGACATGCTGCTCCAGCACGTCGGCTTGCGCCAACGCCCCTAACGCGTTTAGAGCCGCTCGACAAACCAGTCGCAGATCAGGCTCAAGGCAGGTTCCGGCCTGTCAAGCTGGACGTGCGCGGCGCCACCCTCGGCATCGGTGTAGACGCGCAGTTCCTTGTGGCGGGAGCTGGCTTGCGCAAAAAGTTCTTGCGCTTCGTTGAGTGGCGTTTGCCGATCATGCTCGCCATGGACAATCAGGAAGTCGCACGTAATGTTGGAGGCGACACCCTTCAGGCGGAATTTCTCGAGCTTTTCGAAAGCTTGATCCCAGTCCTGGACGCCCATGATCCGGAGAAAATGCTTGCCGGTGGTGCCAAGTGCGGCGCCTCTGTCGAGTTGCTGGATGCCTACGCCCTTTTCATAGCCGACACGACGCTGCCAGCAAGCGTAGTAGTCATAGATCGCGGCCCACGCCACACAGGCCTTGATCCGCTTCTCGAAGCACACTGCACGCGGCGCGTAGTAGCCGCCCATCGATGCCGCCATCAGACCGATTCGGTCCGGGTCCACATCATCTCTACCCGAGACATGGTCGATCACGACGGCAAGCGCCACTTCCGAGTCATGTCGCGCCACCAGACCCTTCAGGCGAAGCGTGGCGCCCTGCCCCGGGCCATCGAAGCCAAGGCAATTGATGCCTCGTGCGGCGAGCGCGCGCGCAACATAGAACATCTCCTCCTTGGTTCCGTCGAGGCCGTCGTGCAGCAGCACAGTCGGCGCCCGACCAGTGACATTCTGAGCCTTGACGAAGTAGGCCGTGATTCCCGAACCTTCGAAGGGAATATCGATGATGTCGACTTTCGGATCGCTGAGTTCGGCAAAAGCCCGGAAGCAGTCGAGATGCTTGCCGTAAGAAATTGGCGCACGCGCATCGTCCGGATCCAGGAATGCTTCCGTCCATTGGTAATACTGCGCGGCGCGATAATAGGCCTCGCGCGCGGTGACCGCGTGACCCTTGCTCGCTGCATCGCATGCCACGCCTTCCACCTGCTCGGACAGCGTGTTCCACGCCTTGTGCCACGCCTCGCTATCGCCAGCAACGCCAGCTTTCGACGCCTCATGCAGATTGCGGCAAGCCCAATCTATTTCGCCAAAGATGCCGCCACCCGCCATGCAGCGCAGCACCGAAAGCGACCACATGTAGTTTCCTGGAAAATACTGAAACATGATTTCTCCAATAATTAACGTATTGCAATACCGCACAATCCGTAATAAATGATCTGTTTAAAAGATTTCCTATTCCGCCTTGTCTAGGCATCCCTTCGACGGTTAGACTTTAAACTCGCATTGATTTATCAACATAACCAAAGCATCCCTCCGGTTACCGGATCGTCCCAAGAAGGCGAAGGCACACCAGCGAGGGCTCAGGAGATTTTCATGGCCAAGGACCGCCTCATTCGCATCGTTCATGGAGATTTCGGACGCGCCACGCTTCATTTGATCGAGGGCCCCCTCGTCGCACACGCGCATGCCGAGTTTCACTTGATCTTCAAGATGGGCGGCGCTGACGCTGTCTTCAAGGTGGATGACAGCACGGTCACGGTCTCCGATGACTGCGCGCTGCTGATCAATCCGTGGTCCGCGCACGCGAAGCTCGATCATGGACCCGAACGGTCCCTGCTCCTGGCGCTGCTGCTTGAACCC
Source organism: Cupriavidus sp. 01T418 (assembly GCF_056398885.1). Classification (NCBI taxonomy): domain Bacteria; kingdom Pseudomonadati; phylum Pseudomonadota; class Betaproteobacteria; order Burkholderiales; family Burkholderiaceae; genus Cupriavidus; species Cupriavidus sp. 01T418. The sequence goes on from NZ_JBFTQG010000001.1 coordinate 86,968, forward strand.
GATTGGCTTGGCGGGATTCTGGATATCGAGAACGCCGCAACTGGTTTGCATTTCGATTCGCTTGCCGCAGGAGTGGATGGCGAGATTGTGACGGCGCTCGCCGCGCTTGGCGGCTGCCTGGCGCACGGCTCAACCGAAGGGTCGAGCGGCTGCGAGGATGCCGTGGCGCACGTGGTAAAGGCAACTGCGGCGCGCTATGCCAGGCTTCGGTCCATGACAGAAGTCCTGGCCACGTCAAAACCGCTCGACTATCGGATTAAACGCGCCGCGGAGTTCATTCGCAACCATGCCTGGGACAACCCGAATGTTGAAACAGTAGCGAATGCTGTGGGAATGTCACGCAGCCGATTGTTCGATCAGTTCAAGACTTGTATGGGCATCTCCCCACAACAGTACCTCGATTGGGTACGCGTGGGGTTCGCCACGCGATTGCTGACCGAGCGTCAGACAAGCATCGGCGAAGTTTCGCACCAGCTTGGCTTCAGCGCGCAAAGTCACTTCACGCGCTTCTTCGTGCAGCATCTGGGAATCAGCCCTTCGGAATTTCGTCGTACTGGCGTCATTGCTGGCGCGCACACCGAGCAGTAGATGCGCGCCAGTCACCTGTGCCAGGTGACTCAGGCTCTCAACGAGTCAGAGATCTTTTGGCTGATCAGGGGATCGAACACGGATTTCGGCAGCGTTCCATGCACGGTCTTGGCCGGTATGGAGGAGTAGTTGCTCGCCGTCTGGTTCGAGTACTGTGTGATCCTGAAACTCGCCGTGATACTTGCAAGCGAGTACACATCCTGCGGGTCCATGCCGGAAGCATCGCTCAACCAGCCAATCATGTAACGCAAGCACGCCGTCAGCGCATCTTCCAGGTTCTTGCCGAATCCCAGCGCAATCCAATGTGTAGGCGTCTCGGCCATCGGCAGGGCGAGAGATTTTCGCTTATGGAGGAAGTACTGAATCTGCATGTTCTCCATTGCGGTTTCAATTGCGGTTTGATTGACCACGCCATCGCCTTGTGCCGCATGCGAGTCGCCTGTCCAGACCATTCCACCTGGACGCTGCACAGGGAGGAACAACGAGGTTCCCTCCACCAGTTCCCGCAATACGAGATTGCCGCCGTAGGGTCCGCTCAGGATGCCGCTCACCGGCTCGTCCGAGGCAGGCTGCACTGCCATGACCCCTTGGAATGGGGCGAGTTTGATACGAATTCCGGGCGCGAATTCTGTGTACTTGCGCGCCTCGTCGAACTGAAAGTATCGCAGGTAGGGCCGATCAAAGTCGTTGGGCAGCGCACCTACCCCCTTGGGTGCCGAGTTCCAGCCCCATCCGATCGGGCGCAACCGAACCATATGGCACTCAATCACGTCCCCTGGCATGGCCCCCTTGATTTCAACAGGGCCGATGTTCGAGTACGGGCCCTGTGGAAAGCGCTTGCGCACGGGCTCGCGCTCTTCATAGCTCATGCCGTACCTGGCGCCATTGGCCCAGTTCACCCAGGTATTCGGGTACGCGACCAGATCGCCCGATTCGATCGTTGCCACGGGTGCGGCCTTCGGATCGAGTATCCCGACCCTCACAGTCTCGGACGTCGAATCGAGACGGTGAATTTTGCCTGGCTTGCGCACCGGAAGTGGGACTCCCGCACTGTCCGCCGTCCCCTGAGCCCCGGACTGCGTGGCGAATCGTGCCTGGGCCATGGCCTTGGCGGACCCCGCTCCGACTCCTGCGATGGCTGCGGCTTTCAGTAGCTGCCTTCTATCGATCAACATTTCTTCTGCTCCTCCTTCTGGAAACCTGAATCCTGGGCTGTCACCTGGCAATCCGCTTCGTGGCTCATTGCAATTGCGCCACGTACTTCGCAACGGCCTCGATCTCGCCATCGCTCATCAATGGCACGATCAGGCTCATCAGCTTTCCCGGGCCGCCACGCAAACCCGTCTTCCACGCGTAGAGTTGTTTCTCCACATACTGGGATTGCTGCCCGCCGATGCGCGGGAAATCGGGAGCAATGCCCTCGCCTTGCGGCCGATGGCAGGAAACGCACGCCGGCAACCCGGTCGCCGGATTTCCCTTCCAGTAGATCGCGCGACCGGGCTCTATCGGATTCGCCGAAACGGGCTGGCTCCTGGCTGGCGGCTGAAGGCTGAAGTAGCGGGCAAGGCCCTGCATTTCGTTGTCGTTGAAGGGCTCTATCACTTCACGCATCACGTCGTTGTGCCTGAGCGGCTTCTCACCGTTGACGCCTTTGAACTGCCGCATTTGCTTTAGCAGGTAGTCCGCATTCTGCCCCGCCAGGCTGGGGTACGCCCCCTGGGTACTTTGCCCCGCGACACCATGGCACCCTGCACATACCTGACCGGCAACGCGCCTCGCGACCGCAATGTCTTGCGTGTTCGGCTCGGGTTCCGTTCGCGCGTACGGCGCAATGACAAACAGGGCTGCACTCAGGACAGCGCGAGTCCAGCGCATCCGAAAGCGTTTCACAATGACATCCCCTTGGAATAGTCCGGCGCGGTCAGTTCAGGTATGCGCCCGTCTTGGCGACGATTCCCTTTGCGCGGTCGGTCTCGCCATTCAACCGGCTGGACAAGGCGTTCGCGCCGGATTGGCTGAATGCGAGATCCACACTCAGATCGGCCATGTGTTTGCGCACTTCCGGATCATTCATGATGACCCTGCTTGCTTCACGCAGCCGTTCGACGATCGGTGCCGGAGTGCCCTTGGGTGCGAACAATCCGTACCAGACGGTGATGTCATAGCCGGCAATGGCTTCGGCAACCGTTGGCACGCCTGGCATGGACTTCAGCCGCGCTGCCGTCCCGACTGCGAGCAAGCGAAGTTTTCCGGATTGGACATGAGGCATGTACTCCAGCAACGGGCCGGTCGCCAGATCGATATGCCCCGCGATCATGTCATTGATGGTTGGACCGCTGCCTTTGTACGGAATGTTGGCAATGTCGACGCCTGCCATCGTTTTGATCATCTCCAGCGGATAGCTCGTCGGGCCGCCATAGTTCACCTTGCCTGGATTCGCCTTGGCGAAGGCAATCAGCTCGGGAACAGTCTTGTAAGGCGTATATGGATTGGTCACCAGCACCAGCGGCGTCTCCCCCAGCGGCGCTACAGGCGTCAGGTCGCGCGTGACGTTGTAGGGAAGCTTTCTGTAGAAGGCGGCGTTGACGGCATGAATGCTGTTGAGAATCCCAATCGTCTGACCGTCCGGCGCCGCTCGCACCAGCGCCTCCGCACCGATATTTCCGCTTGCCCCGGGCCGGTTCTCTACCACTACGGGTTGGCCGAACACCACCGCCAGCCGCTGCGCCAGTGTCCTTGCCAGAACGTCATTGATGCCAGCCGGTGGGAAGGGAACGATGAAGGTGATGGGTTTTGAAGGCTTCCAGTTTGCGACCGCGGGCTCGGCTGCCGAAGCCACCCGCCCACTTCCAGGCATGCCCCCGAGAATCGTGGAAAGCAGGCTCGCAAGTACAGCGAACTTGACCGACGCCTTCCTTAGCGCCTGGGTGTCTAGCATCAACATTTGATCATGTCTCCTTGATTTCTTGGCGCACTGAGCGCGCCGAGTACGTCCTGCACCTATCTTTGTCGATCTGATGAAGTTGCGCTTTCCCAACCGGCTAGCGATTTACCAAGGCGTCCTTCATTTCTCGCGAGACTAGCCTCACGGGACGCTTGCATTTACCAAATCCTCCGCAAAGTAGTCCGCGTGCCGCCCCAATGCAATGTCCCCTGGTGCAGGATTGGGTTCTGTTCATCAACAAAGGGAAAGAGAAATGGATACAAAGGACTTTGTGCTGGTTGGGCATGGCCCAATACACGTCATCGCATTGCACGGATGGTTCGGCCGTGGGCGAAACTGGGGGCACTTCACTCACGAAATCGACGTGGATAACTTCACCTATGCCTTCATGGACTATCGGGGCTATGGATCTCGTCGTCATGAAGAAGGCGCCTTCACCATCGTCGAGATCGCCAGGGACGCACTGGCGCTTGCGGACGCGCTCGGATGGCGCCATTTTGCATTGCTCGGACATTCGATGGGTGGCAAGGTCATGCAGGCAGTCGCGCTTCTTGCCCCAGAACGCGTCGTCGCAATGGTGGGGGTCACCCCTGTTCCGCCAACAGCTGTCGAGTTCGATGCATCCACGCGTTCCGTGTTTGAAAGCGCCGCCCACGACATCGAAGCAAGAATTGGGATTATCGACATCACCACCGGCAATCGGCTCGGAAGGAACTGGCTCACGCGAATGGCCGAGGACTCCGTCGAACACTCCGAGGTTGCCGCATTTGCCGCCTACTTTGGTGCGTGGGCCGACACCGACCTGTCGGCGCGGATTGCAGGTATCGACATCCCCACTCTCCTGCTCGTAGGGGAACATGACCCGTCGTTGACTGCAGCGGTGATGAACGAGACCTACGGCAGGTTGTTCCTGAATGCGCAAGTACAGACGATCGGCAATGCGGGGCACTACCCGATGAACGAAGCGCCAGTCGATTTGGCTACCCGGGTCCAGAGCTTTCTTGACTGCGAGGTCAGGTGCACCTGAGCCTTGCGCCGCCGGCCGGAATGCCTTCCAGTGAGTACCGCCGGCGGCCTGATTGACAGCAAATTTCGAATCGTTCGAGCCTATGGCGCTTCCGTTGCGCCAATCGCGACAATGCCGCGCCTGCCCGCTTCCTCGTCCATATCGGATGGCCCGCCACTCACGCCAACGGCTCCGGCGAATTGGCCTCCGATATAGATGGGGAGAGAGCCCTGTGACGGGAACAACGGACCACCATAGACGAGGGAGCTCATCTGCCCGAAGACAATGGGATTGGCTCGATAGCGCTGAGCCAGCTCGGCACCCGATGCACCACCAGTCGCCGCCGTCGCCAGCGCCTTTCCGCGTGCAACATCGAATGTGCCGAACGGGGCCCCGTCCATTCGCACGCCAGCGACGAAGTGGCCTGCAGCGTCCACGACGACAATGCTCACAGGCATTTTCTTCTGCGCCGCAAATTGAACCGCCCCGTTGACGAGGCGATTGGCTGAATCCAGGCCAAATACCCTGCCCGGCTCTGATTGTTGCGCGAAAGCCGAAAGAGAACAGCAGAGCTGCAAGACAGCCGTCGCCAGCACCAGGTATCGCATCGTTCTTGTACTCCAATTGGAAATATCCGCGGGCAATGAGTAAGGGCTTATGCATAAGAAGTCACAAAGACCGACGGACGACTGTAGGGAGGCTCGTCCAATCGGCCACACCGGGGGCTAACTATCACCCCGGCTGCGAAAAGCGATTTATCAAATCGTCCAATCTTTGCGTCAGAACAGTTGGCGCATGCCGAACATCACGCCGGCCGGATTGGAGGCGCCAGAGGACGACACCTCGTTGGGAAAGTTCGAGAACGTGTAGTTGGCGTTGCCCTTGTTCCAGATCTTGCTGGTGTTCGCGTAGAGTGTCGTCCGCTTGGAGAGGTTGTACTGATAGCCCAGAGATGCCTGATCGCCGCGGTTCGGCGTGCTGGCTGTGCGCTGCATTCCGTACGCCAGCAGCACCAGCCCGCTTGCGCCTACGGGCACGGAGACACCAACATTGTAGCCACGGTCCTTGATGGTTGACTGTCCCGGATTCCACCGCGTCGCTTGTCGCACGTTGGCGAATACCTTCAACCATGGGAACTCGTATGTCGCCCCGATCGCCCGCTCATCGCGATCGGAATCGGTGACCGCGCCGATGCTATAGGTCCTCTCGTAGGCCGCGCCAAGCCAGAGCGGGCCCCTGCCGTAGGTAAGACCAATAGCCTTCAACCAGTCGGCATCGCGAGGCGCTGACGGTCGCTCGGCCCCGAACGAGAAAAGCAGACTACCCTGAAAGCCCGCCAGATCGGGGCTCTCGTAACGAATGGAATTGTCGGCCCGCGCCGTCAGGCTACTGCCGGCCGGGCCACTATTCTGCAAGCGTCCAAGTGGGCCGTACGGCGAGAAGCCAAAGGCCGATGCCTGCCCCTCGATATAGTAGATAGGGGTATTCTGCCGGCCAAGCGTCACAGCGCCCCATTGCGTGCTGTTCAGACCTACCCAAGCCTGCCGGCCAAACAACCGACCGCCCTGTTGAACCGTACCGGTGTCTAGCGCGAGACCTGACTCCAGCGTGAACACCGCCGACACGCCGGATCCCAGCTCCTCCTTGCCACGCAAGCCCCAGCGCGATTGGTACAGCCCCCCGTCCTCCACGCGCATGGCGTGGTTGCCACCGGATTTCACGTACTCGACGTACTGATCGGCCACGCCATAAAGCGTGACGCCGCTCTGTGCAACCGCCAAGCCTGGCGCGGCTGTTGCCGCCCCCACCAATATGAACGCTCCCAGCTTCTTCATGCTCTCTCCTTGTCCCATCCACCGTACGCAGCGGCGTGGTAGTTCGCGCGGTCAATTGCCGCGGAGCAAGGGTAAGAGCCAGAGGCAGGCAGGTATTAACCCAATCGTCCCGCCAATTGCAGTCAAGTCCGGAAAGGAGTGCGGGCGGCTGCCATGGTGCCGAGGAGAATGCCAGTTGCAACAACGTGGAAGCCGTGTGCGACTGGCGGATGAATCGCCTATTTCAAAGTTGCCCCCTGGGATGGCGATTCATCCGTTTGAGCACGCGTACGCGCCAATGAGCAGAAACCGCCCGCGAGAAGCGCCTTCAGGGCCGCACGCTAGAGATTCTTGCTCAGATCGTAGTTGTAGGGATCGCTGGAGAATCGCTGTGAGCGCTCGGCGCTAACAACTTGGCTTGCGCAGCCAAGCAGGCTGAGGGTCAGTGCAAAGAGAATCGCTGTTGTCAGGATTTTTTTCATGATTTGCCTCGGAGAAGAGAGAGAGCCCTTTCGGGCGGACTGGGGGACAAAATCCATTCTAGTGGCAATCTTTTTTCTATGCCTTTTGCCCCGTGTGGCCTGTGCCTGGCAGCAGTCACTCTCGATACCGCCCTGCGGCAGAATCCCACCTCCAAACATCAAATTATTTGAATAATGCTGATAATCATGGCTGGCTGTTCGCGCACTTCCGATCGCTAGCGTTTTGCACATGGACAGCGCAACAACGCAGGTCAGTTAATAGTTTGGGGAAAATCCGATCCCCGCCGGCGGCGCTGCCGTTCCCTTTACAGGGCAGATCCGTTTCTTCGCGAACGCCGGGCGCATCCATGGGCTTGGGCGGCTCAGAAATGTCGGATTTGATATCGGTGAGTATGTGTCTATACTGCGATCGTTGTTTCACCGCGAGATGAACTATGGAATACGCTCCCAGCATCAGCCAGATGGCCGGCCTGCTCGCCGACCCCGGACGGGCTGCCATGTTGTGGGCGCTGATGGACGGCAGCGCGCGCCCGGCGGGTGAGCTGGCGGTCATCGCCGGCCTGTCGGCATCGTCCACCAGCGGCCACCTGGCGCGTCTTAGCGAAGGCGGCCTGCTCGCGGTGCAGACGTGCGGGCGCAATCGCTACTACCGGCTCGCCACGCCGGAGATCGGCGTTGCCATCGAGGCGCTTGCCAGTGCGTCATTGGCGAGCCAGCCGCCGCGCGTGCGCGCGGTGCCCGCCTCGCGCACCGCGCCGGCCGCGCTGCGGCAAGCCCGGACCTGCTACGACCATCTGGCGGGGCAACTCGCGGTTGGCTTGTTCGAGCGCATGTCGCATGCCAACTGGCTCGTGGTGGACGGCACGGCCGTGGACCTGACCGAGAGCGGCGCGCAGGGCATGGCGCAGCTCGGCGTGGATCTCGAGCTCGCGCGCCGCAAGCGGCGGAAGTTCGCCTGCACCTGTCCCGACTGGAGCGAGCGCAAGCCGCACCTGGGCGGCGCGCTGGGCGCGGCATTGCTCGATAGCCTGATGGCCCGCAACTGGATAGAGCCCACGTCCACCTCGCGCGCGCTGCGGGTCACGCCGCGCGGGCAATGCGAGATCCTGCGCATCGCCGGCTGAGCGGCGGGCGCGCCTGGCCGGATACAATTCCCGTGATCAATGCGCTGTACCGGCGCCGCACCGATGGAGGGCTGATGCGATGAGCGATGAACTGGACGACGAAACCCACCGCGCGCTCTGGCGGCTGATCGAACTGATCAACTTCGACGATCCGGCCATGATCGAGAAACAGCAGACGCTGTTCGACGAGGCGCTGGCCAACTCGGACGACGCGGATACGGTCGAGGGACAAGAGCTGCTCTGGATCCTCAAGGACGTGATCGACTGGGAGTCCGGTTTCTATGTCGACTTGAGTGACGCCATCTCGTTCATCAGTTGCATGGACGAGCTTTGCGCCCGTCTGGACATCGAACTCGACTGGGGCGTGGAAGATCCGGAAGACGAGGCCTTCCTGGAAAAAACCAGCGTGCCCGAGCTGATGGAACTGGCGCACGAGCAGTTGCGCCTGGCCGGCATCACGCTATGGAACTGGGACACCGAGAGCGACGCCAATGCCGGCTGGCTCGCGCGCGGCGAGGACGATGAGGAAATGATCGGCCTGGCCGAGGCACTCCGGCTGGAGATCAGGACCGGCGACCAGCCGTATTGAGCGAACCGTGGCGCTGCGATGCGCGCGGCAGGCGGGATCATGACTGGCGCGCGCCGGGTGCCCCGCGTCAGTCCGTCAGATCGCCGCCAACCGGATCCTGCCGATCCGCACTGCCAAGCGTGCGCTCCAGTACATCAAGGAAAGCCCTGACGCTGGCTGGCATCAACTTCCGCGCGGGCATCAACACATACACCTTCAACGGCGACGACAAATACCCCGGCAGCAGCCGCACCAACCGTCCCTCGGCCAGCTCATCCTGCGCAAAACGCGGCGACAGCCGCACCATGCCGAGCCCATCCGTCGCGGCCTTCAACCGAATTTCCGCGCTCGGCGTACGCATGCGCGGCTCCACCGCAATGCTGGCAACCTCCACGCCATCGCGCAGGAATTCCCAGCGCCGGTCCTCGACATTGCCCAGCGTGGGCCAGCCCGCCAGATCCTGCGGCGTGCGCGGCAGACCCCGCGCGCGGATCAGTGAGGGCGCGGCATAGAAGGCGCGCTCAATCAGCACCACCCGCTTGCTGGCAAACGAGCTGTCATGCAGGCCGGTGTGCGTCATGACGAAAACCAGGTCGTAGCCCTGCTCGACCAGGTCGGGCTGCTCCCAGCTCACATCGATCTGCACGCGCAACTCGGGATGCAGGCGCAGCAACAGCGTGAGGCTGTGCGACAGGTGCATCGAGCCAACCTCGTAGGGGGTGGAAATGCGCAAGGTGCCACTGACCTGATTGCTGACCGAAGCGGCCTCGGCGCTGATTTCGCGCAGCTCGTTAAAGAGCGGGGCGACCCGGTCGTAGAGTTGCTGGCCGCGATCGGTTACCCGCACGCGGCGCGTGGTGCGCTCGAACAGGCGCACGCCAAGATGCACCTCAAGCCGGGACACCGCTGCGCTGGCCGACGACTTGGGCACATCGGCCAGGTCGGCTCCCCTGGTAAAGCTGGCGCCTTCCACCACCCGGCAAAAAATCTCCCAGTCCTTCCATTCGATCGTCTTCATGCGCCTTTCCTTTCGCCACCTTGCGCGTCATCGGCGGTGCGCGTCAGTGCGAGCCATTGTCCCATAGCGCGAACAATGGTGTCTTGACCTGCTTGCCGCCCAATTCCCCGCAAAGCTTTCCTTGACAATTTACATCGTAAATCTACACTGTAAATCATCGTGGCCGGACAGCCCGGAAACAGAGCCCAAACACCATATCCACACCACATCCATCGCATTATCAGCACGACAAATGGCAAGAAACCTTACCCAGGATGAGATCGACGCGTTCAAGGCCCGCCTGTGCGCGGTGGCCGAACGGCGCTTTGCCGAAGGCGGCGTCGCCAGCGTGAGCATGCGCCAGCTTGCCGAGGAACTGGGTTGCAGTCCGATGACGCCCTACCGCTACTTCAAGGACAAGGAAGACATCCTGGCGGCGGTGCGCACGGCGGCGTTCGACCGCTTCGCCGCCGCGCTGGAAAGCGCCGGCGCCAGCGTCGGCGAGCCGCGCGAGCGCACGCGCGCGGTGGGCGAGGCCTACCTCGCCTTTGCCATTGCCGAGCCCAACGCCTACCGGCTGATGTTCGACATGACCCAGCCTGGCGCCGAGCGCTATCCCGAGCTGGAACGCGCTGGCTCCCGCGCGCGCCGCACCATGAGCGCGCACCTGGAAACCATGGTGGAGCGCGGGCTGATCCACGGCGACCCGCAGGTGCTGAGCTATGTGATCTGGGCCTCGATCCACGGCCTGGTGATGCTGCACCTGGCCGGCAAGCTGTCCGGCGGCCCCGGATTCCGCCTCATCCACGCCGAGATGATGCGGCTGCTGACGCAAGGCATGCGCGCGCCCGTGCCCGACGCCGGCACCGAACCCATCCCCCCAGCCACGCCGAAACCAGCCCGGCAGCAGACCAAAAGGAGCCCGAGATGAGCCAGCCGTTCCCGTCGTCCCCCTACCTCAGCGGCAACTTCGCCCCCATCCTGATGGAGTGCGATGCACTCGACCTGCCGGTACTGGGCGAGTTGCCGCGCGCGCTGCGCGGCACGCTCTACCGCAACGGCCCGAATCCGCAGTACGCTCCGCGCGACGCGCAGTACCACTGGTTCATCGGTGACGGCATGGTGCACGCCTTCCATATCGAGGATGGCCGCGTGCGCTACCGCAACCGCTGGGTGCGCACCAATAAACTCCAGTGCGAGCAGGCCGCCGGGCGTGCGCTGTTCGGCAGCTGGGGCAACCCTGCCACCACCGATCCTTCGGTGCTTGGCCAGAACGACGGCGTGGCCAACACCAATATCCTCTGGCACGCGGGCCGCCTGCTGGCGCTGGAAGAGGCCGACCCGCCGATCGAACTGGACAGCGAGAGCCTGGCCACGTGCGGCGAGGTCGACTACGGCGGCAAGCTCAACGGCGCCATGACAGCGCACCCCAAGGTGGACCCCGTCACCGGCGAGATGGTGTTCTTCGCGTACTCCGCCGACGGCCCCTTCACGCCTGCCCTGCGCTACGGCGTGGTGGACCGCCACGGCCAGTTGCAGCGCCTGGAACGTTTCGAAGCGCCGTTCCCCAGCATGGTCCACGATTTCATGGTGACGCAGAACCATGTGCTGTTTCCCATCCTGCCACTCACCGGCAGCATGGATCGCGCCATGCGCGGCGAGCCGGCTTACGCATGGGAACCGGCGAAGGGCTCGCACATCGGCATCATGCCGCGCAACGGCGGCGCCGCGCAGATGCGCTGGTTCCGCGGCGAGGCCTGCTATGTGTTCCACGTCATGAACGCCTGGGAGTCCGGCAACAAGGTCATCGCCGACGTGATGCAGTACGAAAGCGCGCCGCTGTTCAATCCCGACGCCGATGGCACCGGTGCGCGCCTGTGCCGCTGGACCTTCGACATGGCCGGCAGATCCGACCGTTTCACGCGCGAGTACCTGGATGACATGCCAGGGGAATTTCCCCGCTTCGACGAGCGCTTCTCCACGCTGCCCTACCATCACGGCTACTTCGCGTTGCGCCAGCACGAAAGCAGCGCGCGCGGCAGCTATGACGGCCTGGCGCACGTCGACCTGCGCAGCGGCAAGCGCACCGTCCACGTGCTGCCGCAAGGCGATGCCATCTCCGAGCCAGTGTTCGTGCCGCGCGCGGCCGACAGCGCCGAAGGCGATGGCTGGCTGCTGGCCACGGTCTACCGGGGCGCCGAGGCGCGCAGCGACCTGGTGGTGCTGGACGCCGGCGCGGTGGCGGACGGCCCGATTGCCACGGTACAGCTTTCGCACCGCGTGCCGTTCGGCTTCCACGGCAACTGGCTCGGCACGGACTAAGCCGGCTGCGAGCGCACCTTCACACCCCTTGCAGGCGGTTGGCGCATCTGGCGGCTTCGTTCAGTGCTCGAACATGAGCACCGAACGCGCCAGCTCGCCACGGCGCAGTTCGTCGAAAGCCTCGTTGATATGCTCCAGCGGCATGCGGCGCGAGATCAGCTCGTCCAGCTTGAGCTTGCCCGACAGGTAGAAATCCACCAGCCGCGGCATATCCACCGGGAAGCGGTTGGAGCCCATCAGGGAGCCCTGGATGCGCTTCTCGGCCAGGAAATCGGTGCCCTTGATCTCGATCTTCACGCCAGGCGCGATCATGCCGATCACCGTGGCGGTGCCGCCGCGGCGCAGCATGGAGAAGGCCTGCTCGGCAGTCTGCTTCAGGCCGATGGCTTCGAAGGCGTGATGCACGCCGCCGCGCGTGAGCTCGCGCACGGCTTCGACCGCGTCCACATCGGCGGCGTTGATGACATCGGTTGCACCGAATTTCCTGGCTAGTTCCAGTTTGCCCGGCACACGGTCGATGGCAACGATGCGGCCGGCACCGGCAATGGCGGCGCCGTTGATGGTGGCCAGCCCGATGCCGCCGCAGCCGATCACGGCCACGGTCTCGCCCGGGCTCACGCGCGCGGTGTGCACCACGGCGCCCACGCCGGTGGTCACGGCGCAGCCGATCAGCGCGGCGCGGTCCAGCGGCATCTCGCGGCGGATTGCCACCAGCGCGTGCTCGTGGATCAGCATCTGCTCGGCAAACGCCGACAGGTTGAGGAACTGGTTCATCGGCGCGCCCTTGGCCAGCAGGCGCGGCGCCTCGCCTTCGCGGCGCCTGGTGTCGGGTTCGACACACAGCGACAGGTGACCTGTCAGGCAGTGCTCGCAATGGCCGCAATAGGCCGACAGGCAGGTAATCACATGATCGCCGGGCTTGACCGTGCGCACTTCCGAACCCACCTGCTCCACCACCCCGGCGGCTTCATGCCCCAGCACCACCGGCATCGGGGAGGGATAGGTGCCGTCGAGAAAATGCAGGTCCGAATGGCAAACCCCCACCGCCACCGTACGCAGCAGCACCTCGTGCGGCCCCGGCTTGCCGATGGTCACGTCTTCGATCACAAGCGGGGTCTTGGGTTGATGCAGGACAGCGGCTTTCATAGGTCTCCTTGTTGTTCGATCTGTTCGATCTGTTCGATCTGGTTCGACGCATGCGCTGCGATTCCCGTCCGAGGGCACGGGTGGCGGCATGGCTACCATACAGCCGAAACGCCATTCGGTGAAGCCGTAGTGCCCCTGCACCCCTGACCTCCCACCAGGCTGCAGGCCTAAGGATCAGGAAAGCGACGCCGCCTTGCCTTGAGGCGCGGGCGCGGCGGCGGGAGCGGATTCCGGCTCCGCCGCAGCCGCGGCCAGCTCCGCGTTGCGCTGCAGGTGATATTTGCGCAGGATCTGCTGGGCGATCGACAACCGCGAGCCCACCGGCACCGGGAACCGCACCAGCGCATCGAGCCGGTCCGCGGCCATGGCTTCGAACATCACGCGCGGCTCGAACTGCGAGAGATCGAGAAAGCGCGAGCCGCCGTATTCCTGCAGGCTGTGCCGGGCTTCGGCCAGGAACGGCTCGCACACTTGCTCGGTGATCGCGATCAGGTCGGCCTCCACACGGTCCGGGTCGCTCTTCTCGCGCAGCGGGATGCGCAGCGTGTCCAGCGTGTACTTGCCCGCCTGCGAGTGATTGCGCACGGCCACGGTGAGCAGCATGCTGTTGGGAATCTGCACCGTGGAGCCGGTGAACTGGCGCCCGCCGGCGATCTCCACCAGCGTGGTGGTGAGCACGTCCATGTCCACCACCTCGCCGGAATGCGGGCCGATTTCAACAACGTCGCCGAGCTGGAAGGGCCGCGCCATCATGCGCAGGAAGGCGCCGAGGAAACACATCACCAGTTCCTTGCCGCCGATCACCAGCGCCACCGCGAAGGCGGTCAGCGAAATCGCCACGCTTTTGAGCTCGGACACCCAGATGCCCAGCAGCAGCAGGAACACCACGGCGGCAACGGCGTTGCGCGAGGCCACGGTCCAGGTGCGATAGCTGCCGCGATTGTCCTTGTCCACTTGCTGGCGGGCCTGGAAGAACCGGTTGATGAACTTCACCGCCACCATGCCGGCCAGCACGATGCCGACGCTCAGCGCGATATGTTGGAGATGGCTGTCGTTGAAGGGCAGGTTCATGAGGAGGGGTCCGAATGCCGCGAGGATGCAAAACCCTGATTCTAGCCATGCCGCAATGCAGCGCGCGCGAAACCGGCCCCTGCGGCCAAATCAAATTTTTCCCCGACAGGTGTTGCAAACAGGCCGCAATGCAGTGCCCCAGGGCAGTCACTGCGAGTTCGCATGACGCGCGCGCATGGCGAGCGATCTTGCTGCTGCACGAAACAATGCTCGGAAGACCTGGACAAAAGACTCTAACCTCCGAAATCTGTCCGCAATAATGTGGAAGCCCGGTCTGCGCCAGCCCGGCAAAAGTGAAGTCCGATGCCAGCGCGATAAGTGATGTGACATGCGGCTCTTACATCTTTTTACAGCAGCCGCCAGTCTTCTTGGCTAGCCTTCATTCATTCGCAAATGCACAGCGAACACGAGTCCTGCGCATTCGCGAGTGTCGTTTATGGCCGTTGGGCCATGCGCAGTCGCTCCACGCCGGCGGTCAGCCGGAGCGCGGGCAATCAACGGACCGGGCACATTCCGGTCCACACAAAGATCGGTGCGCAAGCGGCCCTGCCGGGCCGTGACACAACGCATCGCGGATAAATGATGGGGGACAGGTTTCACTGGGAACGAGCGGTCTCGCGGACACGCCCGATGCTATCGGCTTGCCCTTTGTCTTTGCGAACCCGCATTGCGCGAACTTGCCAAGAGGATGCCATGAGCGAAAAAGAAAAACTGGAACACAGCCGCCCGCCGGTCACACGCCTGCCAATACTGCGCGCGGACGAACTGGCACCCGCGAGAGGCGGCCGCGAACTGAGCAAACGCCCACTCTGGCATGTGGTGCCGCGCCTGACCAGCTACGGCGTGGCCATCTTCATCGTATGGGTGATCCTGACCGTGATGTTCCCGCCCGTGTTCACGCGTTCATCGGAACGCGCTGTGGTCGATGGTCCGGTCAGCCTGGTCACCACGCCGGTCGAAGGCGTGGTGGCTGGCCAGCACGTTGCGGTGGGGACGTCCTTCGCGCCCGGAGACACGCTGATGAGCGTGCAGAATCCCAATATCGACCGCGCCTTGCTGGTCGAGCTGACCGGCAAGAAGCTCGACACCCAGCAACGCTATGACGCCGCCAAGGCCAGGCTCGAAGGCGATCAGAGCCGCCTCGCCGCAACCGACCAGGAGATCAAGAAGTACCAGGCTGCCGCGCAGGCCGAGCACGCCGCCAAGATACGGGGGATCGAGGCGCGCATGGCGGTCGCCAAGGAACAGGTAGACCAGCAGGAAGATGTGGTGAACCGCAACCAGGCCATGCAATGGGCGGGCGCGGTCAGCGAGGCCTACACCAGTGCCTCGCGCTACCAGTTGTCGATCCTGTCGAACTCCAAAGAGGCGATACGCGCCGAACTCGACAACGCGCTCAGCAACAGCCAGGCAGCCAAAGGCAAGGTGTATCTCTCCAGCACCGACGGCGCGGTGTCCACGCTGGCGCAGCGGCATGACGAGCTGACGGCGGAGATCACCCAGCTCCAGGCGGAGCTGACCCAGCTTGAGCAGTATGGCAAGTCGGTCGACACCTTGGTCGCGGATGAGGAGAAGCGCCTGGAGCGCATGTCCAACCTGGATATCAAGGCTTATGACACGGGCATGGTCCAGGATGTGCTGGCGCCCCCCGGCACGCGCGTGGCGGCCGGCGCGACGTTGCTACGCAGTACCAACTGCGCCCAACCCCGGGTGGTGGCGGTGTTCCCGCGCAGCCTCAGCAACGACCTGTTGCCCGGCGCCAAGGTGACGGTGCGCGTGGACGGCGTGGCCGCGCCGTTGGCGGGCAAGGTCGCCGAGATCCTGCCGCGCGCGCCGGATGGCGAGCAGGCGCGTTACTTCGTGCCGTTCCCGCCCATCGAGAAGAACGAGATCTACCTGATCGCCAAACTGGACAAATCCCTGCCTGCGCTGCCCCGGCAGAGCGCGGGCGCCGAGGCGGATCGCTGCGCGCTGGGCCGCTGGGCCAAGGTCAGCCTCGACCAGCCCTGGTGGGGCCATATGCGCGCGCTGATCTGATGGCGCCGGGCGCCGGACCCGACGCAAGGCAGGAGATCGCCATGAACAGGGCTTCACGCTACTTACACCGCCACCTGCTGCCGCCGCTGCTGGCCAGCGCCGTGGCGCTGGCCACGATCCTCGCCCCATCCGCCGCCGCGCAGGCGCCGCCAGCGCAAGCGCGCGAGCAGTTGCTGGCAGGCGCCTGCCAGGCCATTGCCGCGCGGGTCGCAGCGGTGCCTGGCCAAGGCCCGGTGATGCTCGGCAGCTACGAGCCTGCGCCGGGGCAAGGCCCGCTCGCGCCCGCCTTGCAGCAAGCGGCGTTCGTCTACGACAACGCGCTCGCCGGCATAGCGCTGGTGGCCTGCCACCGCGTTGGCGATGCGCGCCGCATAGCGGACGCCATGGTCGCTGCCAGCGCGCGCGACCGTCACTACCACGATAACCGGCTGCGCAACGCCTACCGCGCCGGTGCGCTGCCGGCGGGCCCCGCCCCCCTGCCCGGCTGGTGGGACACGCCGAGCCAGCGCTGGTTCGAGGACGCCTACCAGGCCGGCACCGCCACGGGCAATGTGGCATGGGCCGCGCTGATGCTGCTGGCCGTCTACGACAGCACCCACGAACGCCGCTATCTCGACAGCGCCGCGGCGATGATGGGCTGGGTCGACGCCACGCTGTTCGATGCGGGCCCGCCGGGCGGCTTTATCGGCGGCTACTTCGGCGAGGAGCCCACGCCAACCCGCCAGGCCTGGAAATCCACCGAGCACAACGTGGACGCCTATGCCGCGTTCAGCTGGCTGGCCCAGGTCAGCAACGATCCGCGCTGGGCGGTGGCGGCGCGGCGCGCCCGCGGCTTCGTCGAGGCCATGTGGCAGCCGCGCGAAGGCCGCTTCGTGATCGGCACGCGCGACGATGGCCGTACGCTCAACAGCGGGCCGTCCGCTCTCGATGCGGTGTTGTGGCCGCTGATCGCGGTCCCGGATGCGCCCGCCGACTGGCGCAGGGGCCTGGACTGGACACGCGAGCGCCATGGCGTCGCGGGCGGCTACGGCTTCAACGGCAACCCCGATGGCGTCTGGACGGAAGGCACCGGCCAGGCCGCGCTGGTGCTGCGCGCCAGCAACCGCGCGCAAGATGCCACATCGCTGTGGCCACTGCTGCTGGCGCAGCGCGCGCCCTCCGGCCTGCTCTACGCTACGCCGGCACAACGCATCCGCACCGGCCTGTCGATCGGGCCGACTTCCACCACGGAGGACTTCTACTACTACCACCTGCCGCACCTCGGCGCGACCGCATGGGCCGTGCTGGCGGCCGCGGGCTGGAACCCCTTCCGTCCCGGCGGATGTGTCGGCGGCGCTTGCGCCAGCTCCCCTCCTGCCCCTCCTATCCCTCCTGTCCCTCCCGCCAAGGAGTAACGATGTTTGAATTCTTCCTCGATGGCAGGACACTGCTGGTCATCAACGTCGCCACCTTGCTGCTCATCTGGCTGTGCATGCGGGGAGATCGCACCCGGGAATCGGACCGCTGCGCATTCGGCGCCATCACCGCGACCTTGCTGCTGGTCTATCTCGCCTGGCGCTGGACCCAGACGCTGCCCGATTGGCAAATGACCTTCCCGAGCCTGTGGGCGCACGTGTTCTTCGGGTTCGAGATCATGACGCTCGCGTACACCCTGATCTCCATCGTCACGCTGACGCGCAGCAGCAACCATACGCCGGCCGCCGATGCGGGCGAGGCCGCGCTGCGGCGCAGCCGTTCGGTGCCGCGCGTCGATATCTTCATCGCGACCTACAACGAGGGGCTGGAGATACTGGAGAAGACCATCGTTGCCGCGCTGGCGATCGACTATCCGGATTTCCGCGTGTGGGTGCTCGACGACACCCGGCGCGACTGGCTGAAGGCCTTCTGCGCACAGGTGGGCGCCAACTACGTCACGCGGCCCGACAACACGCACGCCAAGGCGGGCAACCTCAATAACGGGCTGCAGCATAGCGCCCGCGCCGGGCATGGCGGCGGCGCGCCCTACATCATGGTGCTCGACGCCGACTTTGCCCCCAACAAGAACATCCTGCTGCGCACCATCGGCCTGTTCGACGATCCCAAGGTCGGCGTAGTGCAGACGCCGCAGTTCTACTACAACGCGGACCCGATCCAGTACAACCTGCGCTCGACCGAATGCTGGGTCGACGAGCAGCGCGCCTTCTTCGACGTGATGCAGCCCGCCAAGGATGCCTGGGGCACCGCCTTTTGCATCGGTACCTCCTTCGTGGTCCGGCGCGACGCACTGGGCCGCATCGGCGGCTTTCCCACCGGCACCGTGACCGAGGATATCCACCTGACGTACCGCCTGATGCCGCACGGCTACATCACGCGCTGGCTCAACGAACGCCTGAGTGTGGGCTTGTCCGCCGAAGGCCTGCCCGAATATATCAGCCAGCGCAGCCGCTGGGGCCTGGGCACGATCCAGGTCGCGCTCACGGCCGACGGGCCGCTGCGCGGAAGCGGCTATACGCTGGGCCAGCGCCTGCATTATGTGCATGGCCTGCTGCACTGGCTGAGCCGTCCTTTCACGCTGATGCTGCTGGCTGGGCCGTTGCTGTACTGGTACTTCGACGTCCCGACCCTGTATGGCGAACCGATCCAGTTCCTTGCCTACGGCGTGCCCGCGCTGCTGGTTTACTGGGCCTACAGCATCTGGGTAACGGGCTCGCGCGCGCTGCCCATCTTTACCGAAGTCACCCAGATCGTGTCCGCGCTGGCGGTCACGGCGACGCTGGCCAGCGCGTTCGTCAAGCCGTTCGGGCGTCCGTTCAAGGTCACCAACAAGGGGCTGGACCGCAGCAAGCTGGTGATCCATGGCAAGTTCGCCATGCTGTATGGCTGCTTGATCCTGCTCTCCGGCATGGGCCTGGCGCGCGCGGTGGCCGCCGATGCGGCGGCTTCGGGACTTGTCTTCAACTTCGCCTGGACCGCCGTGTCGATGGTGCTTTACCTCACCTCGCTGCTGGTTTGCGTGGAGCTACCGCGCCCTCGCAAGGAAGAGCGCTTTCCCTATCGCGAGCGCGCACTGCTGCGGATCAACGGCATGGCGGCTTGCGCCGGGAACGAGTACGCCGCCACGACCGTCAACCTGTCCTGCAATGGCGTCGCCATCGTCAGTGAACTGGCGGCGGCGGTCCCTGTCGGCGCCGAAGGCGCGTTGTGGATGGAGGCAACGGGCTGGGTGCCGTGCCGGATCGCGCGCCGCCAGGGCAAGCTGCTCGGGCTCGCCCTGCACCTGGATATGGCGACGCGCCACCGCCTGATTCGCCTGCTCTTCAGCGAGCCAGTTCACAACGTCGCCAGGCAGGGCAATCCCCGGCTGGCCATTTCGCGGCTCATATGGCGCGCCTTTTCCGGTTGAATCCCATGTACAAGACTCTCGCCCCCACGCTGCGCGTCCTCTGCACTGCCCTGCCGCTGGCCCTGGCCGCATGTACCCTCGAGCCCAATTACGAGCGGCCCGCGCAACCGGTACCCGAGGCCTGGCCAACCGGCCCCGCGTATGCCACCAGCACGAAGGCGGGCGCCGAAACCACCACGGCCGCGGCTGACCTCGGCTGGCAGGACTTCTTCGTGGATGCGCGCCTGCGGCGCTTGATCGAACTGGCGCTGGCCAACAACCGCGACCTGCGCGTCGCCACGCTCGCCATCGACCAGGCACGCGCGCAGTACCGTATCCAGCGCGCCGCGCAGTTCCCGGCGATCGACGCCGGCGCGGGCGTACTCAAGCAGCGCATACCGAGCGAGTTGCGTGCGCCAGGGCAGTCCGCGCTCATCACGCAGTACAGCGCCGGCGTCGGCTTCAATGCGTTCGAGCTGGATTTCTTCGGACGGGTACGCAGCCTCAAGCACGAGGCACTCGAACAGTATCTCGCTACCGAGGCAGCGCAACGCAGCGCCCATATCAGCCTGGTCGCCGAAGTCGCCAGCGCCTACCTGACCTGGCGCGCCGACCAGGTGCTGCTGCAAATATCCGAGGACACGCTGAAGAGCCAGCAGGCCGGCGCCGAGATGATCGAACGCGGCAAGCGCGCGGGCGCCATGGCGCAGCTCGACCAGCACCGCGCCGAAACCCAGGTGCAGACCGCGCGCGTGGGCGTGGAGCAATACACGCGGCAGGTCGCGCAGGACGAGAACGCCCTCAGCCTGCTGATCGGCGGCCCGCTGCCGCAGGACCTGCCGCCTCCCGAGCCCTTTGAGTCAAAGAACCTCGTTGCCGAGTTGCCTGCCGGGCTGCCCTCGGCATTGCTGCAGCAAAGGCCCGACATCATGGCGGCGGAGCACCGCCTGAAGGCGGCCAACGCCGACATCGGCGCCGCGCGCGCGGCCTTTTTCCCGACCATTTCGCTGACCGCCGCGGCCGGCTCCGCCAGCACCAGCCTGTCCGGCCTGTTCTCTGCGGGCATGGGGGCCTGGACCTTCGCCCCGCAGATCACCCTGCCGATCTTCAATGCCGGCAGCAACCGGGCCCGGCTCGACGCCTCCAAGGTGGAGAAGGACATCAATATCGCCACCTACGAGAAGACGATCCAGACCGCCTTCCGCGAAGTGGCCGATGGCCTGGCAGCGCGCGGCACCTATGACCGGGAGGCCACCGCGCAGGAGACCCTGGTCAAGGAGGCCGGCGAAACCCAGCGGTTGTCGGAGATGCGTTTCAAGAACGGCGTGGACGACTACTTCTCGGTGTTCGATGCGCAGCGCCAGCTCTACAGCGCGCAACAGACCCTGGCCACCATCCGGCTGGCCCGGCTGACCAGCCGTGTCGCGCTGTACAAGGCGCTGGGTGGTGGGTTGTCGGAGCACACGACGGCGGGCAATGCACCGGCAGCCACGACACCAGGCAACCCGGCGACGCTGCCGGCCGCCTCGGCGGCGGCACCGGCACCGGCACCCGCCGTGGCGCAAAGCCCTGTCGATGAACCAGCGCGATGAAGGATGGCGGTCACGGCCGCCCTCCCGACTTCCAGAACGTTGTCAGCCTCTCCCTCACTGCGGCACCAGCTCCACCCGTTCCCGACTCTCCTTCTCCACCGCCTTGCGCGTGTAAAGCAGCGGGAAATACTCGCCCTTGGCCCACAGCGGCGCCAGGTCGCGGTAGTGCGGACTGGCCGGATTGCCGGACTGGCCGGGCGCGTTGACCACGCGCGAGGCGTCCCAGTTGCCAACGTCCAGCACCATGCGAAACGATGCGCCCGCGGTGAGCTGATAGTCGTTGTTGCGGTAGCTGGCGTTCATCGGCGTAAAGGAAGATCCACCGATCGGGCCAGCGTTCACCGCGTAGCGCTGGCGCGCCGCGCTGTCCAGGATCGGATCGAGCGGGTGGCCGAACACGGCGGTGTGCAGCTTGCCCCACTGCCATGCCTTCGGATCCGGGCCGAGCTTGCGCTCCAGCTCCGCCATGGCGCTCTTGAGCGAGGCCACCACGACCTCATTGCGCCGCTCCAGCGGCATCCACGGTTCGGGCCGTTCCAGCACGGCCAGCACGCGGTTGGCGTCGCCGTAGCCGGCGAGCCTGGCGGCATCGGGTGACAGCGCCGCGCGCACCACCGCCGGGCGCAAGTATTTGCTGAACCACACTTCGAACAGTGCCGCGGGCGCGCTGTCGGCCCGCTCGTTGCCGTCCCAGCCACGCAGCAGTTCGAGCCCGCGCCGCGCCTGGGGGTCGTCGCTACGCACGTTGGCAAGCAGCGCCACCACGCGCATGGCCGGCAGCGAGGTCGTGTCGTTCTGCCAGGCCATACTGTCGGCCAGCGTCGAATGCGGGTTGGCCGCCACCAGGCTCTTCAGGCGGCGCGCACGTGCGGTGTCGCCCCACTCAAAGCCCACGCCAAACCTGGCGGCGGGATGGTTGGACGGGATCGTGTTTTCGTTAGCGGTCACCACATAGCCCGCGGCCGGATTGTAGGCCCATGGCAACTCGTCCATATTGCGGTAGCCCGCCCATTCGTAGCGGCCGTCGCCCGGCACCGGCGTAAGGCCATCCCAGTTAGGACGGATCGGGGTGAGCCCGGCGGGAATCCAGCCGATATTGCCTTCGCGGTCGGCATAGACCTGGTTCTCGCCTGGCGCGCCCCAGCGGTTCATGGCGGCGCGGAACTGGTCCCAGTTCTGGGCGCGCATATACTCCACCGAGCCGAAGTACGGCGCCATGCCGACGTCCAGCCAGGCAGCGCGTAGCGCATAGGCGCGGCCGCCCTTGGCATCTGCGTAAAGTACCGGACCATGGCGGGTGAAGTCGATGGCGACCTTGCGCGGCGTGGGCTCACCGCGCACCGCGATTTCCTCGGTCACGGTTTCCATCGGCTCCCAGCGGCCACGGTATTTGTACTCGTGCTGCTGCGCCGGGTTGGTCTCGTAGACGTAGAGGTCTTCCTGATCGATAAAGAAGCGGGTCAGGCCGAAGCCGATGGTGCCGTTGTGGCCGATCGAGATGCCCGGCAGGAAGGGCTCGCCGGCGCCGATCACCGACAGCCCCGGCGCATTCAGGTGGCTGATATAGCGCAGGCTGGGCGCGCCATGCGCACGGTGCGGGTCGTTGGCCAGAATGGGACGCCCGGTGCTGGTGCGGGAGCCGGCAATGACCCAGTTGTTGGACCCTTGGCTGCGCGCGGTGTCGCTGTTGGCGTCAAGCGCGGCATAGAGCGCTTCGCGCGGGATCCCATCGGCCCGCGTGGAGGTCCACCATTCCTTCGGAAAACGCGGCGCGGCAGTGGCCAGATCGTAGGCGCGGCGCAATTCGGCGGCGGGAATCGCGCAGGTATCCAAGCCATCCGGCAGCTTGGGCTGGATCGGCGGATCCAGCTCGCGGCGCACCCAGTCGGCGCGCACCGCATCGGGCTTCACATGGCAGTAGATCTGCGCCCGGTCGATCTCACCGGTGAAGTTCAGCGGAAACCCGTGAGGGCGGATGCGCACGATGTCTTCCGCGCGCCAGTGCGCGGCTTTGTAGTTCAGTATGCGAAACTCCGGCGGCAGCAATTCCGGCTTGCTCTCGGTCTGCGCCACGTAGGCATTCACCCCGGCCACGAAGGCCTCGGCCACGCGCTTGGCGTCCGAGCCATACGCCAGCCATTCACGATACATGTCGCCGCGGAACAGCACGGCGCGCGCCATGCGGTCGCCTTCCACATAGGCCGGCCCAAAGTCCCTGGCCATTTCGCCCAAGCCACGCTTGCGCCACAGGTCGATCTGCCACAGGCGGTCGCGGGCGGCAATGAAGCCCTGCGCAAAAAACGCGTCGTACAGTGTGTTGGCGTAGATATGCGGCACGCCCCAGCGGTCGATCAGGATGCTGGCGGGCTTTTCCAGGCCAGCCACCTTGAAGTTTTCCGTAGCGGGGGCCGCGGAAGCGGCGGGCGGCGCGGCCTGGGCGGCGATTGCCGCGGTGCTCAGGACGAGCAGGGCGGCAAGGCGGCGGGCTCGGCAAACCATGGTGTCTCCTTGGGACGTGGGGATCGCATTATCCAGGCCGCGCGCAGGGCGGCACGGCGAATCGCCGCAAGGATAGCGGAAGACGCTGGGGCCAGCCTGATCCGGCGGCCGGTTTTCGCATGATTCCCGCCTGGCCCGGGCGTCGCCGGCGCTCGCCCGGCGCGACTTGCATGGAATTTTGTCCCGCCAGATTTTGGTGCATCGCAGAATGACGGCCCCCGGATACCCGTCTATAACCCCTGGCAAAGACAGCAGCCGCGCACAGGACGCGGCAAACATCCCACCCCGCCTACCGACCTATAGCCGGAGACACAGAGCATGCGCTGGAAGCAACGACCGCAGGGTTCCAACTGGGGCGATTTCGGCCCCGACGACCAGCTTGGCCGCGTCAACCTGATCGGCCCCGAGCAGGTCCGCAAGGGCGCGCGCGAGATACAGGCCGGGCTGTCGTTCTGCCTCTCGCTGCCGCTGGACTATCCCGGCGGCAACAAGCTCAACCCACGCCGCCATCCGCCGGTGCTGCGCCCCACGTTCCGCGACGGCATCCCCTATGTAAACTTCCCGCTGGCCAAGGTGGACCCGGCCGCCACCGACGTGATCAGCGACGACCAGGTGCTGCTCTCGCTGCAGTACTCCACGCAATGGGACTCGCTGGCCCACGTGGGCGCGCTGTTCGACGCCGACGGCGATGGCCGGCCGGAGCGCGTCTACTACAACGGTTATCGGCCCAACGAGCATATCGTGGGCCCGGTGGACTATGCCGAGGACGGCCACTTCGCCGCCCACGCCTGCGGCCACGACCACAGCGAGGCGCGCGCGCTCGGCATCGAGAACTTCGCCGTCAAGGGCATGCAGGGACGCGGCGTGCTGGTGGACCTGGCGCATGCCTTCGGCCAGGACTTCCGCAATGTCGGCTACGACGACCTGATGCGCGTGCTGGAGGCCGACCGCATCGAGGTGGAGGCCGGCGATATGCTGTTGCTGCGCACGGGCTTTGCCGAAGTGGTGCTGTCGATGCAGCGCGAGCCGGATGAAGCCGTGCTGCATCACATCTGCTGCGCGCTGGATGGCCGCGACGACAAGTTGCTGAACTGGATCACCGATGCCGGCATCGCCGCGCTGATCGCCGACAACTACGCGGTGGAGCGCTATCCCGCGCGGCCCGCGCCGGCCGGCCAGCCCAACCATCCGCTGCTGCCGCTGCACCACCACTGCCTGTTCAAGCTCGGCCTGCCGTTGGGCGAGCTTTGGTACCTGAAGGAGCTGGCGCAGTGGCTGCGTGCCAACCAGCGCTCGCGCTTCATGCTGACGGCGCCGCCGCTGCGGCTGCCGGGCGCGGTGGGTTCTCCCACCACGCCGATCGCTACCGTCTAGCAAGACTGGCGCCACGCTGTTCCCTGCTGTTTCGCCGAAGCACGACAACAAAGAAAGCGGGCCTTGGAGGCCACGCTAAGGAGACCACCATGCACCGAAGCCACTCGCTGCTGCGCCGCCCGCTGGGCGCGCTGACCTTCGCCGCCGCGCTGCTGTGCGGCGCCGGCCAAGCCAACGCGCAGGCCGCCAAGCCCGGCATTTCCGACGATGAGGTCAAGATCGGCCTGATCCTCGACATGAGCGGCCTGTACGCCGACGTCACCGGGCGCGGCAGCGCCACCGCCGCGCAGATGGCCATCGACGACTTCGGCGGCAAGGTGCTGGGCAAGAAGATCGAGCTGGTGGTGGCGGATCACCAGAACAAGGCCGACATCGCCGCCAGCAAGGCGCGCGAATGGTTCGATACGGGCCACGTCGACGCCATCCTCGACGTAGCCGCCTCGGCCCCCGCGCTGGCGGTGCTGGAAGTCGCCAGGCAGAAGAACCGCATCGTGGTGTTCTCCGGCCCCGGCACCGAGCGCATCACCAACGACCTGTGCACGCCGATCTCGGTGCACTACGCGTATGACACCTATGCACTGGCCAACACCACCGCGCGCGCGGTGGTGCAGCGCGGCGGCAAGACCTGGTTCTTCCTCACCGCCGACTACGCCTTCGGCCACACGCTGCAGGAATCCGCCACGGCGGTGATCAACGAAACCGGCGGCAAGGTGCTGGGCGCGGCGCGTCACCCGATCGGCGCCAGCGATTTCGCTTCCTACCTGCTGCAGGCGCAGGCCAGCAAGGCGCAGGTGGTGGGCCTGGCCGACGCCGGCGGCGATGCCGTCAACGCCATCAAGGCGGCCAGCGAGTTCGGCCTGACCAGGAGCGGCAGCCAGCGCATGGCGGGGTTGCTGCTGTACATCAACGACATCCACGCCATCGGCCTGAAAACCGCATCGGGGCTGCTGCTCACCGAAGGCTTCTACTGGGACATGAACGACGCCACGCGCACGTGGTCGCGCCGGTATTTCGAAAAGCTGAAGAAGATGCCGAACATGAGCCAGGCCGGCACTTACTCATCGGTGATGCATTACCTGAAGGCGATCCAGGCCGCCGGGACCGACGAAACTGCCGCGGTCATGAGGCAGATGAAAGCCATGCCGATCAACGACTTCTTCGCCAGGAACGGGCGCATCCGCGAGGATGGCCGCATGATCCACGATATGTACCTGTTCGAGGTCAAGACCCCGGCCGAGTCGAAGTACCCGTGGGACTACTACAAACTGCTGGCCACGGTGCCGGGCGACCAGGCCTTCATGCCGGTCTCCAAGTCGCAGTGCCCGCTGCTCAAGCGCTGAAACACTGAACGAGGCAATATGCCGAACGCAGCTGCCT
The DNA here is from genome assembly GCF_056398885.1 of Cupriavidus sp. 01T418. Taxonomy (NCBI): domain Bacteria; kingdom Pseudomonadati; phylum Pseudomonadota; class Betaproteobacteria; order Burkholderiales; family Burkholderiaceae; genus Cupriavidus; species Cupriavidus sp. 01T418. Next base: position 113,270 of record NZ_JBFTQG010000001.1, read on the forward strand.
GACAAGAAGGCTCAGTAGACATCGCGCCGATATCGGCCCTGCTCGCCAAGGCGCAGCAGGGCCTCTTCGCCCAGCACCTGGCACAGCGCCGCGTTGACGCCGCCCGCCATGCCTTGCAGGCTGCCGCAGACGTAAATGGCCGCACCCGCTTCGACCCACTCGCGCAATGCGTCCGCCGACGCATGCACGGCGTCCTGCACGTAATGCAGCGCACCGTCGTCGCGCGAGAACACCAGGTCCATCCGCTGCAACACGCCTTCGGCCTGCCACGCGGCGAGTTCGTCGCGGTGGAAGGCGTCGTGCTGCGCGGTGCGTTCGCCGAACAGCAGCCAGTTGCGAAGGTGGCCGGCCGCCGCACGCGCCTTGAGATGCGCGCGCAGCCCGGCCAGGCCAGTGCCGTTGCCGATCAGGATCAGCGGCCGGTCGTCGGCGGGTGGATGGAATCCATGGTTGCTGCGGATACGCAAGGCAATGGCCGCGCCCGGCTGCGCATGCGTGGTGAGCCAGCCGGAGGCCAAACCGAGGCGGCCATCGTCATGGCGCTGCTGCCGCACCAGCAACTCCAGCCGCCCATCGTCCGGCAGCGATGCAATCGAATACTCCCGGTGCGGCAACAGCGGCAATGTATCCACCAGCCGCTGTGGCGCCACGCCTGCGAGCGCGGCAAGATGCGGCTCGGGCAAGACGATGCGCGTGGCCAGCGCCAGCGCCAGCGTGGTTGACACGCCGTCGCAGCGCACCTGGGCCGCACCGTCGAGCGAGAGTTTTGCCAGCATGCGCTCCACCTCGGGCGGCGCGTGGCACGGACCGATCTCGGCGATGTCGCCAGCTTGCCAGGCCGGCGCATCGCCGTCTGCCGGCACCAGCGCCAGGTGGAAGGCCGGCGCGCCGGGGCTGCCGGGGTTGAGCAGGCGACGCTCGTGCAGCAGCCATTCGGCATAGCGCGGCTTTTCCCAGTCGGCGATCTCCGCGCCGCCACTGAGCGCGCTGAGGTGGTTCTGCCAGTGGCGCAGCGCGCCGGCATCGCCGTTGTCGACCTCCACCATGTCGAAGAGCGCCTGCCCGTGCTGCCGCTGCAGCCATGCCGACAGCGTGTGGCCGAAAGCACAGAAATGGGCATAGCTGCGGTCGCCGAGCGCGAGAATGCCGTAGCGCAGTTCGCGCAAGCCGCGGGGACCGGCCGCCGCCGTCAGCCGGCGCGCAAAGCCCGATGCGCTGTCGGGCGCATCGCCCTCGCCGGTGGTGCTGACTACGAACAGCGCCTGTTTGCAGTTGCCGAGGCACCCCGCATCCAGCTCGCCAAAGGACAGCAACTGCGTGGGCACGCCGGCATCCTGCAGCGCCTGCGCGGTCTGCAGCGCGAGCTGCCCGGCAAACCCGCCCTGGCTGGCATAGGCCACCAGCGTGGCGCCGTCCCTGGCTTGGGCCAGCAGGTCGGCGCGCGCGTGCCGGCGGCGGTGCCGGCCGATCACGGCCGCGCAGAATCCGGCATAGGCGATCACCACGCCGGCGCTCATGCCCGCGCGGGTCGGCGCGAGGAAGGCCAGGGCCAGGCCGGCGAGTCCGGCCAGGGCGCCGAGCGCGATCGCACCGTCGCCGACGCGCATGCGCGTGGCAGCGCGGCTTGCGTGGCCAGCCGGATGCTCGCTTGCAACGGCAGCCGCTTCGAGCGACAGGGATGAGGCGGTATCTGGCGTGCTCATGACAGCATGGCCTCGAAGGCCGGCGACACGCGTTCGTCGAAGCCCCCGCTGTGGCGGATCAGGAAGCGCGCCGCCAGCGCATGGCGCCGGGCGAACACCATGCCCGCCTCCGGGCCGAGCACGGTCAGCGCGGTGGACAGCGCGTCGGCCAGCATGCATTGCGGGTGCAGCACCGTGACCGAGGCCAGTGCATGGCTGGCGGGATAGCCGGTGCGCGGGTCCAGCGTGTGAGCGTAGCGGCGCCCTTCGCTGTCGAAGTTGCGCCGGTAGTCACCCGAGGTGGCTACCGACAGGCCATGCAGCGCGACCAGTGTCTCGTGGCCTGCCGCGCCGCCGGGCGGCGTCTCCAGCGCGACCCACCATGGCAAGCCATTGGGCTTAACGCCATGGCCGCGCAACTCGCCGCCGATCTCGACCAGGTGGCTGCCGATGCCCTGCCCGCTCAGGTAGCGCGAGACCGCGTCCACGCCGAAGCCCTTGGCGATGGCACAGAAATCCAGCAGGACGCCGCCCGGCTGCTGCACGCGGCAGGCCGACTCGTCGAGCACGATGCGTTGCCACCCGCACAGGGCGCGGACCTGTTCGACCTCGGCCGGCGCCGGTGCCTTGTCACGCCGTGGCGCGGGGCCGAAGCCCCACAGGTCCACCAGCGGGCCGGCGCTGGGATCGTAGGCGCCGCCGCTATCGCGCGCCACTTGCAGCGCGGCCTGCAGCACGGCAAAGCAGTCCGCCGGCAACACCTGCCAGTTGCCCGGCGCGGCGCGGTTGAAACGGCTGAGGTCCGAGCCTTCGTCCCAGTTGCTCATCTGCGCGGTCACGCCTGCCAGCACGGCATGGATGCCTGCGTCGAGGGCGTCCTCGTCGATGGCCCCGGATGGCGCAGCCCACGCCACCGACCACGTGGTGCCCATGGTCGCGCCCTGCCGCCGGCAAAGGCGCGCCGCCGCTTCGGGCACGGGCGGGGCGGGGCCAAGCGAAAGAGGAACAAGGACACGCTGCATGCGGGTGAACCTGGAATGACGATGCGTGGAAAACCACGGAAACAAGAAAACAAGAAAACACAAAAAGCCCGCCGGGGGCTTGGGGCTTGCGCTGTCAACCGGCCCTGAGCCCGGCTGACGGCCTGCCGCGCACTGCGATTACTGCGGCAGCACCTCGACGGTGGCCGCATAGCTGGCGCGGCGCGACTTGGCTTCCTTGATCGCGACCTTGTCGTCGCGGACCTCGGCCTCCATCCAGTACATGCCCGGCGCCGGCCACTTGACGCTGAACTTGCCGTCCGCGTCGGTGGTGAACGCCATCTCCTGCAACTGGTCGCGATAGCGGATGCCGCCCGGCACCACCGCTACCTTCACATTGGCGGCTGGCTTGCCATCGAGCAGCAGGCGGAAGCTGGCGGCATCGCCGGCGACGAGGTCGTTCGGGTGGGTCACCGGTGCCAGTTCCAGCCCGCGGCCGGTGGTCTGCAGCACCTTGCCGGTCGGCTTGCCCGCCGTCACGAAGGCTTCCAGGCGGCTGTCGGCCTGCGTTACCTGCAGGTCCTGCGCGCCGGCCGGCACCTCCTTGGCGAAGGCTTCGGACGAGCCGCGCCAGCGCTTGGCCTGACCGTCCACCTTGTAGCTGGCGAACAAGCCGTGATTGACCACGGCGACCTTGTAGGTGCCCGGCTGGGTCAGGTGCACATCGAAGGTGCTGCGATAGCGGCCCGTGCTCGCGTTCTCGACTTTCGCGGCGGCGCCGTCGGGCGCAGTCACCGCGAGGTTGTCCAGGCGCAGCGGCACGTGCTCGAAGTAGAACAGGTCGTTCGACACGGCGGCGTCAACCGTCACCCACGGGTCGCTGCCCGAGAGCACGGTGGCCGACGGCAACAGCCACTGGCGGTGCGCATGGGCGGCCAGCGGCATCAGCGCGGCCAGGGCCAGCGCGGCGGCCCGGACGGACAGTCTGGTGGCGAAAGTCTTCATCGTCATGCTCCTATGGATTGGGGGCGTATGGGGGTGCTCAGGGCTTCAGGTCGACCGAGACGCCGGCGAGTTCATGCTCGCCTTTCGCCTTGGCCAGGGCGGCGGCCTTCGGCGGCCAGGCAAACGGCACGCGCAGCAGTTCGCGGCCACCGACCTCGCGCGCGGCTTCCACCACGAGCTGGTAATCGCCGGCGGGCAGCTTGCCCAGCGGCGCCTTGGCATCGGTGAAAGTAAGCGTGTGCTCGCCGGACGCACGCGTGGCGCCGGAGATGCCATCGGCGGGCATCTGCATATCGCGCCCGGCCTTGCGCCACCACTGGCGCATGTCCTTGAGCCACTTGGTGCCCTCGCCGTCCTTGTGCCTGACGTCATACCAGACCGCCAGCGTGGCGGCCGGGCTCTGGTCGGCGCGCTCGATCCACATCGAGACATAGGGCCGGTGGTACTCCGCCACGTTCAGGCGCGGGAGTTCGACCTTGACGTTCATTTCGGCCGCCACGGCCGGACTGGCGAATGGAACCGCGGCCATGCCGGTAAGGGTGACGGTAAGCAAACGGCGCATAACGGGTCCTCGTCTGTACACGGTAAAAGGTGTGAAAGTGATCGTTAATGGATGAACACCAGGGCCACCAGCAGCGGCGCCACCAGCCCCAGCCCGACCAGCGGCCACGTCCCCATGCGGCCGCCGGCATGCAGCTTGAGCAGCAACAGCCCGGTGAGGCTGAAGATCAGGCAGGCCGCGGCGAATACGTCCAGGAACAGGCTCCAGGCGCGGCCGGTGTTGCGGCCCTTGTGCAGGTCGTTCAGGTAGGAGATCCAGCCGCGCGTGGTGATCTCGTACTGCACCTCGCCGCCATCCAGCGCCAGGCTGACCCAGGCGTCCCCACCCGGGCGCGGCAACGCGACATAGACCTCGTCGCCCGACCACTCGGCCTCGCGGCCGGCGGCTTCGATATCAAGTTCCTGCGCGAGCCAGTCGCCAAGCGTGGCGGGTAGCGGGCCCTTCTTGTCGCCACCGGCGGCCTGGCGCAGCGCCGCCGTCAGGCTTGCCGGCGCGGTGGCGGTGCGAGTGACCACTCGCGGTCTTGCCTCGATCTGGCCAGCGTGGTTCAGCGTGAATCCGGTGACGGCAAACAGCAGCATGCCGATCAGGCAGAGTGCCGAACTGACCCAGTGCCATCGATGCAGGTGTTTGAGCCAGAAGGCCCGGCGCTGCTGGCCTGCCCCCAGCGATGTTTCAGTCATGTGCTTTTTCCGGCGCCCCGCATCCTGCCTTGCCGGCGCGTCTTCAATAGTCGGCTTGCCTGGAGTCGGCGCGTACCGTGCCTATTCCGGGTGACGGTTCAGGCAGACAAGGAGAAAGGATAATGGTTCTCATTCATAACTGCAATGGCGAAATGCGCGGCTGCCAGTTACGTTGCATTACAGACGTGCTTGCGATGGAGAACGGCATACCATTCGTTTGTTGAGACAAAGCGCAGTGCGGCTATTGACGGTATTGCCAGCGACGGCGACGGCGACGGCGACGCAAAATTGCTCAGACCATTCCGACCCCGGTCTTCCTATCTGGACACATAATTGTCGAGGTCACCGGCACCATACTCCAGGCCTGGTTAATGCAATGGCCCGGGAACCGGATGCACGGCTCCTAAGGCATACAAACAAAAAGCCCTTCTGTCACAACGAAGGGCTTTCCTGCTTCCAGACTGACAAGGCAATGCGGCACATCTGCATCAAGTAGCGAAAAATGGTGCCGCCCCCGAAATCACGCCTCTGCAATCAGAAACTTGTCACGATTCTTACCGAGCCAAGCCGGTGCGCGACCGCGGCCAGTCCAGGTCGCCCCCGTCTTCGGGTCCTGATACTTTGGCGGCAGGGATGTCTTGGATTTTGCCGGACCCTTGGCAACCGCACTTGCTGCGGGGCGGCCACGGCGTCGTTTTGGAGCGATGTCTTCGGCTGTCAACTCGTACTGCGCCATCAGGGCTTGAATTTGTTCGATAACGCCAGCAACTTCTGTTGCACGCACTTCGATAAGCTGAGCCTCGAGTTTTTCCTTTTCGGCAAGCAGCTGTTTGTATGTCGCCATTGTCTTTCTCCATATTTGTAGTAACACCAGCATCGTACATTATTTCGAAGATTGCAACATCTCTACAACGGCATTTTAATTAATGTCATCGCATGGCCGTCGGTCCTCGAGATGCAACGCCGTGAAGTATTGACTCCCAGACTCGCCAGGTATATGGGAATGGGTAGCGCGACGGAGCAGTTCAAAATCTCATTGCTCAGCATCTTGTCGACCGCTCTCCCACGCCGGGTGGTCTGACTATGCGGAGCCTCAGTAATCGCACCTCTCCCTGGCCAGCGACTCCCTTGTGAAGCCATGACTCACGCGCAATTGATGCTCGACCGCAATCACCTGGTCCTGGCACGCAAACAACAAGTCGTCCTTGAACTTCTGCGTAGCGCCCTTGATTCGTTCAGCTTCATACGAAGTCTGCCGCGCCCGACAACGCAGATATAACAACGTCGCCTTGGGAGCAAGTCTGAGTTCAGCCTTGTCGAGAGGCTTGCATTCGACATAGTACTGGGCGAAGCTGCCCTGGCTTGCCAGCAATGCCAGGAAAAGCAAAACTGAAGAACGGAGACGCGACATGGACATGCAACATTTGAATGCCGGCCGAGCATGCCCGCTTTCGCGGGCCGCAGCGTGCCAAAGAGAGCTACTTGCTTGTGCCATCCGGCCCCGTGAAACGGCGCTTCCGCGTGATAGCAACACCTTCCTTCGACTCACCGCCGAAACTCGTACGCCCTTCGGGGCGAATGCCTGAACCCGGCTGACGGACACCGGTCGGTGCCTGGATGGTCGATATTGCTCGTTTGTAGATAATTTGCATGCCGCCGGGCCCGCTGAGCATCACCACGAACTGGTCGAATGACGCAATTGAACCGGTCAACTTGATGCCGTTGACCAGGTACACCTCGACACGCGTCCGCTCTTTGCGCGCTGTGTTCAGGAAATCGTTTTGCGGATTAGTGGGGATGGACTGCATGCTTAGCTCAGATTGAGGACAGTTGCCGCTATTGCTTGAACGAACGCCTGCCACCGTTACAAGGTAGATAAAAGCTCGAAACGGTTGAATCGTGGAAACGGAGCCTCTACCGCTGTCAACTGGTGAGCACGATTGTCCGAAGGTGCGCCAGTAACCCGGCGGGCCGTATCGGAGGCAAATGACATGAGTAGCAATAAGCACAAGTTGGTCGACCACATGCTCTCGGCGCTTGAGACAATCGCACGCCACCGAAAGGATGTGCGTCAACTCGACATTGCATCCTCATGCTCGCTGCCTCTTGTGAAGAGGGTAATACCTCTCCCTGGCACCCGCAACTATGTCATTAGGATTTGGCGGTGCCCAAGAAAAACAGCGTCGGCCTTCTTTGCACGGGAACTGAAACAGATCAGTTTGGTAACCCGCTTGTACTGCACGCGTGAATCAGAAAATGCCTATTCGAGAGTGAGAGTTAATGGCGTCGGCGGTCAAGGGCGCTCGGGGCACGGTGGGTGCAGCAAGCACCGGGGCCTGCCGCGCTGCCGGCAGTGCGCTTCCGAGGTGCACGGCGCACGCTTATAGGCCCTTGCCGCACCTGAGGAAACCCCTGGTAGCCGCAACGTCAAGTTTGCCTTCCCCGTGCCGTTATGCCTTCACCAGTGGTGTCAATCCATAATTGGAAACGGGGGAGAAGGAATGCTCGAAAGCCTGAGAAAGAAGTTGCTGTCGCCGTTGCTCCTGAGCTGGGTCTGCCTGCTCGGCCTGGCCCACGTCGCTGAGACCGCGATGTCCGTCGTGCAGTCGTAAGATGGGCTGGGGCGCAGCGGCAAGATGCCGATGGACGAAGCCAGGCAGCAGGCCCTGGAGCGCGTGCGCGCCATGCGCTTTGGCGCGGCACTGGTGGAGCAGGCCATCGCCGGGGCCTCGCTCGAAGACCAGGCCGACGCGCTGCACCGGGCTGTCGGCACGCTCCGGCTCGCTGGCGCCTGAAGCCCGCACCGAGCAGTAGTTAGTGGCGCCAAGTGCTTGGCAAGCCGCTACGCGCGCGCAACGTCGCGCGCTTCTCGTGCGCCGGGGACTTTCCCTTTGACCGGCGCACGACTTTCTCCCACTGCCGCTTCACCCGCCCCGCGCCCCTCCGAAAACAACTTGAAGATTTCTCTTGTAATGAGATTCATTCCCATTTACTATGGCTTCACTGTCTGACGCGGGGCAAGCAAAACGAACTCCCGCAGCGCGAGACAGCAAGCCAATGAGCAAGTCAACGAGCAAGGCCGGCGGCAAGTCCGCGGCAACCGAAATTTTGTGGTGTCGCATTGCGGCATCCATCACCGTCTTTTGTGGGGACCGCTCCGTACCGCGGAGCGTTTGGCTGTAGCCAGTCACCGGAGGATCGGGAAAGCATCCAGACCCCGCTTTCCCGAGCGCCTCGTCGGCCGACAAGCCAAGCCATTTTTTTATTCCGCGAGACGTGCCTGCACGTCTTGCCGCAGCGGGCGGCCTCCCTTCCGGGAAGCCGCCCGCTGCACTCCTACGCGTACCTCCACGCAAAGCGCGTTGCGGCGCGGACGCACCGGAGCACCTTCCTTTCCGATTGATGCGCCCGTGCCGGGCGCGGAGCTGCGACATGCCGATGCTCCCGACAGTAGCCTCCCGACAGTACCGAAGCCATCAATCTCAAGCGCGCTGGAAGTCTTCCGCGCCAGCCAGCGCGGGCAAATAGGACGATTCCACCGATGTTATCCAACGATCAATTGGAAGGTATCAAAAGCATCTACGCAGCCCGTGCGCTCATGAGGTCAATAGCGGTCCGCAATGCAAAGCTCCATGCCGCGGCCGCGCCCTCACAAATTTTTGAGCTTCAACGGCAAGGCAGCCAGTGTTACTACTTCCTCCCGGTCGATCCGAATACCAGGCACTTGCCCCCTGTGGAAGGCGCATTCCTGTTCGTCATTCTTGCAGACGACCCTGGCCGTATCTATTGTGGTGTGCCAGAGGACTCTGCTGCTGCCGTAGATGCGCGTTTCCGGGTAAAGGGACACACCTCGATCTCATATCGGAGAGACGTGCTTTTTGCCGGTGAACTCTTCTTTGAGCGTGCCCAACTCATGTCTTGGACCAATGCCAGCGGTCACTACGTCCCCGACCGGTCATTTCGAGGCACGAATCTCATCCCTGCCGTTCAACGCCTGCTACCGGACGACCGATTTGCAGACTATTGGAGCATGCCGACGGCCCAAATAAGGCATCACCTGGCATTGCGCGGCTACGCCTGGCCGCTCTGAGTTGGCTGTCGGCGTGGCCTGGTAAAAGCCAAATTCCACCGAAAACCAACAACTGCCAGTCCCCCGCCCCTTCCTTCCGCCACATCCAGCTAAAATCCCCCTGCCCCGCGCGAGCAGCGCGGCCCCCAACCTGCCACCCCGCGTCACCCCGCGTCACCCCATGCCCACCTATCCGGCGCCCCGCCACGCCCTCCTGGCTCTAGCCCTCACCCTGGGCACCACAGCCGCATGGGCCGCGCCCGACATGCCCGACGCGCCTGCGTCCACCGCCTCAGCCGCCACCAGCGACTGGAAAATCTCCGCCGGCCCCGGCGTCTACGTCTCGCCGAAATTTCCCGGCGCCCGTGACTCGCTCGTCTACCCGATCATCTACCAGGACATCGACTACAAAGGCCGCTTCTTCTCCCGCGGTTTCGATTTCCTCGGGGTTTATGCCGTCAACAACGACATCTGGCAGGTTGGCGCGGATTTCCAGTTGGACCCAACCTGGCGCAAGAGCAAGGATGACAGCAGGCTGAACGGCCTGGGCGACGTGAACATGACCGTGCGGGCGCGGGCATTTGCGCAGGCGCAGGTGTCGTTCGTGACCTTCTCGGCGGATGTCGCACAGGATATCGCCGGCCAGGGACAAGGCCTGATCGCGAATGGCGACGTGCTGTTCAGCCTGCCGGCGGGCAAGTGGCTATTCACGCTGGGGCCGGGGCTGACGTGGACCAACAGCAAGTACATGCAGACTTTCTTCGGTGTCACGCCGGAGCAAAGCGCGCGCTCAGGCTTGCCGACGCATGCCGTGGGAGCAGGCCTGCGCGAATGGCATGCGAATGGCATCGTCAGCTATGAAATCTCGCGCAACTGGTCCGCGCTGGGCTCCGTGACCTTTGCCCGGCTGCAGGGCGATGCAGCCAGCAGCCCGATCACCGAGCGGCGCCAGCAGTGGACCGGCATGGCCGCGGTGACCTACCGCTTCCGCTAGACGGGTCCGATCGCGCGCGCGGCCCTCAGGACCGGCCGGCCCCGGGCACTGCCGTGCCCCCGGCCGCAGCCGGCGCGTTGGGCCGCAGCACCAGCCAGACCGCCATGCCGATCAGCGCCCCGCCGGCCGCATGCGCCCACGACAGCTGCTCGCCAAGGAAGATAGTGCCCCAGACGATGCCGAACGGCGGAATCAGGAAGGTCACCGTGAGCGAGCGTACCGGGCCGAGATCGGCGATCAGGCGGTAATACAGGATGTAGGCAATGGCGGTGCAGAGCATCCCCACCGCCAGCATCGCCAGCCACACGCCCGGCCCGGCGGCCGGCAACGTGTTTTCCCGCGCCAGCGCGATCGCGCAGAAAGGCAGCAGGAACAGGGCCGCGCCAAACATGCTGCCAGTCGCCACCAGGCGGCTGTCCAACCCGCCCTGCGCGGTGATCCAGCGCCGCGCGAGGAAGCCGGCGAGGCCATAGCAAGCGGTCGCGACCAGGCAGGCGGCGGCCCCGAGCAACACTTGCGGCGAAAACGCCACCGGTCCGGTGCGGGTCAGCACCGCGACGCCCGCAACGCCCAGCACAACCCCGCCGGCCTTGGCCAGCGTCAGGCGTTCGCCAAAGAACAGGGCGCCGATCAGTACCCCCATCAGCGGCGTCATCGCATTGAATACCGCGGAGTAGCCGGCCGGCAGCCAAAGGGCCGCAAACGAGTACATGGTGAAGGGGATGCCGGAGTTGATCACGCCCAGTACCATGACCTGCCGCCACTTGCCCCGCATATCCATGCGCACGCGTATCAACACCAGGCACCCGACTAGCGTGACCGCGCCGATCAGCACGCGCAGGAAGGCGGTGGTCAGCGGGCCCAGCACCGGCGCGCCGATCCGCAGGAACAGGAAACTGGCGCCCCAGATGGCGGCAAGGCTGAACAGGCGAATCAGGTCGGCGGGCTTCATGAGCGGCGTGTCGGAGGTGGCATGGCCGGATTAGACTCCGGCGCCAGTGTGGCCGCAAGCTGATTTCGGACATCTCCCTGTCCAAGACAAGCCCATAAAGTGGACACTTAGACACCAGTCTGCAAAATCACAACGCTCATACCCTACCAACGAGGGGATCACCACACTAGTCGCGTGACAAATCGTGTTTAGTTATTTTAAAATCTGATCTGCGCCAGAGTTAATTGACCCCTCCGACGCATTCCCGACAAGCCGCCACTCACGTGGCGGCTTCTTTTTTGCGGCGCGGAATCCACAACTATAAATCAACGTCAACCGCAATGGGAGATGCCGCGTTTGCAGCCTCATGAAACGACAGTTCCTTGGCTTGCTAGCCCGCATCTACGTCCTCCAGTTTGCCGTCGAAGTGCCGGCCACCGTGGCCATGCTCGCCGAGATGCTGATGGAGTACGGCTTCCAGGTGGATATCGGCTCCGTCCGCCCCTTGCTGCGCGCCTTGCAGATGGATGGCTACATCGAGAGCGTCCTGCGTGACGGCATCGGCCGCGTCTACCTGATCACGGAACGTGGCCGGGAAGAGCTGCAAAGCAGCCGCGCCCGCGTCGACGAACTGCACCGCCGGCTGCACTCGCGCGGCGATCCTTCGGAAGTCTCCCACCACGGCTGATTGCCGCTCTTGTATCGCGCCCGGCGCATGCCTTGCGCCGGCGTGAGCCCGCCTGGGCTTGTCCGGCGTCCCTCCCGTCTTCCCCCGATTCCCCTTCCTCGCCCGCAAAAAATCGTCCCACCAGGGTTCGCTTCGCCGCAATCCTGCATGCGATGCATAACGTACCCGTTTCTGCGTTAGGCAACATGCTTCACATCAATGACAGAGGCCCAGGGCGACCGGCGCGCGCTTGCGCCGACCACCCTGGGCCTGCTGGCTGGTTGCGCTTCCCGGCTTACTTCTTCTCGGCCTTGCCTTCGTAACGCTTGCTCCATTCGGCAAGAACGCGATCGCGATTGGCGCTGGCCCAGGTGAAGTCGTTCTTGATCAGGCGCTTCTCGTAGTCTGCCGGCAGCAGCGGATCCGGCTTGGCGATGCCCGGGATGGCCAGCACCGCGAAATTCTTCTCATACAACGCCATGGCATCGGACGAGGCGGAGAAGTCGGCCAGCTTGCGCGCCGCTTCCATGTGCTTGGTGCCCTTGATGATGGCGGTGGCCTCGATGTCCCAGCCCAGCCCTTCGGCGGGCAACACGATATCGATCGGCGCGCCTTCCTTCTTGGACTTCATGGCGCGGTATTCAAAGGCGATGCCGATCGGGAACTCGCCCTGGGCGGCCATCTTGCAGGGCTTGGAGCCGGAGTGCGTATACAGCCCGATGTTCTTGTGCAGGGCGTCCATATAGGACCAGCCCTTCTGCTCGCCCATCATCTGCAGCCAGGCGCTGACGTCCAGGTAGCCCGTGCCCGACGATGCCGGATGCGGCATGACGATCTTGCCGGCGTAAACCGGCTTGGTCAGGTCTGCCCAGGAGGTGGGCTTGGGCAAACCCTGTTTCTGCGCTTCGATGGTGTTGAAGCAGATCGCGGCGCCCCATACGTCCATGCCGACCCAGGCCGGCGGATTGGCGGCGCTGCGGTATTGCGCGTCCACCGCTGCCAGGTTCTTGGGCGCATACGGCTGCAGCATGCCTTCCTTGTCGAGGATGGCGAGGCTGGAGCCGGCCAGGCCCCACACCACATCGGCGCGCGGCGCGGCCTTTTCGGCCAGCAGCTTGGCGGTGACGATGCCGGTGGAATCCCGCACCCACTTGATCTCGATGTCGGGGTTGGCTTTTTCGAAGGCGGCCTTGTACGCGGCGATCTGGTCGGCTTCGAGCGCGGTGTAGACCGTCAGCACGGTGTTGGCTTGGGCAGCGCCGGCCAGCAGCGCGAAAGCGGCCACGGCGGTGGCGGTGCGGAACAGGTGAGGCATGGTTTCTCCTAGGGATGCGTGTCGTGGTGTCGGGCTAATGGTGTTTGCGCGTCTCAGCCTTGCGGCGCGCGCCAGGCTTGTGTGCGCCGCAGCCAGCCGCGCGCGGCGCCCAGCAGCAGCAGGCAGGCCAGCGCCGAGGTCAGCAGGATCAGCGTGGACATGGCTGCCGCCGGCGCGGTATCGCCGGCGTCGTCCATGTTCAGCACGGAGATCGCGGCAAGTACGGTATCGGGGCTGTAGAGGAAGACCACGGCGGATACCGTGGTCATCGCCGAGACGAACAGGTAGCGGAAGATGTCGATCAACGCCGGCAGGCAGATCGGCACCGTCACACGCCAGCAGGTGACCAGCGGCGCCACGCCGAGCGACAGCGCCGCGGCTTCGAACTCCGCATCGAGCTGGCGCAGCGCGGCGGCCGCGGTGAGATGGCCGGTGGTGTAGAAATGCGCGACATTGCAGATCACCAGCAGGGTCATGGTGCCGTACAGCATGTGCAGCGGATTGGACGGCGCGTTGAAGAAGAACACGTAGCCCAGCCCGAGCACCAGCCCGGGCACCGCCATCGGCAGGACGAAGCCGGCGCGCAGCACGCCATGCAGCCAGGCCGGCCCGCGCGTGCGCTCGGTCAGCCAGGCGCCGAAGAAAATCGCCAGCGTGCCGGCCAGCGCGGTAAACGCGGCCATGCGCAGGCTGTTGCGGTAGGCCAGCCAGCCGCCGCCATCCATATTGTCGAAGTCGTAGTGCGCCAGCGTCAGCTGCAGGTTGTACGGCCACAGCTTGACCAGCGAGGCGCCCACCGCGGCCGCCAGCACGGTCAGCAAGGCGGCACCGATCCCCATCACAATGAACGTGCAGCAGGCATCGCGCATCGGGTCGCGGCCCGGCACATAGACCTGCGCGCGGCTCGACATCTGCGCACGCTGGCGGCGCTGCATGGCGATATCCACGCCGAAGGTCAGCAAGGCCGGCAACAGCAGCAGCATGCCGATCAGCGCGCCGCGCGCGAACTGCTGCTGGCCCACCACCGCCTTATAGGCCTCCAGCGCCAGCACTGGATAGCCGCCGCCCACCACCTTGGGTACGCCGAAATCCGTTACGACCAGCGTGAGCACGAGGCAGGCCGCGCCAAACAGTCCGTGGCGGGCGCCCGGCAGGGTCACGGTGAGAAACGTCCGCCACGGCGATGCACCCATCGCGCGTGCGGCCTCGTACAAGCGCGCGTCGGCCAGCGAGAGCGCGGCGATCAGCACCATCAGCGCATGCGGAAAGGTGTAGAACGCCTCGCCCAGCACGATGCCCCAGAAGCCATAGATGCCGCCCGCGCCAAAGGCACTCTTGAAGATGCCCTGGTTGCCGAACAGGTAAACCAGCGCGATGCCCGGCAGCAGCGAGGGCGCAAACAAGGGCAGCAGCGCGATGCCGCGCCAGAGCGGCTTGAACGCGATGCACGATCGCTGCAGCGCATAGGCAAAGCCAAACGCCAGCGGCACCACCAGCGCTGCAACGGTCGCCGAGACCGCCAGGCTGCGCCCCAGCAGCGGCAGGAAATTGGGATTGGCAACCAGCTCGGCCACCCGCGCGGACAAGGCCCAGTGCCCGGCTTCGTCGAACCAGGCCTGGCCGAACAGCGCCAGCAGTGGCAGCACCAGCGCCACGGCCAGCGCTGCCAGCCAGAACCACTTCATGGCGGCCGGCGCGGCGTGCGCCATGCGGTCCGTTGCGCTGCCGGCACCACGCGTGCGGCTGGTGGCGATACGGGCATCGGCCGCGGGCAAGGCGCGCGTCATGCGAACACCTGCAGGGCCTGGCTGGGCAGCGACACCCAGAACTTGTGGCTGCCCGGATCCGGCAGCAGGTGGCGCTCCTCGCGCAGCACATCCGCGAACAGCGTGACGCCGGGCAGGCGATCGGCCTCCAGCAGCAGGCGGTAGCGGCTGCCCAGGTAGGTCTGGTCGACGATGCGCGCCAGCAAGCGGTTAGGCTCGCCCTCGGCAGGATGCAGGCGCACCGCCTCCGGCCGGCAGCACAGGCGCGCAGCGCCATCGGCCACCGCGCCGGCGCGGGCCGGCGATACCGCCAGCGCCAGTTCGCCCACGCTGAAGGTGTCGCGCCCGCTGAGCCGGCCCGACAGCCAGTTGGCCTGTCCGATAAACTCGGCGACGAAGGCAGATGCAGGGCGCTCGTAGATCTCGCCGGGCGTGCCGACCTGCGCGATGCGCCCGCCCTCCATCACGGCGATGCGATCAGCCATCGCCATGGCTTCTTCCTGGTCGTGCGTGACCATCACCGTGGTGATGTTCAGGCGGCGCTGCAACTGGCGCAGTTCCAGCCGCAGGTGCTCGCGCACCCGCGCATCAAGAGCCGACATCGGCTCATCGAGCAGCAACAGCGAAGGTGCCGGAGCCAGCGCACGCGCCAGCGCCACGCGCTGCTGCTGGCCACCGGAGAGCTGGCCGGGAAACTTGCGCTCGCTGCCGGCCAGGCCGACCAGCGACAGCATTTCCTCGATGCGCGCCTCGCGATGGCCGCGCCCCATGCCGCGGCCGTGCAGGCCGTACGCCACATTCTGCGCAACCGACAGGTTGGGAAACAGCGCATACGACTGGAACAGGATGCCGTAGTCGCGTGCCTGCGGCGGCAAGCCGGTCAACTCGCGCCCGCCGGCATGGATGCGTCCGCCGTTTTCGCGCTCCAGCCCCGCGATGATCCGCAACAGCGTGGTCTTGCCGCATCCCGATGGGCCTAGCAGGCACAGCAGTTCACCCTGCTCCACCGACAGCGAGACACTATCCAGCGCCTGGAAACCGCCCGCCCCCCCGAAACGCTTGCCTACCTGCTCGATCGCCAGGAACGCGCGCCCTGGCGCGGACTCACCTGCTTGCATGAACTACCCTTTGTGCCACTAGAACAGCTGGCAGCATAGGGAGGCCGCATGCCATCCGTGTGGCAGTCGGGCAAATAATTCCGATGCGGGTATTGGCGGATTTCAGGGTGGCCGGCCCTGGGTGCCGGCCGCGCCACTATCAGAGGCCCGTGGTTACCGGTTGCGCCCTGGCGGGCATCCTGGCTTCCGCGCCCGCCGCGCAGATCTCCATCAGGCCGGCAAGCGGCAGCGCCTGCCAGAACAGGTAGCCCTGCACCGCATCGCAGCCGCGCTCGCGCAGGAAGGCGAATTGTGCCGGCGACTCCACGCCTTCGGCCACCACTTGCAGATGCAACTGGTGCCCGAGGGTGATGATGGCGGAAGCCACGGCCTGATGGTGCTCGTCGTGTGCCACGTCGTCGACAAAGGATTTGTCGATCTTGAGCTTGTCGATCGGCAGCCGCGTGAGGTAGCTCAAGCCCGAATATCCGGTGCCGAAATCGTCGATCGACAAGCCCACGCCGAGCGCCCGCACGCACTCGAAGGTATCGATGGTCTTGCTGCCGCCCTCGATCAGGATGCCTTCGGTGACCTCGATGGTCAGGCACGCGGCCGGCAGCCCGGCCGCCGCCAGGCATTGCATGACCATCGCGGGAAACCCGGGCTGGCGCAGTTGCAGGGGCGAGATATTCACCGCCACCGTCAGGTCCAGCCCGAGCGCGGCGCGCAACTGCTGGATCTCGCGGCAGGCCGTGGCGAGAATCCATTCGCCCAGCGGCATGATCAGGCCGCTCTCCTCGGCAATCGGGATGAACTCGGCCGGCGGGATCACGCCGCGCTCGGGCGTGTCCCATTGAATCAGCGCTTCCACGCCGATGATGCGCAGCGTGGCGGCGTCGACGATGGGCTGGTAGCGCAGCTTGAAGGCGCGCGCGGCCAGCGCGCGCCGCAGCAGCCCTTCGATGGTGAAGCGCGCCATCGAGGCCTCCGCCATCTCGCTGGAGAAGCGGCTGAGCTGCGCGCCGCCGCCGCGCTTGGCCACATACATGGCGGCATCGGCGTTCTTCAGCAGGTCGGCGAGGTTGTCGCCGTCGTCCGGACAAATCACCATGCCGATCGAAGGCGTCACGCGCAGCCGCTGGTTGCCCAGTTGCAGGTCTTCCGACAGGCGGGCCAGGATCTTGGCGGCAACCAGCTCGGCCTCGCTGTCCTGGCTCACCGGATCGAGCACCACCACGAACTCGTCGCCGCCCATGCGCGCGACAAGGTCGGCGTAGCGCACGGCGGCCTTCAGGCGGTCGGAGACGATGCGCAGGACCTCATCGCCGATGTGATGGCCTAGCGATTCGTTGATGCGCTTGAACTGGTCGAGATCGAGCAGCAGCAGCGCAATGCGCTCGCCCTTGCGCAACGCGCGCTGCAGCATCAGCTCGGTGCGCGCATGGAGCTGGGCGCGGTTGGGCAGGCCGGTGAGGGCGTCGTGCTGCGCCAGGTGCCGGATGTATTCGTCGGCACGCTTGCGCTCAGTGAGGTCATGCGCGATGGCAAGATAGCCGCCGGAGTCCAGCCCCCCGATGGCGGCGCCGGCAGCCTCCCGCGTACCCTCCGTGCAGCCAGGCACACGCGCCTCGGGCAGCGCGGTCAGCGTCAGTTGCACCGGCAGGCGCGAGCCACCCTTGCGGACATAGGTCCACTCCTGTTCGTCGGCCAGCCCGAGACGCGCCTTGCCGACCACGGCAGGCAAGCCGGCGGCCACCGGCTCGCCCAGCTCGCTCGTCAGCGCCGCGGCGCGCGCGGCGACCTCCTTGGGATCGAGGAAGTCGAGATAGCGCATGTGTCCGGCCACCTCGCTGGCCTGGTACCACAACATGCGCTGGCCGGCGCGGTTGATGCCGGTCACCAGGCCATCGCGGTCAAAGGTGATGACGCAAAGCGCCGTGTGATCGAGCACGCGTGCGCTGCGCTCGGCCTCCTCGGCGGCGGCCAGCTCGGCACGGCGGATGGCACTCAGGTCGGTGACCACCCAGATCACGCGGCCGGGGCCGGCCGTGGGCACCGGCGTCACGGTCACGCGAACGGGAAAGACCGTGCCATCGGCCCTGCGGGCGCCGGTCTCGCGCCGCCCTTCCGGCGTGGGGCCGGCCAGCGCGGCGGCGTCGGGGAGCAAGGTGGCGATGGGCGTGCCGGCGAACTGGTCCGGCGCCTTGCCGAACAGTACCGTGGCAGCGGCACTGGCGATCTGGATGCGGCCCTCGGCATCGCACACCAGGATGGCATCGCTGGCGCTGGCCAGGCCCGCGCGCTGCAAGGCATCGTCTGCCTGCCGGCCCTGCCGGGCCAGCGCCAGCCAGGCCAGCATCAGCGTGGCCGCCAGGCCGCCGCCCAGCGTCAGCCAGGAGCGCCGCGGGCGATGGGCCGTCTCGAAGGCCGGCGTGGTGGCACCGCGCAGAGTCCAGATACGGCCGCCGAACGTCATTTCGCGCTCAGCCTGCCGCTGTGCCGGCATGCCTGCCGCCGCGGCTTGCGCATCGCCGGCCAGCAGGGCGCCGGGCCCGGTGTCGCGTCCGTCATAGAGCAGCAGCGACAGGGCGCCGGCCGCGGGCCGGCTGACGCTGCGCAGCAGGTCTTCCAGACGCAAGGACGCATAGACATAGCCGGTCACGGCCCGCTGCCGCTCGACCGGTGTGTTCAGCGGCAAGCCGCTGCCGTACACCGGCAGATAGAGCGCCGCGCCACGCTGCGAAGCCGGCGCTTCGTTCTCTTGCACGAGCTCCACGCCGGTGGTCAGGCGTGCCTCGCCGCTGTCGCGGGCGGCCTCGGCAGCCGTCCGGCGCACCGGGTCGGACAGGATGTCGAAGCCAGGCGCCCGCGTATTGCGCCCGGCGAAGGGATCGACATGGATAACGGGCGCGTACACGTCGCGCGGGCCCAGCGGGTAGACCTCGAAGCTGGGCTGGCCCTGGTGGCGTATCGTATCGACCAGCCAGTCAAGTTCCCTCGGGGCGGTCAGGCGCGCATAGCCGATCGATTGCGTACCGGCCGGCAGGTCGTCCAGTTGCGTGGTGTACAGGTAGTTGCGCCATTGCTCGCGCGTGGCGACGGGATCGGCCGCGAACAGCCCGGTGGTCGCGCGCAGCAATCGTTCGTTCTCCTGCAGGCGCCGTTGCAAGGCCGTGAAGACCGGCAAGAACAGCGCCTCGAAGTCGTCGCGCACCACTTCCTGCTCCAGCGAGCGCATGGCGTGCCAGGCGCCGCCCGTAGCCAGGACGCCGGTGGCGGCGATCAGCAGGGATAGCAGGACAGGCGAAAGTGAGGGCAGTTTCATGAATGGGGGGAGCGCAAAGGAGCCCTCCGGTGGCCTCGCCCCGCCGCCGCAGGGCCAGGGCCCACTATACAGTGACGTCAAGGGCTCGCCCACCCCCGGCGCCCCGTGGAATAAGGTGAGAGGTGCCACGCCACACGCACATGCGCGACAGGCCCCGTGCCCCCGATGCCGGACTCGCGCGGGGCAAGCGCTTGTGGTAGGGTTGGCGGACCCGCAAGCCTGCCGAAGCCTGACTCCCGGCAAGGATGCGGGCCGGCCGGCCAGGAGGCACGCGCCTTTCCCCGACACAGCCGGCTCGCATGCCCCACGTTTTGCTTTCCCTGAAGGCGCGTCTCGCGCTGATTACCACGGCGTTCGCCGCCGTACTTGGTACCGGCATCGTGCTGGCATCGCTCCATCACGCGCACGACGACCTGCGCGCCGCGCTGCAAAACCAGCAGGACTCCATCGTCAAGCTCGCCACCGAACAGCTCGACACGGCGATGGAAGACCGCATCACCCTGCTGTCCCATGTGGCGCCGCAACTGGCCGGGGAGCTAGGGCGCCCCGGCGCCGAACTGCGCCGCCTGCTGGAGCGGCGGATTCCCGTGCCGGGCACGTTCAATGCAATCATGCTGGCCGATGCCCAGGGCCGCGTCCTGGCCGATGACGGCGTGCAGGTGACCATCAGCGACCGCGAGTATTTCCGCGAGGCCGCGCGGACCCTGGAACCAGTGATCACGCCGCCGATCCGCGCCCGCTTCAACGGGGAGACCGGGGTGTTGGTGGCCGTGCCGATCGTCTCCCCTCAAGGCGAATTCCTCGGCCTGCTGGGTGGCTGGCTCGACCTGTCCAGCGCCGACTTCCTGGTGAAGATCACGCACAACCGGCTCGGCACCAGCGGCCTATATTGCCTGGTATCGGGCGGGCGGATGCCGGTCTACGTGCGCCACCCGAATCCTGGAATGGCAGGGCAGCCGGCGCGGGCACAGGGCGATGCCTGCGGCGTCTCCGACCGCAGCGGCCCTGTCGAGTTTCTCTCGCCGTCCAGGCCGCTCATTTCCCGCTACCTGATGGAGACCACGGGATGGGAATTGGTAGCGGTGCTGCCCGCACGGGAAGCCTTCGCCCCGCTGCATGACATGCAGGGGCGTTTCCTCGGACTCGCCTTGTTGTCGCTGGCGGTGGTGGGGCTGTTGAACTGGCTGGCCCTGCGCCGCCTGCTGACGCCGCTCACACGCCTGCACCAGGTGGTACGCGACAGCACCCACGACCTCGCCGCCTATGAACGCCTGCCGGCACAGCAGAACGACGAGATCGGCGATCTCGCGCGCGCTTTCGGGCAGTTGATGCATGACGTGCGCGAGCGGCGCGAACAGCTCGACCTGAGCGAGCGCCAGCTGCGCGCGGTCACCGATAAGCTGCCCGCGCTGCTGGCCTTTGTCGGGCCCGACGAGCGCTATGCCTTCAACAACCTGGCCTACGAGCAGACCTTCGGCATTCCCGTGCAAAAGCTGCGCGGCATGACCGTGCGCGAGGTGATCGGCGAAATCCGCTATGCGCGCGTCCGGCCGTTCCTGCAACAGGCCTTGTCGGGGGCCTCGGTGACGTTCGAGGTGGAAGAAAGCGATCCGGAATACTGCTGCATGGAAACCGATTTCCGCCCCGAATGGAGCGCCGACGGCAGCCACGTGGTAGGCGTGCACGTGCATGTGCAGGACGTGACGCAGCGCAAGCTGGAGACCTTGCGGCTATCGCGCATCTCCCGGCTCGATCACCTGACCCAGCTGCTCAATCGCAGCGCCTTCGAATCGCTGTTGCAGGCGGCCATGGCGCGCAGCCGTGACGACGGCCGGCTGATGGCGCTGCTTTACCTGGACATGGACCGCTTCAAGGCCGTCAACGACTTCCACGGCCATATCACCGGCGACCTGCTGTTGCAGGCCTTCGGGCGGCGCCTGCAGCGCTGCGTGCGCGAACGCGACACCGTGGCACGCCTGGGCGGCGACGAGTTCGCGGTATTGCTGGAGGATATCGGCGGCTCGGCCAACGCCCAGCGCATCGCCCAGGCTATCGTGCATTCGGTGAGCCGGCGGTTCTTTATCGATGGCGTGTTCGCGGATGTCGATGTGAGTATCGGGGTGGCGTTGTATCGGGGAGCGCCGATGCCGGATCAGGCGTTGATGCGCCAGGCGGATACACTGCTCTATCGCGCCAAGGCGGCGGGCCGGGGACGCTTCGAGATGGGGCCGCCCGACCTGCTGGACAAGCCGGACGACGCCGAGGCCTGACGGACCGCTGCCGCGCGCTATCGCGCCTACTCGCCCTCGAACGGCACGTGCTTGCCGTCGCGCGACTGATAGCCGAGCTTGGTGTCCGCACCCATCATCCGCTCCCAAGCCACCATGGCGTCCGCCACGGCATTGGGTTCGCCCTTGAACACCAGGACATCGTTGCCGCAATTGGGGCACTGCCCGCCGAACACGGCATCGATGCCACGCAGGTTGGGTGCGTCGATCGCATCGAAGGTGCTGAACGCCGTCTTGCACTCGCCGCATACCAGTTGCGCCGGCCGCAAGCCCTCCAGCCGCTTGCGGGCCTGCTCGGCACGTTCTGCCTGGCTGCCCCGTTGTCTTGCTTCACCCATGATGCACTTCCTTTCGCAGCATGCCTGCTGCGCTCTTGCTTGATTGATGAATCGCCGCGCTATGCAACGCATAGGGCACGTAGACGCCGGCCCACCACTGGCGGTAGTCGCATGCATCGTCGATGCGTGGCAGGCCGCCCACAAACCGTTGCAGGGCCGCCTGGTATTCCACCGAGCCAACGAGATTGTAGGCCACGCCGGTCTTGGACTGACCCGGATAGCCGCGTGTTTTAGGACTAGTCTTTCTATAAGTCCGATCTGGCATGCGCGCGAGGGTGGGCCGCGGCAACGCCAGGCATCTTTCCCGGAACCGGCCGTCCACTGAACAGGAGAATGTCATGTCCGAGCGCAAGCAAGCCGCCACCCGGATCGAGAAAGACAGCCTCGGCGACATGCCGGTGCCGGCTGGGCACCTGTGGGGCGCGCAGACCGAGCGCGCGCGCCAGAACTTCCGCATCGGCACCGAGACAATGCCGCCCGCGCTGATCGAAGCCTTCGCCATCCTCAAGCTCTGCGCGGCCCGTGCCAACCGGGAACTGGGCGTGCTCAAGACCGAACCGGCCCACGCCATCGAGCAGGCGGCCCAGGAGATCATCGCCGGCAAGTGGCCGGACGAATTCCCGCTGTCGGTCTGGCAGACCGGCTCCGGCACGCAGACCAATATGAACCTGAACGAGGTGATTGCCAATCGCGCAACCCAGCTGCTCGGCGGCGAGCCGGGCGCGAAAAAACCGGTGCATCCCAACGATCTCGTCAACGCCAGCCAGTCTTCGAACGACAGCTTTCCCACAGCGATGCACATCGCTGCAACCCGCGCAATCCAGTTGCAGCTGCTGCCGGCGCTGGAGACCTTGCGGCAGGCCCTCGGGCGCAAGGTGGACGCTTTCGCCGACATCGTCAAGGTGGGCCGCACGCATTTGCAGGATGCCGTGCCGCTGACGCTCGGCCAGGAATTCTCCGGCTACGAGGCCCAGGTGGGCGATGCCCAGTCGCGCCTGCAGCACGCCATGCTGCGGGCCATGCCGGTGCCCCAGGGCGGCACGGCGGTGGGCACCGGACTCAACGCGCCGCACGGCTTTGCCGCGGCGTTCGTGCGCGCGCTGGCGGATTACACCGGCCTGCCGTTCGAGCCCGCGCCCAACCGGTACGCGCTCCAGGCCTCGCACGATGCGCTTGCCGACCTGTCCGGCGCGCTCAACACCACCGCTTCGTCCTTCCTGAAGATAGCGCGCGATTTCATGCTGCTGGGCTCCGGCCCGCGCGCCGGTCTTGCCGAGCTGGTGCTGCCGGCCAACGAACCCGGCTCCTCGATCATGCCCGGCAAGGTCAATCCGACCCAGGCCGAAGCGCTGGCCATGGTGTGCTGCCGCGTGATCGGCAACCACACCACCATCACGCTGGCCAACGGACTTGGCACGCTGGAGCTCAATGCCTACAAACCCGTGATTGCCTACAGCCTGCTGCAATCGGTCACGCTGCTGGGCGATGCCACCGCGAGTTTCGCTGCGCACATGGTGCAAGGCGTGGAACCGGATCGCGCGCGCATCGCCGAGTTGCTGGCGCGCTCGCTGATGCCGGTGACCGCGCTCAATCCCCACATCGGCTACGACCGCGCCGCCGAGATCGCCAGGCTGGCGGTCAGGCAGGACCTGTCGCTGCGCGAGGCAGCGCTGGCCTCGGGCCATGTGACCGAGGCCCAGTTCGACGAATGGATCGACCTGAAGGGGATGACTCGGGAAACCTGAGATCCCGTGGGCAGGCGCGTGGCCGCAGCGCCGATGCACCCAAGCCGGCACAAGGTGCGCGGCAATCCTGGCGCATGCCCCCGCCCGGCACGGGATGCCTGAAACAAAAGCGTACCCGTTTCTGCGTGCTTGCAAAACCGCCCGGGCGGGCACGCCGGGCCGCCCCCGGCGGCAATGCGTACCCGTTTCTGCGTGGTCGCCGCTGCCGCATTCCAGGGGCTCAGCCGATGCGCCGCCGCCGCGCAGATCAAGGCGGCCGGTGCCAGTGTGCGCGCCATGCCGACGATCGGCTCGGCGGCCCTCACCGTCGCAGAAATCGACGCCATAACCGCACTGCTCTGGTCTGAAACATCCAAGGCAAACATCCAAGGCGGACCCGGTTCAAGCCGCGGGAAACACCACCCGCACGCACAGCCCCGGCACCGCGTCTTCCAGCGCGACACGCGCGCCGTGCGACTGCGCGATCTCGGCCACGATGGCCAGGCCCAGCCCGCTGCCGCCCGTGGGCGCTTCCGGCACGCGGTAGAAACGGTCGAACACGCGCGCGCGCTCGGCGGCTGGAATCCCGGGGCCGTCGTCGCGCACCACGAGTTCGACCGTGTCCTTCACGCCGCGGACCTGCACATCGACCCTGCCGCCGGGCGGCACGTAGCGCAGCGCGTTGTCGATCAGGTTGGTCAACAGGATACGCAGCGCATCCACATCGCCGCGCACCATGACCGGCCCGGCATCCGTGTCGGCATCCAGCCCCAGGTCGATCCGGCGATCGAGGGCGGCCTGGGTCATCTCGGCCACCCCGTTTTGCGCCAGCGCGTGCAGGTCCACCGACTCATGCGGCGGTGCTGCCGCGCCGGGCTCCTGGCGCGCCATCGTCAGCAACTGGGCCACCATATGCGTCAACCGCTCCAGCCCCTGGCGCAGCTTGGCCACGGCCTCCTGGCGCGCCTCGACGGTGTCGGCGCGTTCCACCAGCTGGGCCTGCAACTGCAGTGCCGCCAGCGGCGTGCGCAGCGCATGCGCGGCATCGGCGACAAAGGCACGCTGGGTATCGATGGCGTGCGACAGCCTCGCCAGCAGTTGGTTGAGCGCCTCGCTCAACGGCGCGATCTCGTCGGGCATGCTGCCGACTTCGAGCGGCGCCAAGGCATTGGCGTCGCGCTGGCGCACCCCGGCGGCGATCTCCCGCAAGGGCCGCAAACCGCGCCCCACGGCAAGCCACACCACCCAGCCAATCAGCGGCAGCAGCAACAGCAAGGGCGCCACGGTGCGCAGCGCCATGCGCGCGGCCATCTCCCGGCGTGCCGACATGGGCTGGGCGATCTGCACCACGGCGGGCCCGAGCTGCACGCTGTAGATACGCCATTCGCCTTCGTCGGTCCTGACGTTGGAGAAGCCCAGCTCGGCGCGCGGCGGCAGGGCCGGATGGGAGTGCGAGAGATAAAGGCTGCGCCCCGAGCCATCCCAGATATGGATCACCACATCCTCGCCCGCGTGGAACAGGCTGCCGCCCGGCGGCTCCGGGGGCGCAAACGACGGCATGACCGGATTGGCGAACTGGCTGGGCAGCGCGGCGGCCACCTGCTTCATCTGGTAATCGAACAGCGCGTTGGCTTCCTGCCGGGCCTGCCCATAGATCAGCAAGGTGGCCATGGCAATGCCGGCCAGCAGGCCCAGCGCCAGCCACCACAGCAGGGTTCTCTGGATCGAACGCATCAGCCGGCGCTCCCTGGCGAAGGCGGCGCGCTGTCCTCCAGCTTGGGCACCACATAGCCCACGCCGCGGATATTGCGGATCAGCGCCGCGCCGAATTTCTTGCGCAGCGCGTGGATGTAGACCTCCACCGTGTTGCTGCCCACTTCGTCGCCCCAGCCGTACAGGCGCTCTTCCAGCTGCGCCACCGACCACACCTTGCCGGGCCGCGCCAGCAGCGCGGACAGCAGGCCGAACTCGCGCGCCGACAGCCGCACCGGCTCGCCGTCGAGCGTGACCTCGCGGGTGACGGGATTGATCAGGATGCCGCCGTAGCGCAGCAGCGGCTCCGCGCGGCCTTCGGCGCGGCGCATCAGCGCATGCATGCGCGCGGCCAGCTCCTGCAGGTCGAAGGGCTTGACGAGGTAATCGTCGGCGCCGGCGTTGAGGCCCGCCACGCGATCGGCTACCGCGTCGCGCGCGGTCAGGATCAGCACCGGCGTATTCACGCCGCGCGCGCGCAGCGCGCCCAGCACCTCCAGGCCGGAGCGGCGGGGCAGGCCGAGATCGAGCAGGATCAGCGCGTAGCAGGCTTCACCGTCCGCTCCGCCTGACTGCGTGGCCGCGGCAAGGCCGGCCTCGCCGTCCTGTACCCAGTCCACCGCGAAGCCTTCCTGGCGCAGCGCCAGCTTCACGCTATCGCCAATCATGGCGTCATCTTCCACCAACAACACTCGCATGGTCAGGTCTGGTTCACGTTGGCTTGGTTTGATGGGGTGGCCTGGGTTGCGCACGGGGGCTGCGGTGCGCGATCGCCTCGGCCAGCGCCTGCGCCAGTCCGGGCAGCGCCGGGAATTCGGCGGCGATCACATAGACCGGCAGGCTCTCCAGGTAGGCGCTCATGCGGCCCTTCGCGGTAAACCGCGCATTGAAGGTGGAGGCCCGCAGCGCGGGCACGAAGCGCGGCACGATGCCGCCGCCCAGATAGACGCCGCCACGCGCGCCGAGCACCAGCGCAACATCGGCTGCCACGGAACCCAGCAGGCCGCAAAACACGGCAAACGCGCGCTCGCAGATCGGGTCGTGCCGGTGGATCGCGCCCTCGGTGACCTGCGCCGGATCGAGCTGCCGCATCAGGGGCGTACCCGTTTCTGCGTGCAAAGCGGCGTGCGTCAACGACAACCCCATGCCCGACAAAAGACGCTCGGCGGACACCCGGCCGAAGGCCTGGCGGGCCGCGCGCCAGGCAGTCCATTCGTCGTCGGTTTCCGGCATCAGTTCTATATGGCCGCCCTCGCCGGCCAGCGCCACGGCCCCTCCGCTGCGCGCCGGCACCAGTCCGGACACGCCCAGGCCGGTGCCCGGCCCGACCAGCGCGCGCGGCGCGCCGTCCACGGCGGTGCCCTGGCGCAAGAGCGTCAGGTCCTGCTCGCCCAGATGCGGCAGGCCCATCGCCAGCGCGGTGAAGTCGTTGATGGCCAGCAGCAGGTCGAAGCCGAGCGAGCGCTCCATCTCCGCGATGGAAAAGGCCCAGGCGTGATTGGTCAGCTTGACGCGATCGCCGGTCACCGGGTTTGCCAGGCCGACGGCCGCGTAGCGCGGCCTGGGGCTGCCTGGCGGGAGCGCGCCCAGGTAGTGCCGCATGGCGGCTTCCAGCGAGGGGAAATCGGCCACCTTGAGCGCGGTCACCGGACCGATGCACCGCGGCGCCGCTTCCAGCGCGAAGCGCACATTGGTGCCACCGACATCGCCCAGCAGGCGTGGATAGTCTTGCATGGCGTCAGGCCGAGAAGACATCCGTGCCATGGCGATGCCGGCTCAGCACCAGGCTGACGGGCAACGCAGGCGTTGGCCCCTTGCAGGCACTGGCGAACACGGCAGCCTTGGCCGGCCCCGCGAACGACAGGAAAACGCGGTCGGCCGCCAGCAGCGCAGCCAGGTTCAGCGTGATGCGCGCGTGCGGCGCCTCGCGCGGACGCGTCACCAGGTAGCCCGGCTGCGTCTCGGCCAGGGCGTGCTGCAGTTCGGGCGCCTCGGGAAACAGCGATGCGGTGTGGCCATCCTCGCCCATGCCCAGCAGCACCACGTCGGGCTGGCGCCACGCCGCGTTCAGGCGCGCCACCGCGCTTTGCGGATCGGCCGCCTCGGCGGCATCGGCCACCAGCGGCACGAAGGCCGCCTTGCCCGCGGCCTCGCGCAGCAGGTGCCGGCGCACCAGCGCGCCGTTGCTGTCGTCATGATCCGGCGGCACCACGCGCTCGTCGACCAGCGTGATGGTGACCGCCTCCCAGCTGATCGTGCGGTGTCGCAGGCGCTCGAACATCGGCACCGGCGAGCGCCCGCCCGATACCGCCAGCACCGCCCAGCCGTTCACGCCGATAGCGATCTGCAGCGCGTGCGCGACCGAGATCGCCATCGCTTCGGCCAGCTCCGCCTCGGAAGTATGTTCGTAGCGCCGCATGGTTTCTCCTGTTCGAACGGTGGGGTTGGCAGGGCTTGCAAAATGACGGTGCGGGACCAGGCGCGGCTACACCTCTTCGTGCCAGAGCGAGCCGTCGCGCGACATCAGCGCGGACGAAGCGGCCGGGCCCCAGGTGCCTGCGGTATACGGTTTGGGCGGCACGGTGCTCTCCCCCCAGGTATCCAGGATGGGCTCGACCCAGCGCCAGGCCTGCGCCTGCTCGTCGCGCCGCACGAACAGGCCGAGGCGGCCGCGGATGACATCGAGCAGCAGGCGCTCGTAGGCGCCGGCGCGCCGCACCTTGAAGGAGTTGGCGAAGTCCAGGTCGAGCGAGGTCCCGGTGAGCGCCACGGTGTCGCCAGGCTGCTTGACCAGGAAGTACAGGCGGATGCTCTCCTCGGGCTGCAGCCGGATCACCAGCCGGTTCTGCGGCGACAAGGTCAGCGGACGCGGGAAGATCGCATGCGGTACGTCGCGGAAGTGGATCACGATCTCCGCCACGCGCGACTGCATGCGCTTGCCTGTACGCAGGTAGAACGGCACCCCTGACCAGCGCCAGTTGGCGATCTCGGCCTTGATGGCGACAAAGGTCTCGGTATGGCTGTCGGGCGCGATGCCCTTCTCGTCCAGGTAGCCCACCACCGGCTTGCCGCCCACGGCGCCGGCGCGATACTGCCCGCGCACGGTCTTCTCGGCCACGTCCTGCGGCGTGATGGGCTTGAGCGCCTTGAGGATCTTGATCTTCTCGTCGCGGATCGCGTCTTCGGACAGGCTGGTGGGCGGCTCCATCGCCACCATGCACAGCAGTTGCAGCAGGTGGTTCTGCACCATGTCGCGCAGCGCGCCGGTATTGTCGTAGAACTCGCCGCGCGATTCCACGCCGAGTTCCTCGGCGATGGTGATCTGCACGTCCTGCACCCATTCGCGGCGCCATAGCGGCTCGAACAGCGCATTGCCGAAGCGGATCGCCATCAGGTTCTGCACCGACTCCTTGCCCAGATAGTGGTCGATACGGTAGATCTGGTCTTCGGCGAAGAATCGCGCCACCGCCGCGTTGATGGCATCGGAGGACTGCAGGTCGTGCCCGAGCGGCTTCTCCAGCACGATGCGGACATTCGGATGATTGAGCCCGGTACGCGCCAGCTGCTCGCAGATGGGCACAAAGATATGCGGGCCCGTTGCCAGGTAACACACCACCACCTCGGGGGCGCGCGCCAGGACCTTCTGCGCCAGCGCGTCGAAGTGCGCCGGCACGCGGGCATCGGCCTGCACGTAGCTGATGCGGGCGAGGAAGCTGGCCCAGGCTTCGGGCGGCGCGTGCTCCAGGCCGGGCCGCACGCTTTGCTCCAGCGAGCCGACATAGTCCTCGGTGGCCAGGGGATGACTGCCGGTGGCAAGGATGCGCGCACCGGGATGCAGCAAGCCCGCTTGATGCGCGTCGAACAGCGCCGGCAGCAGCTTGCGCCGCGCCAGGTCTCCGGTGCCGCCGAACAGCACCATGTCGAAATCGGGCATGCTCACCCTGTACTCCTTGTCTTGGCCAGCCTGGATGCGGCGCAAGCAACCTGGCGGGGCCAGCGTGGTCCCGGGAACACCAGCGCGCGTCACTTTACCGAGCGACGCAAGGCGCCGCATGGGTTCCGGCCAGTTTACGTGAGTCGCTGCCGCTTGGCGAGGCATGGCGCGCATACGTCTCCTGGCGGGTCCGGGGACGCATGACCGCCCTGGCGTTAGCTGGTCAGCAGCTCCACCCACATGCCGCGAGCCTGGAGCTGGTAAGCGCGGGTGGCCTCGATCAGGGCGCGGCGGGGCGCCGGATCCATGATGGCCTCGGGCAGCAGCGGATCGCGCACGATGGCGCGGATGATGGCGCGCCCCACCAGCATGGTCTCGCGCGCGGCGGCGTCCGGCGCCATGCGCGCCAGTTTTGCCCGGCTGCGCTCCAGTTGCGCCAGCCCGCGGCGGTAGGCCGACTGCAGCGTCGGCACGTCCCACAACTGCCCCATCCGCGCGGCGGCATCGGCATCGAACTCGCGGCCGACGAAAATCAGGCTGGCGCCGGCCATGCCGAGCCGGGACAAGGCCGCGCGCATCGCCGGGGCGCCGCCTGCGAGGTTATCGGGGCGCACATTGATGCCGGCCGCGAGCGTGCGGAAGCCGCACAACGCCAGCGCGCGCTCGTGATGCCGCCACACGGTCTTCTCGCTGCGCGCGACCGCTGCGTCCTGCACCACCAGCCAGTCGCCGGTCCATTGCTCGAGCCGGCTCTCCTTTTCAAACCAGTGCTCGACCTCGTCATAGACCGGATTACCCTCCGGCAGCGCCGCGTAGCAGCCGCGCTCCGTCTTGACGATGCGGCCCTGGCGCTGCAGGCGCGTCAACGCCACCCGCACGCTGGGCGTGCCGATGCCCATCACCTCCGCGCCCCGTGCCAGCGCCTGCACCGGCAAGGTTCGCGCCGGATGGCCGAACAGCAGGTCCAGCACCAGGTCGGTGGCCGAGGGATCGCGGATCTCTATGTCATGCATGGAGTGGTAACGTGGGCATCAAGGGCAATATTGACAGCGTAGACGGCGGAGGGTAACACCGACTACCGCCTGATGAACACACCGACAAACCCAGGCGCCGAGGACGCGAGCATGGATATTAAGCCCAACCCCTATGTCAGGACAGAAACCGATGGCCCGGTCTTCACCATCATTCTGGACCGCGCCGACAAGCGCAACGCGGTAGACGGCCCCATGGCGCTGGCGCTGCGCGCGGCCTTCATCCAGTTCGAGTCCGACCCGGCGCTGCGCGCGGCGGTGCTGTGGGGTGCGGGCGGGCATTTCTGCGGCGGCGCCGACCTGTCGGCGGTGAGCGACCCCGCGCGCCGCCACGAACTCGACCCGCAAGGCGGCGGCACGGGGCCGATGGGCCCGAGCCGGATGGCCCTGTCCAAGCCGCTGGTCGCCGCGGTCAGCGGCTATGCGGTGGCGGGCGGGCTGGAGCTGGCCCTGCTGGCGGACCTGCGCGTGGCCGAGCGAGATGCCGTCTTCGGCGTATTCTGCCGGCGCTGGGGCGTGCCGCTGATCGACGGCGGCACGGTGCGGCTGCCGCGTATCGTCGGCATGGGGCGCGCGCTCGACATGATCCTCACCGGCCGCTCGGTACACGCCGACGAAGCGCTGGCCATGGGCCTGGCCAACCGCGTGGTCGAGCCGGGCCAGGCCCGCGCGGCCGCCGAGGCGCTGGCGCATGAACTGGCGGCCTTGCCCCAGCGCTGCATGCTGACGGACCGCGCTTCCGCCTACGGGCAATGGGCCCTCCCGCTGTCCGATGCCCTGCGCGCCGAAGGCGCCAATGGCGCGCCGATCGTCTTCGAGGAAGGCATCGAGGGCGCCGCCCGCTTTGTCGGCGGCGCCGGAAGGCACGGCAATTTCTCCGGCTGAGGCTCCCGGCGAGGCACTGGCGAAGCCGGGACAAACGCAGCGCGAACGACCAAAGCGTACCCGATTCTGCGTAATAAAAAACCAGGAATAGACAGCCTCATGGCCCCTGCCACGCCTGAGTTGCACCCGCTCTTGTATGCTACGGCTATTGCCATTGCCGCCGACGATGCCTGACCGCGCCATGAGCCACAAATCCCGCAGCCTCTTGCAGTCGATCTTCAGTCACCCGCTGAGCAACAATATTCATTGGCGTGAAGTGGAGTCCCTGCTGCAACAACTCGGAGCGACCGTGGAACCGATCCAGGGTGCCCGCTTCAGGGTCGTGCTCAACCAGTACGAGTTCTACCTGCACCATCCGCATCATGGCAATGTGTGCGCCAAACAGGAAATCAAGCACCTGCGCGATTGCCTCGTTGCCGCCGGCATCAGCTCGCCGGACGACGCCGACAAGCCGTAGTGACCGCCGCCCGCGACGCCAGGACACGCCGCCCCTGGCATCGGTCCTGCCGGCACCCCGCTGCGCATCGGCATCCGCCAATCGATACACCTCACCGCCCTAGCCAAGTCTGCCAAGTCAGCGAAACGGATCTCCATGACCAATCTTTCCACGTTCTTCGTCACCAACAAATGGCCCGCCCTGCGTCCCGACCGGATCCAGCTTTATTCGCTGCCCACGCCGAATGGCGTCAAGGTCTCGATCATGCTGGAGGAGACCGGCCTGCCCTACGAGCCGCACCTGGTGCGCTTCGACGCCAATGACCAGAACACGCCGGAATTCCTGTCGATCAGCCCGAACAACAAGATTCCCGCCATCCTCGATCCCAATGGCCCGGGCGAAAAGCCGCTGGCTTTGTTCGAATCGGGCGCGATCCTGCTTTACCTGGCCGACAAGAGCGGCCAGCTCCTTGCGCAGGACCCCGCCGGCCGCTACGAGACCATCCAGTGGCTCATGTTCCAGATGGGCGGCATCGGGCCGATGTTCGGGCAGGTTGGCTTCTTCAGCAAATTCGCCGGCAAGGAGTACGAGGACAAGCGCCCGCGCGACCGCTATGTCGCGGAAGCCAAGCGCCTGCTTGCGGTGCTGGAAGGCCGCCTTGCGGGCCGCGCCTGGATCATGGGCGATACCTACACCATTGCCGATATCGCCACCTTCCCCTGGGTGCGCAACCTGATTGGCTTCTACGAAGCCGGCGAACTCGTCGGCATCCAGGATTTTCCCAACGTGACGCGCGTGCTCGATGCCTTCCTGGCGCGTCCCGCGGTGGCACGCGGCCTGGACATCCCCAAGCGCGGCTGAGCCCGCAGGACCTGGAGAGGGTGCCGGGCAAACGCTGCGCGGGCGATGCGTTGGGCTGCCTGCTTCATGCCTGAACGCGGGAGAATGGCGTGGAGTCGAGCACTTGCGGGACAAACGTGCGGCGCACCTTATGTGCTCAAGGCGTGTCATGCGTGCGCCCTGCCCCAAAGTGCGCTAGGCTGAAAAAAACATTCCCACGCAGGAGATCCCCATGCCAAGTCATCCAGTCCTGGAACGGGTCACCGCCCGCATCGTGGCGCGCAGTGCCGCCACCCGCCAGTCCTACATGGACCGCACCCGCGCCATGGCGGGACAGAAGGTGGAACGCGCCCAACTCTCGTGTACCAACCTGGCGCACGCCGTTGCCGCCATGCCGGAGCAGGCCAAGATCCGCCTGAAGGCACAGGAGCGCCCCAACCTCGCCATCGTTTCGTCCTACAACGACATGCTCTCGGCCCACCAGCCACTGGCGGAATATCCGCAATGGCTCAAGGAAGCCGCGCTGGAAGCGGGCGGCACCGCGCAGTTTGCCGGCGGCACGCCGGCCATGTGCGATGGCGTGACGCAAGGCCAGGACGGCATGGATCTCTCGCTGTTCTCGCGCGACGTGATTGCGCTGTCCACGGCGGTGGCGCTGTCGCACCAGATGTTCGATGGCGCGCTGTACCTTGGCGTGTGCGACAAGATCGTGCCAGGGCTGGTGATGGGCGCGCTGTCCTTCGGCCACCTGCCGGCCATCTTCGTACCCGGCGGGCCCATGACCACCGGCATCGGCAACGAGGAGAAAGCCCGCGTGCGCCAGCGCTATGCCGAGGGCAAGATCAGCCGCGCGGAATTGCTGGAGGCGGAGAGCCAGTCGTACCACGGCCCCGGCACCTGCACCTTCTACGGCACCGCCAACTCCAACCAGATGCTGATGGAGATCATGGGCCTGCACCTGCCCGGCACCGCCTTCGTCAATCCCAACACACCGCTGCGCGAGGCGCTTACGCGCGAATCGGCGCGGCAGGCGCTTCGGCTGGTGCACGGCGGCGAGCGCTATACGCCAGTGGCCGACGTGCTCGACGAGCGCGCCTTCGTCAATGGCATCGTCGGCCTGCTGGCTACCGGCGGCTCCACCAACCATACGCTGCACCTGGTGGCGATGGCACGCACGGCGGGCATTGTGCTGGGCTGGGACGATTTCGCTGAACTGTCGGAAGTGGTGCCGCTGCTGGCCCGTGTGTACCCCAATGGCAGCGCGGACGTGAACCAGTTCCAGGCGGCCGGTGGCCTGCCCGTGGTAATTCGCGGCCTGCTGCAGCTAGGGCTGCTGCATGACGACGTCACCACCGTAGTGGGCAAAGGGCTGGCGGACTACACCCGCGAGCCGGTGCTGCGCGATGGCAAGCTCACCTGGATCGACGGACCCGAAGTGCCGCTGGACGACAGCATCGTGCGGCCCGCCGGCCAGCCGTTCGCGCCCGAGGGCGGCATCAAGCTGCTCGACGGCAATATCGGCCGCGCCGTGCTCAAGATCTCGGCGGTCAAGCCGGAGCACCATGTCGTGGAGGCGCCCGCGATGGTCTTCCGCACGCAGGACGCGCTGATCGAGGCCTTCAAGCGCGGCGAACTGGAGCGCGACTTTATCGCGGTACTGCCGTGGCAAGGACCGGCCGCCTGCGGCATGCCCGAACTGCACAAGCTCACGCCCACGCTGACCGTGCTGCAGGATCGGGGCTTCCATGTGGCGCTGGTAACGGATGGACGCATGTCCGGCGCTTCGGGCAAAGTGCCCGCCGCCATCCACGTCTGCCCCGAAGCCTTGAGCGGCGGCGGCATCGCCCGCGTGCGCGACGGCGATCCGATGCGCGTGGATGCGAACGCGGGCGTGCTGACGGTGCTGGTGCCGCAAGCGGAGTGGGCCGCGCGCGACGTGACGCCGCCCGATCTCAGCGCCAACCGGCACGGCGTGGGACGCGACCTGTTCGCTAATTTCCGGCGCCATGTCAGCACCGCCGAGGCAGGAGCGTGCTCGCTGTTCGCGGAGGAAGGCTGAAGCGCGCGGCCTGGAGACTGTGGCTGACGCCAGCGCCAAGGCCGGTGCCGCCATCGTGTACTGGCTGTGGCGACACGTCATCGCGCCATACAGCGTGGTGCGTTTGGATAGCGCGTCGTCCAGCCCGCCGGTGACGTAGTCGCAAGGACCCGCCGGGTTGTGGCGTCAGCGCAAACGGGGAGCGGGATCCGGCGTCTCGGGCGCTTGCGGTTGCCCATCGTCGGGCATGTGCAACTCGTGCACCGGCACCGCGATCGGGCAGCCGGCGGCCTCCAGCGCCAGCTTGATGCGGTGGTAGAAAGCATAGCGCACGCTCCAGTAATCCCCGGCGGCAACCCAGCAGCGCACGTTGAGCGTAACGCCCTGCGCGGCGTAGTTGACCACCATGACTTCGCCGGCCGGGTCCGCCAGCAAGCGCCCCTCCGCCGCCAGCATGGCGCGCAGCGCATCGAGCGCGGCCTGGATGTCGGCGCCGAACGTGACGGTGACCTCGATTTCAAGGCGGCGGGTGGGGTTCTCGCTGTAGTTGGTGATGGCGCTGCCCCAGATCTTGCCGTTGGGCACGCGCAGGCAAATGCCGTCGGCGGTGGTCAGTTCGGTCATGAACAGCCCGGTTTCGCGCACCGTGCCGGCCACGCCCTGGGCATCGATGTACTGGCCCACGCGAAACGGCCGCAGCAGCACCAGCATGATGCCCGCGGCGATATTCTGCAGCGTGCCCTGCAACGCCAGGCCGATGGCAAGGCCGGCGGCGCCGAGCATGGCGATGATGCTGGCGGTCTGCACGCCGAACTGCGACAGCACCAGCACCACGGTAATCACGCGCACGACCCACTGCACGAGGCTGGCCAGCATCGGGCGCAGGGTGGCATCCACGCGCGGGCGGTCGAATGCGCGCATCACGGCGGCGCGGGCACGGCCCGAGATCCACCAGCCCAGTATCAGGATCAGGACTGCGGCGATGCAGTTCAGGCCTTGCTGCACCACCACTTGCAGCAGGTAGTTCCAGGCCGCTTCCAGTTTTCTGGGCTCGATGAAGTTGAAATCCATA
Source organism: Cupriavidus sp. 01T418 (assembly GCF_056398885.1). Taxonomy (NCBI): domain Bacteria; kingdom Pseudomonadati; phylum Pseudomonadota; class Betaproteobacteria; order Burkholderiales; family Burkholderiaceae; genus Cupriavidus; species Cupriavidus sp. 01T418. Next base: position 148,684 of record NZ_JBFTQG010000001.1, read on the forward strand.
TATTCGGCTCCGGCGATCGGATTGGAAAGACGGGTCATGCGCGGCTCGCGATGCAGCGTCGTCGCGCCGGCGATGCACCCAGGCCCGCTCTGAACCCTGAATATAGACGGTGAGCAACCCGGCAAGTTGCACAAGCACGGACAAACAAGTGCGCTAATAGCCATGTTAGGAACCAGCACCAAAAGTAAAAGCAACGCCACGCGCACATCGTGCGCCGGCACTGACCGCCGCGCCCGCGTCGGAATGGAAGAAATTGGTACGGAAGAGGTTGGTACGCTCGGGAACGGGGTCAGGCTGTGAACGGGAGCGACAGATCCAGCGACTGCCGCCCACGCCCGGCGAACAGCGCAAGCATGGCCGAGCCAATCGCCGTGGGTGCGCAGGTCCGGCGTACCCGTTTCTGCGGGCAGTCCTGTGATCAGGCTGGCGTCGACGCCGCCGGATAAACGCTGTGCATCCCGGCACCAGACCGGCGAAGGTTGGCACGCAGAATCGGGTACGCTTTTGGTGCGCGGGCAGCGCAAGGGCTGCCCGCCGGCGCTCAGGCTGTCGCGGGGTGATCGTGCAAGCGGTCGCGCGAAGCCAGCGCGGGGAACAGGCGCATCCAGACCGCCACCACCACCAGCGTGCCGACGCCGCCCAGCAGCACCGCGCCCACCGGGCCTAGCAACGCGGCCGTGACGCCCGACTCGAACTCGCCAAGCTGGTTGGACGCGCCGATGAACACGGAGTTGACGGCGCCCACGCGCCCGCGCATATCGTCAGGCGTGTCCAGCTGGACCAGGGTGGTGCGCACCACCACGCTGATCATGTCGGAGGCGCCCAGCGTGACCAGCGCCGCCATCGACAGCGGCAGCCAGTGCGAGATGCCGAACACCATGGTGGCCGCGCCGAACACGGCCACCGCGCCGAACATGACGCGTCCCACGCGGCGGTTCATCGGATGGTGCGCCAGCCACAGTGCGGTCGCCAGCGCGCCGATGGCGGGCGACGAGCGCAGCAGGCCAAGGCCCCAGGGCCCGGTGTGGAGGATGTCGCGCGCATAGATGGGCAACAGCGCGGTGGCGCCCCCCAGCAGCACGGCGAACAGATCCAGAGAGATCGCGCCAAGCAGCACCGGGCGGCTGCGGATATAGGCAACCCCGGCGAACAGCGTGGCGATGCTGACCGGCGTGGTCAGCCGCTGCACGGCCTGGCGCAGCTTGAGCGCGCTCACCAGGCAGGCGGCCACGGCGAACAGCGCGGCGCTGATGGCGTAAGCCACGCCCGGGCCGGCCACATAGGCAAACCCGCCCAGCGCGGGGCCGATGATGATGGCCGTCTGTGTGGCGGAGCTGGACAAGGCCACCGCGCGCGGAAACTGGCGCGGCGTGACCACGCTGGGTAGCAGCGCCTGCAGGGTCGGCGTCTCGAATGCGCGGGTGGCGCCGATCATGGCCACGAAGACGAAGATGTGATCGCGCGCGATCCAGCCCTTCCAGCTTGCCACCGCCATCGACACCGCGAGCAGCGTTTCCAGCGTCTGGCAGGTCCGCACGATCAGGCGCCGGTCGAAACGGTCGGCCACATGGCCGGACACCAGCAGCAGCAGCACCGAGGGCAGAAACTGCACCAGGCCCACCATGCCGAGCATGAAGGGATTCCGTGTGAGGTCGTACATCTGCCAGCCCACCGCCACCGTAAAGATCTGGTAACCGATGGTGGTGCACAGGCGCGCAAACCAGAACAGGCGAAACGAAGGGTCGCGAAAGACGGAGCCCGGCTCGGTGGCCGGAACGGTGGCAGGGGTGGGCATGAATGGCGGTGATGACGGGACGGGCGGCGGGAAACCTGGAAAAGCGTCTGAAACTGCTCGCCTGGCGGCCAAAACCCGGCAGCGTTGCTGCCGGGACATTGCCCAGGCCAGTTCCCGCAAGTGTCGGATTCTATCCCACCCTCAAACCCACCGGCTCCGCTATCGGTGCCGCGCTGCTTTGCCTGACCTTGTCTGCGCACGCCGCAAGCTGCTGGTGCTTTCAGCGCCGAAAGCCGCTTGCCGGCAGACGGCCGACCGGCCTCACGCCGCGCGGCGCTGCCCTTCGGGCCGGGCGCTGGTCCTGCACTTCCTGCTGCGCGTGGGCTGAGCTGCACCGCCCCGGCGGCGCAGCGCAAAACGCAGGCTTAGACGATCTCGCGTGTTTCCATGAACTGCAGCTTGGGAAAGCGCTCCTGCGTCAGGCGCAGGTTGACCATGCTGGGCGCCAGGTAGACGTGATCGCCCGCGCCGTCGAGCGCGACGTTGTGGCCGGCCTTCTCGATCAGCTTCTCGATCTCCGCGGGATCCCCCTTGAGCCAGCGCGCGGTAGCGCAATCGTGCGATTCGAAGATCGCGTCGACGCCGTACTCATGCTCCAGGCGATGCGCAACCACGTCGAACTGCAGGATGCCCACGGCACCCAGCACCAGGTCATTGGAAGCGATCGGGCGGAACATCTGCGTGGCACCCTCTTCGGCCAGCTGTTGCAGGCCCTTTTGCAATTGCTTGACCTTCAGCGGGTTGTTCAGGCGCGCGCGGCGGAAGAACTCTGGCGCGAACGACGGAATGCCGGTGAACTTGAGCAATTCGCCTTCGCTGAACACATCGCCCAGGCGAATGGTGCCATGGTTGGGCACGCCGATGATGTCGCCGGCGTACGCCTCTTCGGTCGTATTGCGGTCCTGCGACATGAAGGTGATCGCGTTATTGATTGCCATGGTCTTGCCGGTGGACACGTGCAGCAGCTTCATGCCGCGCTCGAAGCGGCCCGAGCAGACCCGCACGAAGGCGATGCGGTCGCGGTGGCGCGGGTCCATATTGGCCTGGATCTTGAACACGAAACCGGTGAACCTGGGCTCCTGCGGCTCCACCACGCGCGATTCGGCATTGCGCGCCTGCGGCGGCGGCGCCAGCACGCACAGTGCGTCGAGCAGCGATTGCACGCCAAAGTTGTTGACGGCCGAACCGAAGTACACCGGCGTCTGCTTGCCGCCGAGGAAGGCGTCCTTGTCGAAGGCATGGGAAGCACCGCGCACCAGTTCGATCTCAATGCGCAGTTCTTCCGCCTGGCTGCCCAGCACGCGGTCCAGCTCCGGATTGTCGAGGCCCTGGACGATGGCCGAGGTGCCCTTGTCTCCGTGCGGATCGAACAGCTGTACGCGGTCGTCGATCAGGTGGTACACGCCGCGGAACGACTTGCCCATGCCGATCGGCCACGTCATCGGCGCGCACTGCATCTTCAGCACGTCCTCGATCTCGTCGAGCAGTTCGATGGGCGAGCGGCCTTCTCGGTCCAGCTTGTTGATAAAGGTGATGATGGGCGTGTCGCGCAGGCGGCAGACGTTAAGCAGCTTGATGGTTTGCGCTTCCACGCCGTTGACCGAGTCGATCACCATCACCGCGGAGTCCACCGCGGTGAGCGTGCGGTAGGTGTCTTCGGAGAAGTCCTCGTGGCCCGGCGTGTCAAGCAGGTTGATGATGTTCTCCTGGTAGGGGAACTGCATCACCGAAGAGGTCACCGAAATGCCGCGCTGCTTTTCCAGCTCCATCCAGTCGGAGGTGGCGTGGCGGTCGGCCTTGCGCGCGCGGACTTCGCCCGCGACCTGGATGGCGCCACCGAACCACAGCAGTTTTTCAGTCAGGGTCGTCTTACCCGCGTCAGGGTGCGAAATGATGGCAAAGGTGCGACGACGCGCAATTTCGGATACGAGCGAGCTCACGGCAGTGGATTCGGCAGACAGAAGATGAAATAAGGGCCCGGGGCGCAGCGGACCGGCGCCAGGGGCCGGCGCGACCATCAGCTTGCGGTCGGGGGCCGGGCACTGCGGGCATGCACGAAGGGAATCGGGCCGTATTTTACCGGTTCGCGGGACCAGCGGCGCGCGGATCGGGCGGCGCGCCGCCGCTTTGCCCTCTCAGGCTGCCAAACTGGAGCGCGTACTGCCGCGTCAGCTCGGCCCCGAAAAAGAAAATTTGTGCCGAATAATACACCCACAACATTAGCGCCACCACCGAGCCGGCCGCGCCGTAAGAGGTAGCCACCGCGCTATTGCCCAGGTAGAGGCCGATCAGCCGCTTGCCCACCGCAAACAGCACTGCGGTAATGACCGCCCCCATGATCACATCGCGCCAGGCGATGCGCGCGTTGGGCAGCATCTTGAAGATCACGGCGAACAACAGGGTCACGACGCCAAAGGAAAATGCCGTGGAGATCGCCTCCGCGACCGGCGCAAACCACGATTGCGTCCATAGCTGCCCCCAGAAGCGGTCGATCACGGCCAGCGCGGCATTGACGATCAGCGACACCAGCAGCATGAAGCCCAGCACCAGCACCAGGCTGAACGACAGCAACCGCGCGCGCAGCAATTGCTGCCAGCCGGCGCTGTGCGGCACGGATGCTTCCCAGATCTCGTCCAGGCTGCCCTTGAGCTCGGCAAAGGCGCTGGTGGCGCCGACGAACAGGATGCCGGTGGCAATCGCGGCCGCCACCCTGCTGCCGCCGGCACGATGCGTGGCGGCCAGGATTTCCTGGACAGCGGCCGCGCCCTGGGATCCGACCAGGTCTTCGATCTGTGCGAATATCTCGCCACGCGCCGCTTCCGCGCCGAAGAAGATGCCAGCGATGGAGATCACCAGCACCAGGATCGGCGCCAGCGAGAAAAGCATATAGAAGGACAGCGCCGCGCCCTTGCTGGCGGCACGGTGCGCAAGCCACGACAGTATCGCGGCCACCACCACGCTGACCGTGCGCCCGGCCGTATGGCGATCGGGCAGCCATTGGGCACAGCGGCGCGGACGTTGACCGGGAGGCTTGCGGTCCAGGGACCGGTCAGGGGAATCTGCCGGATTCACGCGTGAATCCCGTCATTGTGAGACTCCAATGCAGTCATCTCCCGTCTTGCTGTGCGCGCCAAGGTTCATGATACAGCCCGGCGCGCGCTTTGCCCAAGCCGCCACCATGCCGTTCGCGGCAGGCATCAGGGCCGTTTCCGGACCATTTCCGGACCGCTTCGGACCGCTTTCGGCCCGATCCCGGCACAAGCGGCTAGACTGAAAGACGGACAAGGGGCGCCACCGGACCGTTGAGCGCAATCACCACCGTGCAAGCACCGCCCTCCAGCGCGCAACCTTCTGACAGTCGTAAGGAGGCACCATGAACAGGAAGACCATCCGCCGTCTTGGCACCGCCGTCTTTTTGACCGTCGGCTTGCTCGCCGCCACCGGCTGCGAACGCAGCCAGCCAGGTCCCAAGCCGATCTCCAGCGGACTCGAGGACAGCGCCGACGCCAGGCCACCGGCGCGCGCCGTCGCGCCTGTCCTGCCAGGCACGACAGCCTGAGCACGTCTACAGCTTCGCAACCGCATATGGCCGGCTGGCGCTGCCGCCGATTCCATGCTGCTGCAAGGTCAGGGCGTACCCGTTTCTGCGTAGCGACCAGCGCGCCTTCCAGGCGGCGTCGCGCACCGCAAACGGGCGCTGCGGAGCACAAAGCGGCCGGCATCGAGCGCAAGCGGGCAATCCAGCCGCCCGCGGCCCTGTAACAGCGATGCAACCAGCGCCAGCCTGCCCGTCCGGGCGCAGATGGCGTGCCATCGCGCCTGCTGCATCATGGCAGTGCGGGGAATCGGCAGTAGCTTACTGCCGGACCGGCGGCCAACAGCATGTTTCAGTGCTGTAACCAAAATGCTCCCCCCTTGCGGGGAACTTCCGCGCGTGCCTGCATGACACCCGCAAACCCTTGCCAGCACTGGCTTCCAGGGTATTGGCACGCTTGTCGCTCTCTTTCTGGCAGGGAGAAATATAAAAATGACGCGACGAGTCCTACAACGCGGGAGTGAGTTCTGCCATGCGTCAGCCGCCAGCACGAATGACGGCACGAAGGCGCTCGCATCGACTGGCGCGGCCTGCGCCCTCGGTCTTGCAGCTTTTGTCGCCGCCGTTGCTTCCTTCCCCGCGATTGCAGATCCAGGCGACATCGTCGTTCTGCGAAGCGTCGAACCGCGCATTGCCTATCGCGGCATTCCGCAGGGGGACATGCCGATAGCAGCGGCTGTCGAGCCGTTTCCGTCCGTGCGTTTCCAGCAATCCACCGCCGCCGTGGCGAGCGACCTGACCGACAGCGATCTCGCTGCCGCGGTGGGGCGCAGCACCGGCGGCACCGCCGTGCCCGGCGCCAGCCAGTCTGCCACCGGGCGGCTGGCCGTGGTGTCCAGTCAGATCGAAGGCCTGGCCAACGGCATTGGCGCCGCAGGCGTCTCGGGCGGCATCTCCGGCCAGGTCGCGCAAGCTACCGGCAACATGAGCGGCGCCTTGCTGCGCGGACTGGCGCCGCTCGCCGTGGGAGGCCGGCCATGACCCGCACCCACGCCGGCCTTCTGGCCAGCCTGATGCTAGCCTGCCTGGCATCCCACGCCCAAGACAGAGGCACCGACAGCACCCGCATCGATACCGGCGCGCTCGCCGGCGTTGCCGGGCGCGCCGCCGTGAACGTGGCGGCGGGCAGCGGCAATGCGCAAAGCAACCAGGCCGCCATCGCGGACGGCAACGCCGCAGTGCAGTTGCGGCAGCAAGCGGGCGCGACCGTTCCCGCGGGCGGCGCCGTGAGCCAGATCGGCGGCGGCGTGTTCGCCAATGGCAACGGGCTGCTGAGCGCCAACGTGGCCAGCGGCAACGGCAACCTGCAAAGCAACTCGGCAGTGCTGGCGCCCGTGGCCAGCGTAAGGATCGAAGCCATCTCCGACGGCTTGCTCGCCGCGGAATCGGCCGGAGGGAGTCGCCCGGGTTCAGCGGGCCAAGCATCGGGACCCCGCGAGGCAGTCATCCAGCCGGATGCCTACCGCAACGCGACGGGCCTGGTGCAGCTGAACCAGACGGCAGGATCGGGGAATATCTCGTCCAATGTTTTTGTGCTCCGTCCCCCGGCGGGCACTTTTTTCTAAGCAGGGAAGGAGAAAATCATGAGAACGAAAATCCTCGCCATCGCAGCGATGGTTGCACTCTCCTCCAGCGCGTTCGCGGGAGGCTTCAGCTATTTCGATCGGCCGGACGATGCCGACATCTTTAGCCAGACCGCCATCAGCAACGACATCTATGTCCGTGGTTTCGGCTTTGCGTGGGGAGACATCCACTTCAAGTCCGAGTCGGGCGCGGTGGTCAACAGCCAGCAAAGCGCGCGCGACAATAATGTGCGCATCGGCCCGTCCAGCAATAGCGCAACCGGCGGCGGCAACGCGCTGTTCAATGCGCAGGGCAATATCGGCGTGAATATCTCCGCGGGGGCGGGGAACGGCCAATCCAACCAGGCCGCACTGGCCAGCATCGACGCGTCGGACGTGTTCGCCTCGGCGCAGGTGTTCTCCAGCCAGAAGACCGGGGATAACGGCGTACACATGGCCGGCGCCACTAACAGCGCCAGCATGGGCGACAACATGCTGGCCGGCGCCAAGGGCAACGTCGGCGTGAACATCGCAGCCGGCGCCGGCAACCTGCAGAGCAATGCGCTGGCGGCTTCGGTCAATACGGGCGGCGGCCGCGGCGGCGGGCAGCCGGTCGGTGTGCTGGCCAAGGCCACGGCTTCGAACGACCAGACTACCTACGGCAACGACTTGTCGATGTGCGGCTGCCGGCCGAGCAACGCCGCCACGCTCAATGGCAGCGCCCTGGTCAACGCAGTGGGGAACATCGGCGTCAATATTGCTGCCGGTGCCGGCAACGCACAGAGCAACGGGCTCGCGATTTCCGCCGCGACCCACTGAGCAGCACAAACGCGGCGAGAGCGCCGGGTACCCGGGGGATACCGGCTCAATCCACCCAAGGGGGGGCAATGTCATGCGCGCGCTATTCCGCGTGACCGGGGCATGCATGCTGCTTGCAGCGGCATTCGGTGCTTACGGTCAAAGCACGATGACGATCGACATCGACGGACAGCCGATGCTCAGGAAGCCCGTCAAGAGCATGCTCGAGATGCGCTACCAGAACATGATGCGCCAGCAGCTTGATTTCAGTTGCGGCGCCGCCGCGGTCGGCACGCTGCTGCGCTATGGCTACGGCTTTGACCTGGCCGAGCCCAGGATCGTCGAGGACATGCTGCGCATCTCCGACGCCGACACCGTGGTCAAGAACGGCTTCTCCATGCTCGACATGCGCAACTACGTCGAGACGCTGGGCCTGCGCGGACGGGGCTTTCGCGTGGACTACAGCGCCCTGCGCCAACTCAAGATCCCGGTCATCACCTTGCTCGACGTCAACGGCTACCTGCATTTCGTGGTGGTGCGCAAGGCGATCGACGGTCGCGTGTTCGTTGCCGATCCGGCCCTGGGCAACCGCATCATCAAGGAGGAGGACTTCGCCGCCAACTGGAATGGGCTGGTGTTCGCCATCGTCGGCCGGCCGTTCGACCCGAACTCGCCGCTGCTCAATATCGCCGCGCCCGCCTTGCGCGACCGGACCAACGCCGCGCTGGCCGGGGGCATGGTGCCGGCGGCGCTGGACTTTGGCCTGATCCGGATGGATTACTTCTGACATGGCCCGCGCGCTTCGCCTCCTCTGCCTGAGTTGCTCGGCCGGCGTGGCGCTGACCGCACCGGGCTTCGCCCGCGCCTCCGCAATCGACGACTTGAACGAAGTGGTTGCCTCGCCGGTCATGGCAGAGCTTGTCGCTGACGACGAACTGGCAGGCGTGCGCGGCAAATACCTGGGTGCGAGCCTGGTCAGCGGCTTCGTGGTGGAGATGGTCTCGCGCTGGCAGAACGACACGGCGATCGCCACGGCGAGCGCGCGCGTGGCAGCCGCCAACCTGGCCGCCGGCAGGGCGGTTGCCCACGCCAGCGCCAACCTGTCGGCGCGGGTGCAGAGGCTGGCGCCGGGCACCGTGCGGGGCAATGGCGGGGTCGCCAGCTCCGCGGTGCAGGTGGCCGGCGTAGGCCAGGTCACGCAGATCGCTGGAGACGGCAACTCGGCCAGCAACGTCAGTACCATCACGACCCAGACCGCGCCCATCCAGGCGACGGTGGCAAGCAGCACCCCGGCACCGCAAATGGCCCAAGGCAACGGCATCACCGCCAGCGCAACGCTCGCGCCGGGCGGTGGCGTTTCCGTGGCCATCCAGTCGGCGGCAGGCAGCGCCTTGCAGAACGCGCAGGCAGGCAGCCTGATGCAGACCGCGCGCATCACAGGCGACGCGCAGCAAGTGTTCAACCTCACCAACATCACGCTGCAGGTGCAGCAACTGAGTACCCGGCAACTAACGCAATCCAGCATGCGGGACGCACTGGCGGCGATAGCAGCGATGCGACGATAATCCACCATGCAAGGGCTGGCGCACCCGCATCGCGCTGATTCAGATTTCCGGGGGGAAAGATGAAGAAAGAATTCGCTCTGCTGGGTACCCTGGCGGGTACGCTGATCTCCGCTGGCGCGTGGGCCCAGGTCAGCGCCCAGCCCAGCGCGGACGAGCGGATTGAACGGCTGACGCATTTGGTCGAGCAACAGGAAAAGACCATCAAGGCTCTCGAACGGCGCCTGAACGACCTGGAAATGGTCGGGGCGCGCGGGCGGGGGGTGGCAGTGGGAACGGGGAGCAGTGCCGAGGGGAACGCTGGCGGTGCCGTATCCGCCGCCGGCGTTCCCTCATTGGCTCAGGAAGCCAGTCCTGCCAAGCCCGTAGCGGCCGCCGCGGCCACGGCAACGCCCGTCGGCGATACCCCGGTAGTCGGCTCGGATGCGCGCGAAACCCAGCAGCAGGTGCGCGTGCAAAGCAAGGACCTGGTCTTCCAGAGCGAGCACGCGCCGCTGTTCGAGCGGCGCCTCACGATCGATACCGGCTTCATCTACAGCTACTACGACCGGCGCGCGCTGTCGCTGTCCGGCTTCCTGGCGCTGGATGCCATCTTCCTCGGCACCATCAATCTCAACCAGACCAAGTCGCACACGCTCACCTACGACACCATTGCGCGCTATGGCCTCTCCGACCGCTTCTCGATGGATTTCGACCTGCCGGTTCTCTACCGCAATACCAACTTCCTCAACGGCGGGGCGGGCGGTTCCGCCTCGAACCTGTCCGACGCCACGCTCACCACGACAGCGCTGGGCGACATCAGCATGGGTTTGTACTACCAGTTCCTGCGCGAGAGCGGCGCGGCGCCCGACGTCGTCGGCAGCATCCGCGTACGCGCGCCCACCGGGCGCTCGCCGTTCGGCATCAAGCTGGTGTCGGCGAATCCCAGCAACAACAATCTGATCATCGCCGACCAGTTGCCCACCGGAAATGGCGTATGGGGTGTCACGGCCGGCCTGTCGCTGCTCAAGACCTACGACCCGGTGGTGCTGTTCGTGAATGCCAGCTACACGTACAACATCAGCCGCTCGGTGAGCGATATTTCTTCCGTGCAGGGGCAGGTCACGCCAGCCGATGTCAAGCTGGGCGACACGATCGGATTCGGCGGCGGCCTCGCGCTCGCCCTGAACGACCGCACGTCGATGTCGCTGGCCTTCAATGCCGCCCTCTCGGGCAGCACACAGGTCACCACCGCCGGCGTGACGCAGACGGTGATCGGCAGCCGTACCAATGTGGCAACCATGACCTTCGGCCTGAATCACGTGATCACCAAAGGCTGGTCGGTGAGCGCCGCGGTTGGCCTCGGGCTGACACCCGACGCGGCGAACTACACCGTGACGCTGCGCTTCCCTTATACGTTCTGAGCGAGACAAGCGCGACGTCGAACAAGGTGGCCGCCTCTGCGCCCCCCAAAAAGAAGCGGGCCGCAGCCCGCCCGTGATGCATGCAGAAACACCTGCGACGCTATTCGCCGGCGCCGGGGCGCGCTTCGATACGGATATTGTGCTTGTGCATCAGCCGGTACAGCGTGACCCGCGAGACGTTGAGCTCGCGCGCGGCCGGCACCACATGGAAGCCGTGGCTCGCCATCACGGTACGAATCGCCTCGCGCTCGGCCTCTTCGCGGATCGCGTCCAGGGTCTTGCGCGGCGAGTCGCTGCCGCCGTGCAACTGCAGGTCTTCCGCGGTGATCTTGCGGTTATCGGTCATCACGATGGCGCGCCGCACCCGGTTGATCAGTTCGCGGACATTGCCGGGCCACTCGTATTGCATCATGGCCTGGGTGGAGCACGGCGCGAACCCGCGAATGCGCCGGTGGGCCTCGTGGCCATGTTCGGCGAGCACCGAGTTGGCCAGCAGCAGGATGTCCTCGCCGCGCTCGCGCAATGGCGGGATCGACAAGGTCAGCACGCACAGCCGGTGGAACAGGTCGGCACGGAAGCGCCCATCCGACTGTGCCGCCACCAGGTCCACGTGCGTCGCCGAGATGATGCGCAAGTCCAGCGGGATCGACTGGTGCCCGCCAAGCCTGGTGATGGTGCCTTGCTGCAAGAAACGCAGCAGGGCCACCTGGCTTTCCAGGGGCAGGTCGCCGATCTCGTCGAGGAACAAGGTCCCGCCCTGGGCCTGCTCGATCCAGCCGATCTTGCGCTGGTTGGCGCCGGTGAACGCGCCTTTCTCGTAGCCGAACAATTCGGACTGCACCAGGTGCGGCGGGATCGCGCCGCAGTTGATCGCCACGAACGGGCCTTTGCGCCGGCTCGATGCCTCGTGGATGGCTTGCGCCGCCAGTTCCTTGCCGGTGCCGGACTCGCCGGAGATAAAGACCGGCGCCTCGTTGTGCGCCACCTTCGCGAGCGAGCGGAACATGGCCCGCATGACCGCGCATTCGCCGATCATCGGTCCATGGCCGATCAGTTCATGGCTGCGCGCGCCGTGCAGACAAGCCATGCCATGCGCATGCTTGAGGGTGTACAGCAATTCGCTGAACGAAAACGGCGTGCGTACGTAATCCACACAGTAGTCCCGTATCAGCCGGCGTACGCGTTCGTCTTCCAGCATGCGCGACGACGTGATCGCCACCCACATCACGTGCAGGTATTGCAGGCTTTGTTCGAGCTGCGTCAGCTCGGCATCGCTGTATTCGCTCTCGAGGTCGAGCACGCCAGCCATCGGCGCGCTGCCGCGTATGACCCGGCTCAGGTCCCGGATCTGCTGGATATGGCGAATCTCCCAGCCAGACCCGAACTGGGACGGATCGAATCCATAGGGTTCATGGCGCGATACGACCAACACCTGTGCGGTGCGTGTCGCCGCCTTGCACAGTCGGTCCATAGCGTTCTCCCTGACATTGAGCATCGTGACTATTCCAGCTTCCGCCGCGGGCGCGCTCTGATGCGGGCTCTGTTTGCGGCCAGGCTGAGTCGGTTGGGGGGGATCCCCCACGCGCAATGTCGGCATTACGGATTGGACAGGCTGCGGGACTGCTCGCCAAGAATGGCGCTGTGCTCGCCACCGGCCTGGAGCTGGTCGCGAATACGCCGGCGCACTTCGTCCTTCTCGTGCGTCAACTCGCTGCGCGGTGCCTCCGGCGACTGGCCCGAGTACCGGTAATAGAGCGCCTTGTAGGTCAGCTGGCTGAGGATCCACTCCTGCAACAGCGCGCGCTGGCGGGACAACTCGCCTTCCAGCGAACGCTGACGCTGCAGCACCTGCTCGATGGCCGCGCGCACATAGGGCGGAAGCGCTTCATCCTGGCTCAGGAAGGCTTCGACGGTACTTGCGGCGGGATCGCCCCGTTCGCTGGCGCGGCTTCGGCGTGGCGGCTCGGCTGCGGCTTCTCCCAAAGCCAACCAGGCACGGTGAATGGACAGGCTGGCGGACTCGCTGATGGGCCCCATGGCGGGTCGCCGGATTTCTCCTGCAGTCATGATGTGATCCCCGTTGAACAACACCCCCGGCACTACACGTTCGCGATTACCACTTATGTTTGATCTTATTGTTTGCTTTTCTAATCAGGCGGGCGTGTGTCCGCGCGCTCCTTTCGTGGTGGCGAAGCCATCTGGACGATGGTCTACTGGTTCAGTCCTTGCCATCTGCGTGCGGCGGACTTGTTTGTGTCGTTATTCCTGGCCTGGCTACGCTACGCCAGCGGCGCGACCCCGGATCGCCGGAGTCAAGAAGGGGCGCCCTTGAAGCGCCCCGCAATCTGCCACGCCTCTAGTTCAGTGCATTTGGGCCTGTTTGTCCAGCCCTCTCTATGTGCACTCAACCGAATATCATCCTTTCGCATGAGACCTTTGCTACATGCAATATGTCCTGCAAGGTTATTATCCACTTACATTTTTCACTTAATTCTGTGTTGGAAAAAAGCAGCAACGAGAGCGCCTGGCTCGCTCCAAGGGCACGCAGAAACGGGTACGCCCTGCCGTCACCACCCGATCGCGACCGCCTGGGCCCTGTTCCCGATTGCCCTGCCTGGCTCAGTGCCCGGCAGGCAAGAGAACTTGAAGACAAAGACGGCGGCGATGATCCACATCCGCGGTAGCCTGTAGTGAATTCTGACAGACATCCAGAATCACCCTACCTTGACGCTGACGCTAATCCGCCGTATAAACCCCGCTAGATTCAAGCGACGAGGCAACAGCACATTCGTTAGCCACCGTCATGGTACTTCCGTTGTCCATGGTGTCCTTTCCTTGAGTTGCTTTGCTCGGATACGCGTGAGCTATCCGTTTCTTTTAAATTTTTCCCAGGAAAAGCAATACCATGCAAACCGGTATCGTTAAATGGTTCAACGACGCCAAGGGCTTCGGTTTCATCAAGCCGGACGCTGGCGGTGACGATCTCTTCGCGCACTTCTCTGAAATCCGCTCCGACGGTTTCAAGTCGCTGCAGGAAAACCAACGCGTGTCGTTCGAAGTCAAGAACGGCCCGAAGGGCCTGCAAGCTGCGAACATCACGCCGCTGTAAGCAGTAAGCAGTAGATTGGGCACCCCGCGCGGGTGTGCCCGGTCAGGAAAACCCCGCCTCTCGAGGCGGGGTTTTTTTTCGTCCGTGCCTGCCGCAGGACGCTGCATGCGTCGCCCGCACACCGGCACCACCGCACAGCCGGCCCGGGCGGCGCCGTTCCAGTGCAACCAGGTAGCGCGAGCCACGCCCACGGGCGGCTGAAGGCTCGCCATCCCGCACGCAGAAACGGGTACGCTCGACTGCACCTTGGGCCACCAGCGATGCCTTAGGGCCCCAGATCGCCACGCAGAAACTGGTACGCCCAGGGCACATCCAGCCATGCGACGGGACGCTGGCAGCCTATCCCAGGCGCAACCGGCTCGCAGAAACGGGTACGCCAAACCTCGGTGCGGCCCCGTTTCGATGACCGAACGTCATTTCCCGGCACCTGCACGACGCACAAGCACGCAGAAACGGGTACGCCCTGCGCAAAAAGCCAGCCCGAGTTCCACCAAGTGGTGCCGAGCCCCTTCGCAAGCATCCCACTGACGTCACGCTACAACGCAGAAATGGGTACGCCCGTTTTTTTTTGCCGCCCACCCTCACTAGTCCAAACACACTGCACTCGCGCAGAAACGGGTACGCCGCACGCCGGCAAGCGCGATTCTGAGCACGCCGGTGCAGCGGTCCCGCCCTGCCAGGGGGTCCGTAGCGTGTCCCGCCTCCGCGCCAAATCCTTGCCGTGGCAAGGAAACCCTCCCCTTCCGCAGAAATGGGTACGCCCCGAGCGCAATCGCGGTGTCTGCCCGTTCGCAGAAACAGGTGCGCCACGATGACCACCTCCTGCCGGCTGGTCGGGCCGGGATTTCCCCCACCGCCAGGGAACACGCAGAAATGGGTACGGCACCGAAAACCCTTTTGTTTATTTGCAAATGTTGAGTGCAAGTACTCGCTTTCAATAAGAAGCTTGTGTATAATGGGAAGTCGCAACGCTTTCCGGCATTTGAGGGTGCCACAGAACGCAGAAACGGGTACGCGACGTTGGATCGGTTGGTCCGCTGGGTGCGCAGAAACGGGTTCGCCCTGCGGCGCGACGCGCCAGATAGGGGGAGTTCGCAGAATTGGGTACGCCGCAGAAACGGGTACGCTTGGTGGGCATCGGGATGCGGGCCGCGGATCTCAAATGCGGCAACGCAGAATTGGGTACGCAAATGGGATGCCAGGCGCACCCATTACGCAGAATTGGGTACGGACGGCAGGAAGGACGGCTTTGGCGTGACAGGCTGCGTACCCAATTCTGCGGGGATAACTTATCCGAAAACCTGTTTTCGCCGGTATACGTGACGAAAAGGCCGCAAGGCGCGCAGAAACAGGTACGCTTTGGGTTCGAAGGGCTGTGGAAAAGTCTGTGGGAACAAGGAGTTATCCCCGCAGAAACCGGTTCGGGCTTTGCGCTGAAACGGGTTCGGTATACCGCAGATTCGGGTACAGCACTTCGCAGAATCGAGTACGGTTCCACGCAGAATCGGGTTCGGCGAGGTGACATTTCCGCTGAAGAATCATGGCCTTGGGGCGCCGTATACGGTTTACAAGTAGTTAACCCATACTCTTATCGTTTACCGGTAGCTGATGTGTTGCCGTCCGTGGACAACCCTGCGGGGTTGCCCACCGCCGGCAACCATGCGATCAGTCGGGAGACCCTCCACCCCGAAAACACGCGGCATTGCAGGAAATTCGTCTAGCGAACCCGTTTCTGCGTGACAAGGCTGGTGGCTTCGCGTAAAAAGTCGGGTATTCCGAAGCACGCCAATATGCCGATCAAACGCAACCAGACCATCCTTGGGTCTCGCGGTCCAGCCGATATGGACAGTGAGCCCTCCCGCATCATCGTTCCCGGCGACGAGATCAGTCTGGTTCCGTCCGAGAAATTCCAGCGGCTGTTTGACGAAGCCCAGGCCATGGAGCGTGAAGATGCCTGGCAAAGCGGTGAAGTCGGCTTCCTGAGCCGCGCCAGCGTGCAAGTCACCTTGCCTTACCGGGCGCCAAAGGGTGCGCCGCCAGTGTGGACACGGACCAGCGGGAATATCTCGCTGATGATCCAGCCCGGCTATTTCACCCAGCAGCGCTCCGAAAAAGCGAGCAACGGCCGCCAGAAACTGGTGTCCGAGACCGTTTCGCTTGGCTATCCCTATGGCTCCTATCCTCGCCTTATGCTGGCCTGGATCGGCAAGGAAATCATGGCCAAGAAGAAGCGAGGCGAGTTTACGGGTACCGTCGAGGATCGCCGCATTTCACTTGGCAACTCCTTGTCGGAGTTTATGTACAACCTGGGCATCCCCATGGCCACAGGCGGCAAACGCGGCACCATGACCCTGGTGCGGCAGCAGATGATTCGGCTGTTCTCCGCGACCATTGCGATCGTCCAGAACAAGTCCACGCCCAGCCAGAATCAGAACCAGAGCCACGAACCCCTTTCGATTGACCGGGTTGGCTATCTGCTGGCAGACCAGCTGTCGACCTGGTGGGATCCCATGCAGCCCGGTCAGGGCTCCATGTTCGAGAGTTTCGTGGTGCTGTCCGAGCCGTTTTTCAACGAACTGGTTAACCGACCGGTTCCGGTGGACATGCGCGCGTTGAAGGCACTCAAGCAGTCCCCGTTCGCGCTCGACGTTTACTCGTGGCTGACCTACCGTTTCTTCACCATCCAGCGCCGCACGGAGATCCCCTGGGAAGCTCTGCAGATGCAGTTCGGCACGGAGACCGAGAGCGAGCGGAAGTTCCGCGCGCTGTTCCGCAAGGCGCTCAAGGACGTGCTGGTCGTCTATCCAGGCGCCAAGGTGGACGCCGATTCGTCCAAGGCACTGATCCTGCAGCCCTCCCGGACCAGCGTGCGCAAGCTGGCCTGACGCAGGCCGAGGCATGCCGAACCCGCGGGACGATCCATCTCGCGGGTTTTTTCGTTGGTGGGGGTGTCTCCCAGACCGTAAACACAAAAGGCAAGCGTAAACGCTTGCCTTTTGCTTTACTGACCGCCGCTGGCTCAGGAGCCTTGCGTGGTCGGCGATTTCGGCGTGATTCGCGAGATCAGGCCGGCTTGATGGCGGATGCCTGCAAGCCCTTCGGGCCCTGCTTTACTTCAAACGTGACGCGCTGACCATCCTTGAGCGTCTTGAAGCCCGAGCCCTGGATTTCGGAGAAGTGCGCGAACAGATCCGCACCGCCGTCGTCCGGGGTAATGAAGCCAAAGCCCTTGGTCTCATTGAACCATTTGACCGTACCGGTTGCCATGTGAATTTCCTTTCGAAGCAAGTTCTAGTACACAACGCTAACAACGCTAACAACCGTTCAAGCACGCTAAGTTCTCGTAGTTACCGAACGGACGCCAACGAGGTGACACGACTTGACTCGACTGTAGCGGGCATCATAACCAGTTTGTCTAGTTGTGTCAGGTGCGTCGAAAGACGCACTATCGTTACTGTAGGCGCATTCCGTGCCGCATTTCAAGCGGAATTCTCTTGTTTCCATAACGCGAAATATTTTGCACAATTTTATATTTAAAATATAAAGTCAAAAAACAGTTGAGCCAGCACGTCACTTTGTCTAAAGTTGCGGCTAGAGATAATCGCGCTTTCAGCGCTGAAAGAGAGGTCGTAGTGCCAGCTAAAATCATCACGGTCTTTAACCAGAAGGGCGGATGCGGAAAGACTACGGTCAGCATGCATCTAGCCGGTACGCTCGGCTTGAGAGGCGCACGCTCGATGCTGGTGGATATGGACGAGCAGGGAACGGCCACCCGCTGGGCCGCGCAGGCCAGCGACGAACGTCCCTTTCCCGCGTCGGTGATCGGCCTTGCCCCATCTGGCGGCGCCATGCACCGGGAGGTCAGGAAATTCGTCCAGGACTACGATTACATCGTGGTCGACTGTCCGCCTGCCGTGCACTCGGCGGCGCCCTCAAGCGCCTTGCTGATCTCCGACCTGGCGATCATTCCCGTCGTCCCGTCCCCGCCCGATCTGTGGGCGGCGGTGGCGGCCAAGACGCTGGCGCAGCATGCCCAGGTCCAAAACGAGACGCTCCGCATCCGCGTGATGGCAAACATGGTGCAGCGGCGCGTTTCCATTGCGCGCCAGGCCATTGAAATATTGGGCGACGATTCAGACGTCCCGCTGATGCACTCCATGATCGGTTCGCGCTCGGCGTTCCGTGAATGCCAGGCGATCGGATGCACCGTGCATGGCGTGGCGGGCGCGCGCGAGTCCGTGCAGGAAGTCGACATGATGGTCGACGAAATCTTGTCTTTGATTGAGCAATAGGTATGGCAACAAAATTGAAAAGCCTCAAGGAAGGCATGCTGGCTGGAATGGCAGCCGAAAAAACGCGGGGCGACTCGCTCGACCGCTTTGCCCGTGCCGAAGCGGCAATTTCGCAGCACCCCAATGGTTTGCTCCAGGCGCGTACTCGCGAACCCAGCCCCATTTTCAGCGCTGAAAGTGAATCGGAGCAGGAGGAGGGCGGCCGGATCCTGATGAAAGTTCCTCTGGCGCAACTTCACGATAATCCGTTCAACGCCCGCCGCATCTACGATCCGGTCGTGGTCCAGGAACGCGCTGCTTCCATTGCCACCCACGGCCAAAAGACGCCTGGCCTGGCAACGCCGGACCCGGTGCGGCCAGGCCACTACATCCTGATCGACGGCCACTACCGTAAGCGCGCGCTGGCGTCGGCGGGCAAGCTCGAGATGGAATGCTTCATCGAGAGCAATCTGAGCGATCTCGATTTCTATCGCTTGTCCTTCCTGCTCAACGAACAACGTTCCGACCAGTCGGCGCTCGACAATGCGATCGCGTGGCGGCAACTCCTGGATGAGGGCAAGGTCCAGAAGGAGGAAGATATCTGCGAGCTGACCGGCATGTCCGCCGGCACCGTCAACAAGACCTTGGCACTGCTAAGGCTCCCGGAGTCGGTCCTAGGTGTCATGCGCGAGCGGCCTAGCGCGATTGGTATCGCGACAGGCTATGAACTGACGCTCTATTGCAAGATCGCGGGCGAAGACCGCACCCGCGACCTTGCAACCCGGATCATGACGGAGGGCCTGTCCAGCCGCGAGGTCGAGGCCATTCGCAAGCATGCCCAGGAAGGAAAGGCGCGCAAGGTCAAGGAAATCAGCCGCCAGTACAAGATCCGGAGCGACGGCGGCCAGTTGCTGGGGACGATCAAGGAATGGGATTCCGGCCGCGTCATGCTGGACGTGCAGGTGGGCGATCGCGGCGCGCGCGAAGCCCTGGTCGAGGCCCTCAAGGTGCGCTTCGGGCTGGACAAGCCTGCCAGCTGATATCCGAGCGTCAAAAAAGGACGGCCGCCTGAGCGCGCTCGTCCCCGCCCGGTCATCCGATGGCCGGGGTGTCGGAATCGATGATCCCGGCCGGGGAACTGGTGGAAATCTCCGTATTCGGCGCGTTCGTGCCAGTGTGCTTCATGCGGGTTCGCCGTCCCGCGAGATCACGCGGGGACCGTGCTGCGAATGCCGCGTCTTCCTCTTCCCGGTAGCGTTCGATGGCCTGGCTCAACAGCGCATGCAAACCGCGCACTGAGTAACCGGCACCCGGTGACCTGTCGGACTTGCGCCTGGCGCGCCCCGTAGGCGGCAGCCGGGGAGGGCCCACCAGCACGATGGCTTGTCCAGCCTGACCGTCCCAGGCGAGCCCACGGTCCCGCCAATGACGCTCCAGCGCGATGCGTGCCGTGGCGCTCAGGGACTCGGCGCCGTGGCCGTCCTCCGGCGCGCGGGCAACGAGCTTGTCGCGCGTGAATGTCGCCAGGTCAGCAAAACCGATGTGTTGCTCCTGCAGCAAACGCACCGCGGCCTCGGCGGCGCGGTGCCGGACGCCTTCCGGGTCCTGGCCCTGAACAGCCAGCCACTCCAGAAACCGGGCAAGTGAGTCGAGCGAGAGCAGGGTACCCACGCTGGCCGGTGCCGCGGCACGTTGTGCCCGCGCTTTGGCCTGCGTATAGGGTTGCCAGACATGGTTCGCAAGATGTTCCTGGGTTTGCAGCCACTCGAACAACGCCCCCAGGATGCGCGAAGCGTGGAGCACGCTGCTATCCGACAGTGGACCCGTAAAAGGGCGCCACGCGGTGGATTCCCTGGGCGCGCGCGGTCCGACCCATAGCCGGACGGGTCCTGGATTGCGCAGGAAGGCAAAATAATCCAGCCGGTCCTGGCGATCCAGCGCCGCCAGCGGCTTGCCTCGCTCAACCGCCGCCCAGAGCAAGAGCCTTTCGGCTTCCTTGCGATAGGCCAGCCAGGTGCTCTGCTGCGCGCGATTGGCCGCAAGCCATGCGCGCACTGCCGCAAGATCGCCGGTAAAAGTGCATTTAGAATCACTATTAGGCTGAATCGCCATTGCCGCACCTGGTACCTCCTCGCGCATCAGTTCCAGCGGCACGAGCTGGCGCAGGCGCGGTCCCAGCACGGCTTCGGCCAGGCGGCCCTGGGCGCCGAAATGCTCGCGCAGCAGCGGCTCGCCCCGCTCGTCCTTGACCATATCGCGATGAGCGGCCAGCCAATGATTGATGACCGCACCGGCGAGCGCGCCGATACGTGGGACCGAGCGCCACCAGGCGCCGCCATGGCGATTGGCAAGCTCAATCAAGATATGAAGATTGAATATCTCTTGGGCGCGCAAACGCCGCGCCAGCGCTGGCGAAAACCAGAGTTCGATGCGATGATCCGCACGCGGCCGGGCGGTGCCCAGCCTTTCCAGTTCAGCCAGCGCTTCCACGCGCCGGTCCATGCCACGGTTGGAGCGGCCGGGGCCTAGTTCCAGCAATTCCGCCAGGTCCTGCCGGCCATGCAGATGGGCCAGTTGCACCATGCGGTCGCGCAGGCCGAGCAGCAGGCGCAAGGCGGACTCGCCACCGGCGTCGTCGTCGCCATCGTCGGCCAGGTAGCGCCCCGCCACCATCGCCGCCGGCATGCCCTGCACGTACGCCCGGACGGCGGCAAATTCGCTGCGGGTGAGACTCAGGTTGGTCTTACCGGGCTGCATGATATTGCCCCATTGGGCAGCTAAGATATTGATTCATAAGGCACTTAAGCAGTCGCGAAATATGTCCGGGTAGAAATGCATAGTGAACTTTAATGCCGATAATTATAACGGGGAATCCATATGGATATCCCTGCACCGCCCGAGTCAAGGTTTTTCAAGCCGCGCGGTTCGGTAGCACACATGACGCTGGCGGCACGCCTTCAAGGATGTAACCCTCACTTGCATTCACCCCCGACTCTGCATATCCTGTTACCCAGAGTTAGAATTCTTTAACTCTGAATTAAGTAACATCTAAAGCGTAAAACAACGCAAACGGGGCGATTCGAGACGACTCCACGGGATGGTCAGTCGGGCAGAGGGACCTGGACGGGTTCGCTGTCGTGGCCTGGAGACGCGACGGATCGTATGGAAATGCAACCGCAACATAGCGGGCCTTTCCGTTAGCATGCGCGGGTCGTCGTGGAGCTCGCCGTGCAGTAACAAAAAAAGAGAGCGGCCATGGCCACAATCCTCTTGATCGAGCCACATCCTCTGCTGCGCCTGGGTCTGCGCCATCTGCTGACTCAAGCGGGACTCCACGGCGATCTGGTCGACATTGATCCGACATCCTTGCCTTATCCTGCCGAATGGCTTTGCCATGCCGACTTGCTGGTCTATGGCTTGCCGCCGGACCAGGATGCGGGCTGGCACGAACTGGCGGACATCTGCCAGACACTGATGCCCAAGCGGGTACTGGTATTGTCGGAACAGATCCCCTCCCAGTCGATCAGCGGTCAAATGCCAGGCAGTGTGCGCGGTTTGCTGTCCAAGGCCTGCAGCGCCGACATGCTCGACGCGGCGATCCGCCTTGTTCTTGCCGATGGTGAATGCTTTCCCGCGCGCGCCCAGGCGGCACGCGGCACCGAGGGCGTCGCGCCCTGGCCTGCCGGGCAGGCACGCCTTGCCGCAACAGCGGCGCTGCCCATGCGAGCAGCGCCTGGCGAGGCGGCAAGCGCGAACCAACATCCCTTGCGCCGCGCATCCGATGCGGCGCCGGAGCCCGAGACACCCTCGGTGGGCTCGCATCTGCTCAATATCACCGAGCGCCAGTACGAGGTGTTGGCGCTGCTCGCACGCGGCTATCCGATCAAGACCGTCAGCCGCTTGCTGAATATCTCCGTTGCCACCGCCAAGACCCATGCGTGCACCTTGTACCAGCGTCTTCACGTGCGCAACAAAGGCGAGGCGGTCTACGTGGCATTGCAGCGTGGCGCGAAACTCAGCTGGCCGGGCCCTGCGGCCGCCACGCCGATTCGTGGCGCCGCGCAGCTGGTTGATTGCACCGCCGTCTGCCAGGTGGCTGCCTGAGCGGCGCGGCCCCCGCCTATCCGTCTATCCGTCTATCCGTCTATCCGTCTATCCGGCGGGGTTCGGGCGCGCGCAGCCGCCTCGATCGTTGGCATGGGTCAGCTCATCCAAACGCACGAGGCGGCGCCTTGTCGTAGTTGCTACGCTGTTGACATGTACCGCATGCGATAGGCGATCATCCCAGCGCTTGCCGGCCCGATGCCTACCCGCGTCTATCCGAGTCGATGACAACGCTCCTGCTTGCCCACAATATGATGTTGCGCCGCGGACTGCTGCGCCACCTACGCGAACTCCCATCGCTCACGCCGATACTCACACAGACTCCCGAATGGCTCCTGGAAGCGCCTGCGGCGGAAATGCCGCCGGCGCCATTGGCTTTCGCGCTGCTGGATTGCAGCGGCACGGATGCCGATCCGCTGATCCTCGTCGACACCCTTTGCGCGCGCCTGGCGCCAAGACGCTGGCTGATCCTGTGCCAGGCACCCGGTCCCGCACTGGCGAGCTACGCCGCCCGGCGCGGCGCGAGCGGCTGCCTGGCGGTGCCGGCCACGCCCGAGCAGACGCACGCAGCAGTGGCACTGGTCGGCGCCGGCGGCCAGTGCTTCCCCCGCGGAGCCTTCACCATGGCGCCCGCGCCATCCCCCATCGGTTCAGGTGGATCTACGGCAACGGGATGAGGCGCACGGTGGCGTCGCCAACTATGCTGAAGACGCGCGGATAACGAAGCCGGGGATACTTTCTCAATCCGGCCGCCGCGCGTTGCATAGGGGGTCGTATGGACGCGGGAATGGACATCCTGGTTGTGCGCGGTTTCGCCGTGCCCGAAGGCCGGGGAAAGTGGGCGTGCTGCTACGAAATCAGATTGATGACCGGAGGCGATGGGCCGCTGCTTTATCGCGGCGAGCTGCATGGCCGGCGCTACAACTGCGAAGCGGCGGCCATCGCCGCAGCCACCTTCGCCGGCGAGCAGGAAGCGCGCCGGCAGTTGGAAACAGTCAGGGCGAGCTTGATTGACCGTCACGAGTACTGCGTGGTCGTGGCGGGCGAGCAGGCATGCGATGGCCGCAATGAAGCGGCCGTGGGCTAGAGCAGGCAATCACCAGTCAAGGCGGTGTGGCCGGCAAGTATCGAGGCGCGGTTACCCGGCGGCAAGATAAAAGGGGGCGACGAAGAGCGCGTGTTCGGGGGACCGGAGCGAGCCGGTGCGTATGCCAATGCCAATGCGGATGCGCACACGTGCATTTCGGTTGCAGCGCACGCTGCGCTGGATCTTGATGGCCACGGTAACAGCCGCGCGGCACAAGCGGCAGACCGTGGCCTGTTTGTTTCTGCCGCTGCCACGAGACGCAAGGCACCTGGGTTTGCGTCCGATTCCCAGCTTCCATACGGCCGGCTTCTTGTCGGCTCTCCCGCCGTGAAGCAGCCGGCAAAAAAAGAGCCCGCCGACCGGGGGACCATGCGGGCTCTAAAGTGGCCGGCACGATTCCGCTCGGCGGGCCACTCCTCAGACGATAATCAAACAGCGGTAGCAGGACTATCGACCAGAAGCCGCATCCGCCGCGCAGCGCGACGCGCATCGGCCACAGCGCCGGCGATGTCCGCCAGCCCAATGGGAGCAACGGACTCGCCGCATTGCCTGTCCGGCACATGCGCGCCTTGTCATGCTTTTGGCTGGGTGGAGATGATGCCGGGCGCCGGTGATGGAGACGGGAAAACGCTTCAACTGTGTTACTTTCCTTGCGTACCTGATCCTCGATGCAATCATGTTCAACTGGCAATTCATCTCCCGCTTCGGCGAGACCTCGCTGTTGCTCCCGGTCGCCATGCTGATCGCCGCCTGGCTGTTTCACGTCCGCGCCATGGCCAGCGCGTGGCGATGGTTCCTGAGTTTCGGCGTGGCCGCCGCCACGGTGCTGGTCTCCAAGCTGGCGTTCATGGGCTGGGGTATCGGTAGCGCCGCACTCGACTTCACCGGATTCTCGGGGCATAGCATGATGGCCGCATCGGTGCTGCCGGTACTGCTTTATCTGCTGGTCCCGGTCTCGTGGCAACGCCTCGCGCCGGGCGCCGGCTGTATCGGCATGCTGCTCGCGTTGCTGGTCGGCATTTCGCGGCTGGAGCTGGACGCGCACTCCAGCTCGGAGGTGCTGAGCGGACTGATCCTCGGCTTTGGCGTGAGCCTGCCCATTATCCTGAGTTCGGCACGGCCGGTACGCTCGGCCCCCGCAGTGGCAACAAGCCTGGTGCTTGTCCTGATGCTGGCGGTACCTGTCGCGGGCGTCGCTGCGCCCACGAATCGCTGGCTGGAGGTGCTCGCGACCCGGCTGGCCGGGCGCGACAAGCCTTTCCAGCGCGGCCAATGGCGTTCCTGGGCATTGCAGAACGAACACGTGCAAGTGCTGACGCGCCTGACGCCGGCGATGCCGCAGCTGCACTGACGCGCTGACGCCGGCAAGAGCCGGGGCGCCCTGTGTGCGTAAGCAAACAGACGGGCCGTCCCGGCGGCGCAATCATGGTCTGCATCACAGCTTGGGTATGCCAGGTGGAGGCCGATCATGTCGACAGTCCGAGCTTTCGTAGCCGAGCGGCAATCCGCGCTGCAGATCCTGTACCGCATCGCCGATGCCGGCATCGTCGCTGCCTGTGGCGTGGCTGTCGGTGCCTTGGTCTTCCCCCAGGGCCTGTTCGCTGCGCCACCGGTGCACGGCATCCTCGTGGCCTTGTGTGCGGTGGGTGCATTGCTGGTGTTTCCCGCCTGCGGCCTTTATGGTTCCTGGCGCGGGCGCAGCCTGGCCGCACTGGCGCTGCGCACGGTGGCCGCGTGGTGCGCGGTGTGCCTGCTGGGCCTGGTCGCGGCCTTCCTGATGCACCAGGTCGCCATGCTGTCGCGGTTGTGGTCGATGACGTGGCTGCTTAGCGTAGCCGCCGCGCTGGTGACGTCGCGCATGGTGCTGTACAACATGCTGGGCAGCGTGCGCGAACAGGGCATCAACGCCAAGCGCGTGGTCATCCTCGGCTACGGGACGCTTGGGCACGAGCTGTATCAGCGCGTGCAGCGCATCCGCGGCGCCGGCTACAAAGTGGTCGGCATCTACGACGAACGCGAGAAGACCATCCCCGCCGGCGTGGCACGACTCGAATCGCTCGAGCATGTCTGTGCCTTCGTGCGCGCCAATGGCGTGCGCGAGATCTGGCTGACGCTGCCGATGGCGGCATGCCGCGACCTCTATGACGTGGTGTTCCAGTTCCGCAATGACATGGTCGACGTGCGCTGGGTGCCCGACATCATGTCGGTGGAGCTGCTCGGCCACCGCTTCAGCGATTTCCTCGGCATGCCGGTGATCGATCTGAACAGCCCGCCCATCTCCGGCATCACGGGGCTGCTGAAAGCGAGCTTCGACCGGGTCTTCGCGCTGCTCGTGCTGCTTGGCCTGTCGCCGCTGTTGATGACGATCGCCGTCCTGGTCAAGTTGTCCTCGCCGGGGCCGGTGCTGTTCCGCCAGGCAAGACTCGGCATGGATGGCTCGCCGTTCCATGTCTACAAGTTCCGCACCATGGTCGTGCACCAGGAGAAAGGCGTGACGCAGGCCACGCGCGATGACGTGCGCGTGACGCGCATCGGTGCCTTCCTGCGCAGCACGAGCCTGGACGAGTTACCGCAATTCCTCAACGTGCTGCGCGGCGAGATGTCCGTGGTCGGTCCACGCCCCCATGCGATCGAACACAATGAGTTCTACAAGGAACTGATCGACCGGTACATGCTCCGGCACCGCGTCAAGCCAGGCATCACCGGCTGGGCGCAGATCAATGGCCTGCGCGGCCAGACCGACACCGTCGAGAAGATGCGCAAGCGCGTCGAGTTCGACATCTACTACATCCGCAACTGGTCGTTCCAGTTGGACATCTCCATCATCCTGCGCACTGCCCTGCATGGATGGACCGGCAAAAGCGCGTTCTGAAGCTGGCGGAGGGGCGCTCTACCTGCCGGGATCGGTGGGATAGCGCACTTCCTGCAACGGTGATTCCGTGTTCAATGGCACCCATATCAATCGCTGGAGATCGACATGAAAGCAACGATCCGTCACATCCTTGGCGAGGTAGCACGACTCACCGTTCCGGCAGATGAACTGAACGACGGCACGGACCTCTACGAGGTAGGCCTGTCTTCGCTGGCGACCGTGCATGTCATGCTGGCCATCGAGAATGCCTTCGATATCGAGATTCCGGATCGGATGCTGACGCGGCAGTTATTCCGCAGTATCGATTCGCTCGCCGCCGCCGTGCAGCAGATCAAGCAGCAGGAGGTGGCGTGAACGCCCCGCTGGCCAGGATGGAGCTGGCACCTCCGAAGACGGAACCGGCTTCCAGCGCGGCGCTGCTTGCCGCTGCGCATGTTGTCGCCGCAGTGGCGGCCGAGCACGGGGATCACGTGGACCGCGAGGCAAGGTTCCCTCAGGAGGCCATGGCCGCGCTGCGTGAGCAGCGCCTGCTTGGCGCCATGGTGCCGGTTGCCTGCGGCGGCGCGGGGGCATCGCTGGAGACCATCGCGGCCATCTGCCAGATCCTCGGCGCCGCTTGTTCGTCCACCGGCATGATCTACGCCATGCACCAGATACAGGTTGCCTGCGTGGCCGGGCATGGCGTGGGGAGCGCGTGGCATGAAGGCCTGCTTGCCCGCGTTGCCGCCGACGAGCTGCTGCTGGCCTCCGCCACATCGGAGGAAGCCATCGGGGGCGCACTGCGCTACAGCGGTTGCGCGGTCGAGCTCGAAGGCGAGCATTTCCACTTGCTGAAGGTCGCGCCAACCATCTCATACGGGGCGTACGCGGATGGCATCCTCGTGACGGCGCGCCGGCATGCCGACGCCCCGCCGTCCGATCAGGTGCTGGTGTGCGTGCTGCACGGCGACTACACCCTGCAGTGCCTCAACACCTGGGATACGCTGGGCATGCGCGGCACCTGCAGCAACGGCTTCCGGCTCGAAGCGGCCGGGCAGGCTGCGCAGGTACTGCCGGTTGCGTTCGGCGAGATCGCCGACATCACCATGACGCCTGTCTCGCATATCCTCTGGAGCGCACTCTGGCTTGGCATCGCCGGCGACGCGGTCCAGCGGGCCAAGACCCTCTTCCGGGGCCAGGCGCGGGCAAAGCCGGGTTCGCTGCCGCCCTCGGCGTCCCATGTTGCCGAAGCGGTGAGCCAGCTGCAGATGATCGAAGGACGGCTGGCGCTGGCGCTGGCTCGCCAGCGCCAGCGCGACGCAGGCGTGTCGGTATCGGCTTCGTTCTCGCTCGCGGCAGAGATGAACGGCCTGAAGACATCGGTATCGGAGATGGCGCTGCAGGTGGTGCACGAGGCCATGCTGGTTTGCGGCATGGCCGGCTACAAGCACGGCACGCCCTTCAGCCTCGGCCGTCACCTGCGCGATCTGTGGTCGGCGCCATTGATGATCAATAACGACCGCATCCTGGCCAACACCGCCAACCTGCTGCTGGCAGATCGCTCCTGAAAGAACCACCATGGATTCCACAACCCTCATCAGCGACACCCCGGACATGAGCGGAGCCGACGTTTCGGCGCCGGCCCGCACCGGGTCGCCATCGTTTCTTGCGGCGCTGCTCGACGCCGGCCTCCTGATCGCGACCGGCGTACAGGGCCTGTACGGCCGCAGCGAAACGTTCGAAGCCATTGCCGACGGCCTGAATGCGGCGATCACCGCGCTCGGCAGCGACCAGCACGCCGAAGTCCTGCGATTCCCGCCCGCCATCGGGCAGGCGGACTTCGAGACCAGCGAGTACATGAAGAGCTTTCCCCAGCTGGCGGGCACCGTCCACTGCTTCTGCGGCGACGACCGCGGCCACCGCCGCTTGCTCGCGCGCCTGGAAGAGGGCGAGGCGTGGACCGACCAGCAGGCATTCTCCGGCGTGGTGCTGACCCCGGCGGCCTGCTATCCGGTCTACCCGGTGATGGCGCGCCGCGGCGCGCTGCCGGTGCAGGGCAAGGTGGTCGATGTGCTGTCCTACTGCTACCGGCACGAGCCGTCGCTGGAGCCGACACGGATGCAGCTGTTCCGGCAGAGGGAATACGTCTGCCTGGGGCCAGCAGAGCGCATCGTGGCCTTTCGCCAGCTGTGGATGGAGCGCGGGCAGCAACTGGGCAAGGCGCTGCAGCTTCCGCTTGAAGTCGAGGTGGCCAATGATCCCTTCTTTGGGCGCGGCGGCAAGATCGTGGCCGATAGCCAGCGCGAGCTCAAGCTCAAGTTCGAACTGCTGATTCCGGTCAATGACGGGGCGCCGTCCACAGCCTGCATGAGCTTTAACTACCATATAGACCATTTCGGTGCGCTGTGGGACATCCAGACGCACGACGGTGGCACCGCGCATACCGGTTGCGTGGGCTTCGGCATCGAGCGGCTTGCGCTCGCGCTGCTGCGTCACCACGGACTCGACCCTGCACGTTGGCCGCGAGGCGTGCGCGAGCGGCTCTGGAGCGCGTAATGTATGGAGCACCCAGGTTGGGGGGGCGTGGCGGACTCGGTCTGCGCGGCGGAAATCCCGTGTGGGCGCACGCAAATTGCGATGTCGATCTGTGGATAGAGCTTTTGCATGGCTGGGAATTCGACCCCATTGCCGCGCTGGCATTCGCCGTGAGCCAGGATTTCGAGGGTGATCAATTCACATTGGTCAGTTTCCCGCTCGGCGATCTCGAACGGCTCTACGGCGTTACCGCGCACGACTTGTCTGTCTACGACAACCTGCAAGCGCACGTTGCCGCGCAGACATGCCGCGGTAACGTGGTACTGCTCGACGTCGACAGCTTCCACCTGCCTTATGCCGCCGCGGCGGGCTACCGGCGCCAGCATGCGAGGTCCTGCATCGGCGTGGACCTGCTGGTGCCGGAAGCCATGACCGCCGGTTATTACCATGGCGACGGCTACCACACGGTCGGCGGCGAGGAATACCAGGCCATCTTTTGCTTGCCGGCGGAACTGATGGACAAGGATATCGCGCCGTATCCGCGTGCGAGAGCGGTACGGCGCCGCTTTGCTCCCCAGACCGATGCCGCATCGGTGCGGATCTCGCTCGACCTGCTGCGCCGCCACCTGGCACGACGGCCGCGGCTCAATCCGATCAGCGCCTTTCGTACGGTTTTTCCCGCGCACCTGGATCAGATGATGGGGCGTGGGGAGCCTGGCTTCCAGGTCTATGCGTCGAGCGTGCTGCGCCAGCTTGGCGCGAATTTCGAGCTGCTGGGTTGCTACCTGCGCTGGCTGGTGATGCATGGCCAGCCTTTGCCGGACACCATCGCCGAGGCTTGCTACACCATCGCCTCCGAGGCCATGGTGATGCAGTTCCGGCTGATGCGTGCCGTCATCAGCCGCAAGCCCGACCCCTGCCACGATTGCCTCGATCAGCTCGAGATGTCCTACAAGGCGACGGTGCCGGCGCTGGCGGCCTATTTCGGGGAGGGTGGCGCGTGAGCGCACGCGATCTCGACATGCGTCAGCGCCGCTTGCAGGCACTGCCCGGCGTCGCGGTAAATGGTGCGCCGTTGTCCGGCCAGTGGACGTGGCTCGAAACCTCCGCAGGCGCTGCCAGCAGCCCGCACGCATTGCCGCAGGACGCTGGCTGGCTGGCTGCCCCGGTGCCCGGCACCGTGGCAGGTGCCCTGCGCGCTGCCGGCCGATGGAACGATGCCGAGCCGCCGCCGCTGCACCAGCACGATCACTGGTACCGCGTGTGTTTCACGGGCAGCGGCCGCCGCCTGCTGCGCTTCAACGGCCTGGCGACGTTGGCGGAAGTGTGGATGAACGGCGTGCTGGTGCTCACCACGCGCCATATGTTCGTGAGCCATCAGGTCGAAGTCGACCTGGCGGGCGAGAACACACTGCACCTGTGCTTTCGCGCGTTGCATCCCTGGCTGCGCACGCAGCGCGGCGCGGTGCGCTGGAAGCCGCGGATGATCGCGCCACCGACCTTGCGCGCGGTGCGTACCACCTTGCTTGGCCATATGGCAGGCTGGTGTCCTCCGGTGCATGCGGTGGGGCCGTGGCGTCCGGTCGAACTGCTGGATCCCGCCAGCGACGATGCGTTGCACGGCTTGCGCGCCGATCTGGCCAGCCGGATCGAGGGGCATGAGGGCGTGGTCTCCCTGCGGCTTCATTTTCCGGGGGAAGCGCCGCTGCAGGGCAGCTTCGGTGCCGTCGACGGTGACGGCGAAACGGTTTGCCGCGGCCAGTTGCGCCGCCTGGATGCCCACACGCTGACGGGTACGGTGCGCATTGCGCATGCCCGGCTATGGTGGCCGCACACACACGGCGAGCCCTATCTCTACCGCGTCGAAACCACGCTGCAGGGTGCCACGGTGGAATGCGGCCGCATTGGCTTTCGCACCATCGAGGCGGACCGCGGTGCCGCGCCTGGCGCCTTTGCCTTGCGCGTCAATGGCGAACGGCTTTTCTGCCGCGGCGCGTGCGTATCGAGCCACGACCTGCACGGCCTGTCGGATGCGCAGGAGACGGTCGGACGCTGGCTGGCACTGGCACGCGGGGCCGACATGAACATGGTGCGCGTGAGCGGCGTCACCTGCTATCCGGGCGAGCGCTTCTATCGGCTCTGCGACGAACTCGGCCTGCTCGTATGGCAGGATTTCATGTTCGCCAATTTCGACTACGGCAGCGGCGACGCCGCATCCGCGCTGATGGACGACGCCGCATGCGAGGTGACGGAGTGGCTGGTTTCCACGCGCGCGCACCCGAGCGTCGCGGTGCTGTGCGGCGGCAGCGAGGCCGAGCAGCAAGCCGCCATGATGGGCGTGGCGCGTACGGACTGGCGCCAGCCACTGTTCGATGCGGTGATCCCCGGCCTGGTGGCCGCGCACCGGCCGGATACCGTCTACGTGCGCAACTCCCCTTGCGAAGGCGCCTGGCCCTTCCAGCCGGACGCCGGCGTCAGCCACTATTATGGCGTCGGCGCCTACCAGCGCCCGCTGGCGGATGCGCGCCTGGCCAATGTGCGTTTCGCCGCGGAATGCCTGGCGTTCGCCAACGTACCTTGCCAGCGGACCCTGGCCGAGCACGCGCTTGGCCAGCCCTTGCACGATCCCCGCTGGAAGGCACGCGTCCCGCGCGATGCCGGCGCGCCGTGGGATTTCGAAGACGTGCGCGACTTCTACCTGCGCGCGCTGTACGAAGTCGATCCGCCGCGGCTGCGCTACGAGCAGCCAGCGCGCTACCTGGCCCTTTCACGCGCGGTGGTGGCCGAGATCATGACCGATGTCTTCAGCGAATGGCGGCGCGTTGGTTCCACCTGCGCGGGTGCGCTGGTCTGGCAGCTGCAGGATTTGCTGCCGGGGCCGGGCTGGGGCATCGTGGACGCATGCGCGCGTCCCAAATCGGCCTGGCATGCCCTGCGCCAGGTATGGCAGCCGCTGCAGTTGCTCCTGACCGACGAGGGGCTCAACGGCTTGCACCTGCACCTGCTCAACGAATCGCCGGAGCCGCGCCGGGTGCACTTGTCGCTGCGCTGCTACCGCGACGGCGAGACGCTGGTGGCCGAAGCCACGCAGGATCTCGTGCTGGCCGCGCGTGAGGCGCACCGCATCGAGGCCGCGTCGCTGATGGATACGTTCTTCGATTTCACCTACGCTTA
The DNA here is from genome assembly GCF_056398885.1 of Cupriavidus sp. 01T418. Taxonomy (NCBI): domain Bacteria; kingdom Pseudomonadati; phylum Pseudomonadota; class Betaproteobacteria; order Burkholderiales; family Burkholderiaceae; genus Cupriavidus; species Cupriavidus sp. 01T418. Next base: position 180,530 of record NZ_JBFTQG010000001.1, read on the forward strand.
TCGCTTTGGTCCGCCGGCGCACGATGTCGTGGTGGCCACGCTGGCAGGGGCCGATGGCGGCGAACTGCTGAGCCAGGTGGCATACCTGCCGGATCGCAGGGCGAGCGCCCTCAAGCCGCCTGGCCTGAAGGCCGATCTCGAATGCGTGGCGGGCGAATGGTGGCTCACAATCAGCACGCAGCGCTTCGCGCGCTGGGTGCATATCGAGGATCATGTCTTCCAACCGGCACAAGACTGGTTTCATCTTGCTCCCGGCGAGAGCCGGCGTATCCGCCTTATGCATGAAGGGGGCGCACAGGCGCACGGCGAGCTCATCCCTTCGGGCGAGATTCACGCCATCAACGCCGAGCGCCCGATCAGCTACGACGCATAGGGTGCGCGGCCGATTCCGGCTCCCGGCATGGCTTGCGCCGCCGCCGGCGCGTGCGTGCGTGTCGATGCGGGCGGGCGGCCAGCCGCGCCGGTGCCATCTCCTACCTACCAAGGGATGAACTAGTACTAGCCGTCTGCCCACTGTCACAACCGAGCTGCGTGGCGCTTAATACAGATAACCAGTTGGCACGAAGTCAGCGGTTGTTTGCAATGGGTGGAGCGGCATTGCCAGTAGCGTCCAGCAATAAGGGCGTCAGCGTGTCTTGCTGGCACAAGCCGTGATCCTAGGGTCCAAGGGAGGTCCAACATGATCACGCACCGGTCAGATCTGCATGTCAATCATTTGCTCAGCGCATTGCCGCGCCACGAATGGGAGGCATTGTGTCCCCATCTCGAACTGGTCAGGCTCCGCGCGGGGGAGTTGCTGACGGATTCCGGGCAGCGCATCGTCCATGCCTACTTTCCCACCACGGCGGTGGTCTCCATGCTTTCGCTGCTCGAGGACGGCGCCACGGTCGAGTTTGCGGCGATCGGCCATGAAGGCCTGGTTGGCATCCCGGTCGTCACCGGCGGCGATACCATGCCCAGCCGCGTGGAAGTGCGCAGCCCGGGCTTCGCCTATCGCATCCCGGCACGCGACCTGCGTAGCGAACTCATTCGCACGCCGGTGCTGCTGCGCGTGACGCTGCTCTACGTGCAGGCCGTCCTGACCCAGATCGCGCAGACCGCGGCCTGCAATCGCCATCATTCCCTCAACAAGCAATTGTGCCGCTGGCTCCTGCTGGCGATCGACCGGATGAGTTCCAACGAGCTTGTGATCACGCAGCAGGTGATCGCCAACATGCTCGGTGTCCGGCGCGAAGGCGTGACGGAAGCGGCCGGCAAACTGGAGGACCTCGGGCTCATCCACCACAGCCGCGGGCATATCACCGTGCTCGACCGCTGCGGCCTCGAGAAGCACTCCTGCGAATGCTACAAGCTGGTCAAGCGCGAGTACGACCGGTTGCTGCCGGCCTTGGCGCACGCCTGAGGAAACGGACCCCGGCGCGCCGGGGTCCGTTGGCACAGGGTTCAGGCGTGAAGGCACGTTGCGCACCCGAACGCCGAGACCAGGCTGGCCATGGCGCGCTCATAGGCCGCTTCCAGCGTATCCAGGCAGTCCGTGCAATCGTCTTGCCGCCGGCGCGCCACGGCCCGCGCCAGACGGAATTGCAGCACCTTGCATTCGATGGCAACGGCGCGGGCCGCAAGTGCCGCCGCTGCCGGGGTCCTGTAGTCATGCTCGGCCAACCAGCCAAGATAATGATGAAGCAACTCGAAGCTGGCACCGAACTGCCGCGGCAGGTTGAAACTGTATTGGTGGAAGTAGGCATCTCCACGCGCCAGCAGGACTTCCATCTGCCCGCCAAAGGCCTTGCGCCACTGGCTGACCGGGTTGGTTTCGGGGCGCCGGCACAGGTGATGGCGCATCAGCGATACCGACGCATCCACCAGTTCACGCGTGCGCAGCGGCGGCCTCGCCTGCCGGGCAAACTCGGCGTACGGAAACAGGATGTTGCCGTTGCCGCTCAGTTCGGGCGCAAGCCGCATCGCCCCGCGGTAGTCCTCTCCTGCCAGCACGTGATAGCCAAGGCTGTGGTAGTAGCCGAACTCCTGGGATGCCGGCGTGATGCGGTCGACTGCCACCGTGGTCTTGACGTGCTCGCGCCGGTAGGCGGTGGCGCGGGCATCGGGCAGGTAGTAGCTGTCGAGTTCCACCAGCACGGTATGGCCGCGGCTCACCTGTGCCAGGACGTGGGCCTCGAGCGTGTCATAGACCGGCATTTCCTGCACCACGGTGCCGTACAGCAGCTCCAGGTCCATCTGCGGATACTTGAAGAAGGTGAAATGGTCGCCCTCGAAATCCTGCGCCACCGTGAACGGCAGGGCGGCACGGGGATCGAGTCCCCAGCCGTGCAACAGTTCGATCCACAGATCCATATAGCAGTTGGTTTCCTGCCAGATCGCGTCTGGGCCATGCAGCGCGTGCGGATGGATCGCGGGAGCGGCAGTACTGGTGAGGAGCTCCGCCATCGGGGCGGCGCGCGGGCTTGCCTGCGCCGCATTGTCCGCGCCGTCGCCAGGTATGAGTACAGCGTCCCGTTTCATCTCCTGCCTCCTGCGTCTGTTGTCGTTCCGTTGTCGTGCCGCCTTGTCGCTCGAATCGCTCGAATCGCTCGAATCCCGAGATGCGCCCTGCCTGCCATTGCAATCGCATTGGCTCTTCCAATCCGTTCGGTGCCCAACAGAGCCAACAGAGAATATGACACTGTGATGAACACATTGGTGCGGGAACAGGCGGGCGCCTGACGTGTGCGGCAACGAACAGATGCCCTTGATCCCGCTTCCTACACTGACTTTCAGCATGCACCGGACCGTCCTGCCCAGGCCGGCTTCGCGTCCGGGAGCGTTACGCCCCACGCCGGGTGCAGCGGCTGCAGGCGCACCGGCGATCCCCGGGATAAAGACAGCGCAGGGCGTGTCCTGCGCACGTGACGAGTTTCCGCAGCCTCTCCGGGCTGCGGCTGGCAAGGAGTCAAGATGAAAGCAACGAACCGGGAAAAGCGCCAGGCACTGGACGTGGCGGCAAAGGTGTCCACCGGCCGCGGCTTGCAGTCCATGCCGATGGCAGTGATCCAGCCGGTCATCCTGGCCGGCGGCTCCGGAACCCGGCTGTGGCCGCTGTCGCGCGAGCAACATCCCAAGCAGTTGCTGAACCTGGTTGCCGAAGACACGCTGCTGGAAGCCACTGTGCACCGTTTCGACGGCCTGGTGCAACTGGCCGGCCGTGCTGCAAGCAAGGAAGTGCCGCCGATGGTGGTATGCGGCGAGGACCACCGTTTCATGATCGCTGAGTTGATGAAGCGCGCCGGGAAGCCCGCGCAACTCATCGTCGAACCCTGTGGACGCAACACCGCGCCCGCGCTCACCATGGCGGCGCTGCACGCCGTCGCAGGCATGAGCGAAGGTGCGGATGCTGTCCTGGTGGTGACCCCGGCGGACCACAGCGTGGCGGATCCGCAAGCCTTCCGCCAGGCGCTGGCGACGGCGATACAGCATGCCGACTGGGGCGCCATCGTGACGCTGGGGGTGCGCCCGCTTGCAGCGGAAACCGGCTACGGCTATATCCGCGCCGGTCGGCGCGAGCATCACGGCGCCTTCGCACTCGAGCGCTTTGTCGAGAAACCCCATCTGGAGCTGGCCGAGCACTACGTGGCGTCGGGCGACTACTGGTGGAACGCAGGCATCTTCGTCGTGCGGGCCTCGATCTGGCTCAAGGCGCTCAGCCAGTTGCAGCCTGAGATGTACCAGCAGTGCCAGGCGGCTTACGAGGCCGGCGAGTGCCGCGGCAACACCTTCAGCATTGGCAAGGAAGCGTTTGGCAACTGTCTGTCGGACTCGATCGACTACGCGGTGATGGAGAAGCTGGAGACCATGCCCAGCGTGAGCGGGATGCTGGTGCCGCTGGACGCAGGCTGGTCCGACGTTGGCTCCTGGGCCGCGATCTGGGATATCGCTTCGAAGGACGCAGCAGGCAATGTGGGACGCGGACGCGTGCTGTTCGACGGCGCCTCATCCTGCCTGGCGCATTCCGAGGGACGCCTGATCGCGTGCGTCGGGGTAAAGGACGTGGTGGTGGTGGAGACGGCGGATGCCGTGCTGGTCGTGGACAAGGCACATGTGCAGGACGTCAAGAACGTGGTCCAGCGCATTCGCTCCGATCACGGATGCGAGGTGGTGAACCACCGCAAGGTCCACCGCCCCTGGGGCTGTTACGACTCCATCGATCACGGCGAGCGTTTCCAGGTCAAGCGCATCGTCGTGGATCCGGGGGCCAGCCTGTCATTGCAGATGCATTACCACCGTGCCGAGCATTGGGTGGTGGTACGCGGAACCGCGCGCGTGACTTGCGGCGACACGGTCAGCATCCTGTCCGAGAACCAATCCACCTATATCCCGATCGGCACGCTGCACAGGCTGGAGAATCCGGGCAAGACGCCGCTGGAGATCATCGAGGTCCAGTCCGGTGCCTATCTGGGCGAGGATGACATCGTCCGATTCGAAGACAACTATGGGCGCGGCTAGCACTGCGGTACGGAAACAGGCCCCCGCTTGCATGCTGCCGCGGACAGGCCGGGGACGAACCTAGCGGGGGAATTTGCTGTGAGCAAAATGTCATTAGCCGGCGTCGCGCCGGATCGCATCGCGCCTGCAGGTGTGTTGCTCGACCATATCGGCTGGATCCTTGCCGCCGGCCTGACGGGTGCCGCGGTGGCGGCGCTGCTGGCGCTGTCGACACCGCAGCAGTTCCGCGCCGAGGCGCTGGTACAGATCGGCGTCAGGGATGCCGTCACGCAGGGGGTGGCGCGCAGCGCGCAGTCCGCGCCCTTCGACGTCGGCATGCTGAAAAGCCGCGCGATGGTCGGCCCGGTGGTGGAGAGGCTGCATCTCGATATCTCCGCCGAGCCGGTACGCGCACCGCTGCTGGGCAGCCTGGCCGCCCGCTTTGCCACGCCGGGCAAGTACGGCGAGCCTTGGCCGGCGAGCCTCGGCTATGCGTGGGGCGGGCAGCGCATCGCGGTGGAAAAAATGAGCGTGCCGGAGCGCCTGCTCAACGTGCCGCTGCTGTTGGAGGTCTTGCCGGAGCAACGCTTCGTGCTGCGCTCCGAGGATGCGGTGCTGCTGGAGGGCAGGGTTGGTGAGCCGGCCAGCGGCAACGGCGTGGAGTTGCTCGTACAGCGCATCGACGCGCTGCCCGGTACACGCTTCACCTTGACCCGCCACGACCTGGCGGCCACGGTCAGCACGATCGCGGGAGAGATCAAGGTCAGCAGCGAGGAGGGCGAAGCCGGTACGGCGCGCATCGCGTGGCAGAGCACGAACCCGAAGCTGACCGCGGCGCTGCTCAACGGTGTCGCCAACTCCTATATCTCGGGGCGCACGGCGCAGCGCAACGACGATGCGGCCAGCACGCTGGCATTCCTTTCCGGCCAGCTGCCGCGCGTGCAGGGCGAACTGGAGCGCGCCGAAGCCGCGCTGACACGTTACCGTTCGCGCTCCGGTTCGATACAGCCCTCGCAGGACGCGCAGTCCTATCTCAACGGCAGCATCGACTACCAGAAGCAGATCGCCGCGCTGAAGATGGAGCGGACCGGATTGCTGCAGCGCTTCACCACCGAATCCAACGAGGTGCGCACCATCGACAACAAGATTGCGCAGATGATGCGTGAGCGCAAGGATCTGGATGCGCGCATGCAGAATCTCTCGGTGTCGGAGCGCGAGTCGGTGTCGCTCACGCGCGATGTCAAGGTGGCGGAAGACATGTACATGATCTTGCGCAACAAGGTCCAGGAATTGTCGCTGGCCGTCTCGGACCACAGCAGTCAGGTCCGCGTGGTCGACAGCGCGGTGGTGCCGATGACGCCGGTGGGGTCCGGGCCCTGGCCGCTGACGGCCGGCGGCGGCCTGCTCGGCCTGTGCCTGGGCATTGTCTGCGTGAGCGTACGCCAGCGCACGAAGCCGACTGTTGCCAGCGCCAGCGCAGCCGAAGCCCTGCTCGGCATGCCCATGCTCGGGGATATCGCGTACAGCCGCGAGCAGCAAGAGCTGGACCGGCTCATCGAGGCCAAGGCGCGCCTGGGTATCGCCGCCGGCTTCGCCGCGCAGTGCGCCGGGCGCCTGGAAGGGCCCGAGCCGGGCCACGCACTGGAGGCGATCGACGAGTCCTACCCGGACTTCATCAAGCATTTGCTGCGTCAGGGCTTGCACGACCGCTACCTGCTGGCGCGAAGCGCCCCGCATTCCCTGGCCGTCGAGGGCTTGCGCAGCGTGCGCGCAGCGCTGCATTTCGCCTTGCGCAGCGCGGCCGACGGTGTGGTGGCGGTGACCAGCCCGGCACCGGGCGCGGGGAAGACCTTCGCCGCGATCAACCTGGCGGTGCTGTTTGCCGAAGCCGGCCAGCGTGTGCTGCTGATCGACGCGGACCTGCGCCGGGGCAAGGTGGCGAGCTGGTTCGACCAGTCGGCGGAGGGCGGTCTGTCGGAGATCCTGGCGGGCCAGCTTACGCTGGCCGCCGCCGTGCGCCCCACCGTCGTCAGCGGCTTGTCGATCCTGACCACGGGCGCGACGCCCCACAATCCCTCCGAACTACTGATGCGTCCTGCCCTGGCTGAGTGCCTGCGTCTGTGCGGCAAGCGCTTTGACCTGGTGATCGTGGATACGCCGCCGGTGCTGGCCGTGGCCGACGCGACGCTGGTGACGAATATCGCCGGGTCGACACTGGTCGTGGTGCGCGCGGACCAGACACCGCCGGACCAGGTCGAAGAGACGCTCAAGCGCCTGGCCCGCTCGCACGCGCGGCTGCTGGGTGGCATCTTGAACGGCGTGGCGGCACGGCGCAGCAACCGGGCCGATTTCAACAGCATCAATCCCTATCTGGGTATGCCCGAGCCCGTGCCCAGCGTGCCGAAGCTGGAGCGCGCGGCCGGCGCGGAGGGAATGGCATCATAGTGCCGCCTGGCGTTGGCGAGCGTACCCGTTTCTGCGTGGGCTTTGCCGGCGCAAGCGGAGACGAAAGCAGCGCCCAAAAAAATGAGCAACGGACAGAGCGTTGGCATGAAGCGCGTCATACTGCACGGCTGTGTCGGATGGCTTCACGGCGAGACCGGCGGGACCGGTGTGGTCCTCTGCGCGCCGGGTGGGCACGAAGCCATGTGGTCGCATCGTGCCTGGCGCCACCTGGCGGATGATCTGGCCACTGCCGGCCTGCCTGCGCTGCGCTTTGACTATCCGGGCAGCGGCGACTCGGACGGCAGCGAGGACGATCCTCGCTTTGTCGAGCAAGCCGTGGCCAGCATTGTCGCGGCCGCGGCGCGGCTGCGCGAGCTGGCCGGCGTCGAGCGGGTAGTGCTTTGCGGCCTGCGTCTTGGCGCAAGCCTTGCGGTGCTCGCCGCCGAAGTCATGGCCACCGATTGCAGCACGGCGGCCGCAGGCCTGATACTGTTGGCGCCGGCGGCCAATGGCCGTGCCTACTTGCGTGAACTGCGGGCGCTCCACGGCAATTGGCTGAGCAGGGCGATTCCCGATCTTGTCGTGGCGCCTGCGCAGGACGGTGCGCAGCAAGTCCTGGCATTTCGCCTGGTGGCGGAAACCGTGGCCAAGATCGGCGCGCTGAATCTGGCGTACAGACAGGCTTGCCCGGCGCCACGCGTGCTGTTGCTGGATGCCTGGCCTGGTACTGCCTCGGCGGTAGCGGCGCTGGCGGCAATCTACCAGGCCGCGGGGGCGCAAGTCCAGCTTGCCGCGTTTGACGAGTATCCCGGCATGATGCAATCGGCCGAGTATGCCGCGGTGCCGGAGCGGGCCTGGCGGAAACTGGTCGACTGGGTGCGGCCGGCCGCCGCGCCTGCGCGGCCGCAGACGCGCAGCGGCGTCCCGCGTGCGCGGCCGACACCGGGTTTGCAGGTGGACGGCGGTTTCGAGCAGCCGGTCTGGCTGGGCGGCGGACGCCTGTTCGGCATCCTTTGCGTCCCAAGCAAAAGGCTGTCGGCACACACCGCGGTGATTTTCCCGAATACCGGAGGCAACCACCACGTTGGCGATGGCAGGATCTTCGTCACGCTGTCGCGCCAGCTCGCCCGCCGGGGCGTGGCCGCGCTAAGGCTCGACGTGTCCGCGCTTGGCGACAGCCCGGCGGCGGCACGGCAGATGAGCATTCCATCCATCTATTCGCCGCCGCCGTGCGCGGATGTCAGCGCCGCGGTCGAGTGGGTACGAGCGCGCGGCTTCAGGCGCGTCGTGCTTGCCGGAGTCTGCTCGGGCGCCTACCTCAGCTTGCACGCTGCGCTCGCCAACGAGGGCGTCAATGGGCTGGTCCTGGCTAACCTGGTCAAGTTCCGCTGGGATCTCGCGGACGATGCCTCGGCCGGCAGCAAGCTGCAATCGATACGAGGCTACCTGGTGGCGGCCCGCAAGCCGGAAAACTGGCAGCGGCTGCTGCGCGGCGAGATTCGCGCATGGCCGATTGCGTCGAGCCTGGCCGGCCGGATCGCGCGGCGTGCCGCCGAGCGCCACGCCAGGTTGATGGCACGGCTGCGCGGCATCGCCGACACCACCACGGTCAGCGGCTTCGCCTGCCATGCGATGGGCGAGTTGAACCGGCGCGGCGTGCATATCGATTTTCTCTACGGCAAGGGCGATGTCGGCCTGGAGGAGGCAGCGTTCTGCTTCGGGGGCGACATGAAGGCCATCAGCGCACTGGAACGCGTGAAGCTTCAGACGCTGCCTTGCATGGACCACTCGCTGTTCCTGCCGGAGAGCCGGGAGGCATTTGCCGAGTTCCTGGTCCGCCATGTCATGCGGCACGAGGCCGAGCTGATCGCCGAGACTGCAATGATGACGGGCGGTAATCCGCGCGACGCGGCTCGGGTATCCGAGCCATCTTTTCCCGCCATGGGGCTGTTCAATTCATCTGATCATTGATTTCCGTTGCCCGCAGCTTGCGGCGGAGAGACCGGACTGACGCATGGGCAGGCTTACCGGTCCCTGCGCGATCCATGCGCTCCCCTACCCGTTCCGTTGCCGCTCCCGATGGCGTGGCGGACAACGAGAAAGCCGGCGCCGTTGGGGCGCCGGCTTTCGGCAACGTCAGACTATGCACGCTTGGTGTCGCCGTACTGATTGAGATAGCGGTACTTGCCGTAGTAATAGTGCGAGCGGTACCAGCGGCCTTCGATCTGCAAGCCATTGAACAGCACGCCCTTGATCTCGCTGCCGGCCTGGCGAAGCGCCTTGTCAGCGCTTTCGAGTTCGCCGAGGGTGGTCTGGTCCGCACGGGCCACCATGAAGACCGCGCCGGCCTTGGAGGCCAGGATACCCGCATCGGACGCGGCCAGCACCGGCGGCGTGTCGATCAGTACGATATCGTAGCGACGCTTCAGTTCATCGAGCAGGGTATCAAGCCGGTTGTCGAGCAACAAGTCAGCCGGATTCGGGGTCTCGGTGCCGGTCGCGATAAAGTCCAGGCCGGGCGTCACGCCACGATGCAGCGCCTGATCGAGCGGCGTTCCCGCCAGTACCTCGGTCAGGCCGGGGGTGCGCTCCACGCCGAAACGATGGTTAAGGCCGCCTCTGCGAAGATCGGCGTCGACCAGTACCACGCGCTTTCCGCCTGCGGCGAGCACCGTCGCGAAGTTTGCGCAGATGAACGATTTACCCACTCCCGGTGCCGGACCCGTGATGACCACCACGCGGCAGCGGCCGTTGGCCAGGGCGAACTGCAGTGCCGAGCGGAAGCCACGCAGGCTCTCTATTGCCGGGTCGCCGGGTTGCTGCAACGCCAGTAGTTCGCCGATTACCTTGTCGCCGGACTGTTCCTGTTGCGGACTGAAAGGAATGGTGGCGTACACAGTGAGCCCAGTGCGCTGTTCGATCTCGTCCGCGTCGCTCACGCCGCCATCGAGGGTTCGCCGCAAGAAGACGGCCAGCAAGGCCAGTGCAATGCCCATTAACGTCGAAACACCAAGAATCAACTTCCGATTTGGCCGCACCGGCATGATCGGCGCCTCCGCCAGATCAACCAGGCGGGCCGTGCCGACCTTGCTTGCCTTCACCAGCTTCAGTTGCTGAACGTCATTCAGCAGCGATTGGTAAAGCTCGGTGCTGACCTTGACATCACGCATCAGGCGCAGCACGTTCTGCTCAACGTCCGGCAGTTTTTGGATCTTCCCGCTCACTCCGTTCAGCTGGGATGTCAGGCTGGCAATCTGGCTGTCCAGGATCACGATAGTGGGATGATTGGGCGTGAAACGGGCGATCAATTCCTGGCGCTTTTGCCTGAGATCCTGCAGGCGGGTCTGGATCTGGACGGACTGGCCGAGGATCAGCTTCGATTCCTCGCCGAGATCGATCGTGCCGCGCTGATTGCGCATCGCGTTGTAGCGTGTTTCCGACTCCTCCACTTGCTGCTTGAGTTTCGGCAGCTGGCTCTCCAGGAACTCGAGGGTTTTTTCCGCTTCGGCCCCCTTGCGCCGCACGTTCTGTTCAACATACGCGCCGCCGATCTCATTAAGGATCGAGGAGACCATCCGTGGCGATGCCCCATCCAGCGTAACGCCGATCACGCCGCTCTGCTTGCCTCGCTCGGTGATCGTCAAATCGCCTTGCAATGCATCGATGGCGGCCGCGCGGGGAATACGGCGAACGATAAAGAGCGAGCCGGGGCGACCGATCATCTGGTCGACCAGCAGGCTGAGGGGGCCGGCGGGGGTATCAACCTTCAGCGTTTCACCCACGCGGCCGTTGGCCTGCACGTCGTAGCCGGGAATCCACAGGCGATACGCCTTGTCGCCAAGCGCGGTCAGTTGGATCGCTTGTGCCTCCAGCTTCGTGGGGACGTCGAGCCTGGAGACCTCGACCGACTCCTGGCCCCAGGCGAAACCGCCCCGGCCGAACAGTCCCGGCGTGGATAGTTGCGCGTTGTGGCCGGCGATCGCCGGTCCAATGATCGGGAAATAACGCGGCGTGGCGGAAATGTCGAGGCGCAGATTGTCCACCGCCTTGCCCACTACCATGCGCGAACGCAGCAGCTCGATCTCCGCGGATACCGTCGGCTTGACGTCGAATACGGGCGCGGCGGCAGGAGTCGTCTTGGTTGAGTTGGAAGCGGTGTTGTTATCCTCCACCTGCACCAGGATGTTGGCCCGGTAGACCGGCGTCGCCAGGAGAGCGTAGACCAGGCCCGCCAGGGAGATCAAGCCTGCGATGACGATGAACGTCCAGCGATAGCGAACCAGAACGTCGACATAGGCGGTAAGGTCGATCGGCTTGCCGCGGTCGTCCAAGGTGTCGGGAACCTCGGTCCGCGAACTGAAAGTATTCATGATGCCTCCCCGTGTTGGTTAGCCAGTGCCATGTTTTGTATGCGGGCCGACCATGACTCGACGCCTTGCTTGATCAGACCGAGCACGATGGCAAACATATTCTGCGAGCAGCAGAACGGATCCGGCACATCGGCGGGAACGAATTCACATAACCGGAACGTCTTTCCACAGGCGATCCCATATCTGCTCTCGAGTTCATCGCGCTGTTCGGTGTCCATCACCAGCACCAGGTCGGCGTTCGCGACCAGCGCCGCGTCGACGGTGCGCGCATGGTGACCAGTGAGGTCGTAACCCTCCTCGGCCAGAAGCCGGGCGGCGCGCGGGTCTGCCGGGGCGCCGTCGGGCGGCTCAAGCCCGGCGGAGCTGATTTCGCATCCCGGCAAGGCGCGCCGGAGCAGGGCTTCCGCCATTGGGCTTCGGCACGTGTTGCCCAGGCAGACGACAAGGATCGAACGAACCATTGGCGCTCCCCTCAGGGGCGAACGACTGAAGACGCTGTGCCCACGACTGGCTGAATCAGCAGACTCATGACCCGGCTCCATCGCACCACCTCGCGGGCATCCACATAGACCACGTCCTTGGGTTCCAGTTCGAAGCCTTCGGCAACGGCCAGCGCTACGGGGGACGAGCCGTCGAGATGGAATACCTTTGGCTCGCCTTCGGGCATCTTGCGGATCACGAAGATCTGCTCTGCATTGGCGGAGCCCGGATTGACCCCGCCCGCATCGCCGAGCGCCTCGTTGAGGCTCATGCGCCCGTTACGCATCAGCAGCGACGAAGGACGCAGCACTTCACCCGTTACGAAGACCTTGCTGTCTTCACGCTGCTCAACCCGCACGATGTCGCCGGAGCGTAGCAGGATGCGCGCGGGATCGATGCCCTTGGCGAGCAGGGCCGGCATGTTGACGTACCAGCTATGCTCGCCCCGTGTGACACGCACGCGGCTGTTGTCGCCGGTCAGGTTCAGCACGCCACCCGCGCGGTTCAGGGCTTCCACCAGGGTCATCGGTGCGTCATCGATGGCCTGCATGCCGGGGATCTTCACTTCGCCGTCGACGTAGATGCGCTGGCTGCGAAAGCCCAGCACGCGAACCGTCATCTGAGGGTCCTTCACCACGCGTGACAGGATGCGAGCCATCTGGTCGCGGACCTCATTGGCCGTCTTCCCGGCTACCTTCAACACGCCGGCATAGGGAAACTGAATGTCGCCCTGCGCACTCACCACATAGCCCGGAACATTCGAGCCTCCGCTGGAAGTGGGAATCTCGAACGCCGCGCCGATGCTATAGGTCTGCGTGGGGAAAACCAGTTCCGGATGGTCCCAGACGACCACCGAGATGATGTCTCCGGGACCGATGTGGTATGGCTGTGGTGTCGCGTACAGCTCCTCTACGCCCTCATTGGTCGGCCTCGCCTTCGCGTGCATTTCCCGTACGAGTTCAAGTGTAATTGGCGTCACGTTGGGGACGGAGTCGGGGCCTACGGCGCTCACCGATGACTTGGGATCGAAATACATGCCTGGCGAAGCGGCGCAGGCGCACAGCAATGCGGTTGCGCACAGCATGCCCAGGTGCAGGACGGTTCGATGCAGACGAGTCTGGCTGATGGAAGAGCCGTTGCAGGGTCTGAGAGTGTTCACTGCTTTCTCCTCGTAGCAGATGGACACGGCACGGGATGCCATATCCTCCGGTAAGGGCATCCTAGGCACCCCAGGCCGTCGATTCGGTTCGTTGTCGCACATAGACGCGGTGGCATGGCGCCGGCTGGATCCGCGGCGGCTTCCCGGGCCTGGGCAAGGGCCTGGGCAATGTGGGTCGCCGCACGGAATCCGGGCTGCCGGCGACCTACGCTGCGCACATGGCAGCGGGAACGCAGGGCCGGAAAGGCAACTTGCGGGCCTGCCTATCTCGGTGCACGGTTGGCCCGGCGCAGCGCCTGAGAGCGAAAGTACATCGCCATCCGATGATGCCTGGCTTGGCGCCGGGATGTACTCGAACGGCCCGATTGAAGGAATGAAAACAGCATGCCTGCCGCGCTCCCGAAAATACTGATCTATAGTGCCCCGTTCTATCCCCTGATGGGTGGCATGGAACGCTATGCGGAGGATCTGGCCAGCGGTCTCACCGAGCTTGGTTGCCAGGTCCAATTGGCGACCCGCACACCTGCTGGCTCGCAGAGCGATGCCGAGCGTTTCAGCTTTCCCGTGCTGAGGATCTCGGGATACGATGTCCTAGCCCGCGCCATGCTGAGTAGCGACCTGACGCTTTTTGTCGGCTTCACGTTTTTCGATGTCATGCTTGGCACGCTGCTCCTGCGCAGGATGATATTGACGCACCATGGCGCGTACTCGGAGCCCGACGATATGCATCGATTCTCCGCTGGAGCCGTCAAGCGCTGGCTATGCCGTTTCTTCCGGAATATCAGCGTGAGCCATAACCTGGCCAGCAGGCTGGCTGGCAAGCACCTTGTCATTCACAATTGTTATCGTGACGATCTGTTCAGAAGGGGAGCGAACTCCCGTCACGAAGGCAGTTTCGTCTTCGTCGGGCGGCTCGTCACGGAGAAGGGGGCACATCTGCTCATCGAAAGCTTCGCAAGGATCCATGACGAGCGGCCGGAGGTGCGCTTGACGATCGTTGGCGACGGCCCTGAGCGGGATGCCCTGACAGCGCTGGCGGCCGGCCTTGGGTGTCGGGACGCCGTGACATTTTCAGGCAGCCAGCCGGCGGAGGCAGTTGCCCGGATAGTCGCCACCCATCAGTGCCAGGTGGTGCCATCGATCGGAAACGAATCGTTCGGCATCGCCGTGCTGGAAGGGCTGGCGGCAGGCTGCGAAGTCATCGTGACCAGGCAGGGGGGGTTGCCGGAGGCCGTCGGCGCTTTCGGCTGGGTCGTGGAAACGAGCGTGGATGGTCTGTGTACTGCCATGAAGGCCGTACTGGCGGGCGAGTCGAGACGCCTGGAGCCCGGCATTTCCGAATATCTGCAGGAACATGCGCGACTGGCTGTAGCCGGGAAGTACGCGGATGCCATCACGCTGGCGCTCCAAAGCCCGGTGCGCGCAACATCCGCGGCCTGAGCAGCCGACCGCAAGGCAGCGTCGCGCAGAGGGCTGGGGGCCGTCGCCTGGGAGCTAGGCTTTTCTCCAGGCGTCTTCGTGGTGCGTCAGGCATTTTCGCAGGAATCCCAGAGGATCCGTCCCACAAAAGACACTGACGCGGGGCAGCCCGAACGGATCGTCGGTCACGCGGGCGAGGCCGCGTTCCGTCACGGTAGCATTGTCGTATCCGGCTTCCCTTGCCATCTGGCGGTGAATCAATTCCTGGCTGCCGTAGGGATAGCAGAAGGCAGTGACGGCGCGCCCCAGCAACTGCTCAAGTTCTTCTTTTGACTCGGTGATCTGGCGGCGTGCCTCATCAAGGCTAATGCGGGGAAGATTCACGTGATCGAGCGTGTGCGAGCCCACCTCATTGCCCAGTTTGTCCCATTCACGCATTTCGGCGATGCTCATCAAAGCGGCCGACGGCACGCCTAATTCGCGATCCCAGAAATTGCTGCCGTCCAATTGCTTCGACACGAAATAATTGGTTGCAGTGAAGCCGAGTTCGGCAAGAATCGGCAAAGCATGCTGATGCACATTGCGGAATCCGTCGTCAAAGGTGATGCCGAAGACCTTGCCAGTCCGCTCGCCGCGCAGGTAAGGCATCAGATCACGCATCGAGAGGCCTCGGTAGCCCAGGCCGCGCATCATTCTCATCTGGCGGTGGAAGCTTGTCGGATGGACAGTCAGCCCTCTGGCCGGAGTGCGGCGTGGCGGAGGGACCGCGACCTGATGGTAGGTAAGAATCGGGATGGACATAGCAAGCTGGCAGCAGTGTGGCTGTTGGGCGCTCCGGTCTTGCCGGACCGGGTGAACAGGCCTCGGCGCGAAGGCTCGGGAACCTCAAGGGTATTCCATGCGCGTCCGCCAGGGGAGACCGGGGCGCCGATGCTTTGTGCGGCTTGCCACATTCCACTGTGATGATCGTGGCCGTACCAGGTACTCGGGCCGGCTATCCTGGCGTGTCGTCCGGCCTCGTATTGCGGGTCCGGCGTCATGACCGGTACATCCGTGTGCGAGCGAACAGATGCAAGCGGCAGCCGGCTGCATCCTGTCGGCGTGCAGGCAAAGCGGCCTGCTTACCGACACGATCGCGAGAGGCGGGAAAGCATCCGTTTCACGGCCCGTCCATGTGAGGTTGGCATGAAAGCAGACACCGCAGACACCGTTCAGGACCGGATCAACCGAAAGGCGTGGAGTAGTTGGGGAGCGCGACACTGGTTTGGATCACTTCAGGGTTGGACCGATCCTGGGGAGGCCGCCGCCGTGCGGTGGATGGCCGATGAGGTCCGGAACCAGCCGATTCTCGATATTGGCGTGGGTGGCGGCAGGACGGTGCCCCTGCTGACGGCTATCAGCCAGGATTACACGGCGATCGACTACATGCCGGAAATGGTGGCGCTCTGTCGGCGCAATCATCCCGGTGTCCGCGCACACCAGATGGATGCCCGCGACATGTCGGCGTTCGCCGACAACAGCTTTGCGCTTGTGATGTTCAGCTTCAATGGTATCGATGCGGTCGACTACCAGGGGCGCGGCGCCATCCTGAGCGAAATCGCGCGAGTGCTGCGTCCCGGCGGAATGGTTCTGTTCTCGACGCATAATATGCGCGGGCCCAGCTATCGGGAAAATCTCACGCGCTTCCTGCGCCTGCCGCGGCTCTCGGCGAACCCGATCGCAGTGGGGATCGATGCGGCGCGTATCGTTTACAACCTGCCGATCGCCGCATTCAACTACCTGCGCCATGCGCCGCAGAATCGCGAATTCAACGGCTATGCCATACGTGTTTGTGCCGCGCATAAATTCGGCATCGTGATCGTCTATACGGAAATTGCGGCGCAGAAGCGCGGACTCGAATTTGCCGGAATGCGCAGCCTGGTCACATTCGGCAATCTCGACGAGCATGAGCTTCAGGAAGGGGCCGATTTGACAAGCATCAATTGGTTTCACTTTGTCGCCCGCAAGCTTTGAGCGGCGACGTCGCTGTGCAATCCTGCAATCGTGCAATCTCTACCAGGTCTGGGAACGCAAGAAAGATGAGACTGCTCCATGTTATCCCTTCCATCGACCCGGCCGGCGGCGGTCCGATCGAGGGCATCCGGCAATTGCAGCTGCCACTGCGGGAGCGCGGCGTTGAAGCCGACGTTTGCTGCGGCGATGCACCGGATGCTCCCTTCGTGCTCAACAGCGGGATGAAGGTGTTCGCAATGGGCCCTTCCAGCCTGAAGTACGGCTTCAATCGCCGTATGCTGACATGGCTGCGGGAGCACGCTGAGGATTATGATGCTGTCGTCGTCGAGGGACTTTGGCAGTTTCACGCGCTTGCAGTCCGGCTGGCGCTGCGCGGGAAGTCTGTTCCCTATTTCGTTTTCCCGCACGGCATGCTCGATCCCTGGTTCCGTCATCGGTATCCGCTAAAGCACATCAAGAAGAGCCTGTACTGGCTGGTGGGCGACTATTGGCTCTTGCGAAACGCACGGGCCGTCTTGTTCACCTGCAGTGAGGAGCGGATGCTGGCGAGAAACGCATTCTGGCCCTATCACTGCCGGGAAGTGGTCGCTGCGTATGGCACGGCACAACCACCGTTGGACGCCAGTCGTCTGCGGGAACAGTTCTTCACGTCGTTTGCTGATTTGCGTGGAAAACGCATCGCGCTGTTCCTGGGGCGAATTCACGAGAAGAAAGGGTGTGATCTGCTGGTAGAAGCTTTCGCGAGTGTGGCGCCACAGCATGCGCAATTCCACCTGGTACTGGCGGGGCCGGTGGAGCCGGAACTGCGCAGGCGGTTGGCCGAGCGTATCGGCCGACACGGCCTGCAGGACCGCGTGAGCTGGACCGGCATGTTGTCCGGCGATCTGAAGTGGGGCGCCTTTCATGCGGCGGAAGTTTTCTGCCTGCCATCGCACCAGGAGAATTTCGGTGTCGCGGTGGCGGAGGCCCTGGGTTGCGGCTTGCCTGTACTGATCTCCAACAAGGTGAACATCTGGCGGGAGATTGCCGCGGATGGTGCGGGAATCGTTGGCGCAGACACGGTCCAGGGTACCGTGGACTGCTTGTCACAGTGGCTTGCCGCCACACCGGATGCGCGTGCGCGGATCCGTGAAGCTGCCTTGGAATGTTTCCAGAAACGCTTTCACGTGGGACAGGCGGCGCAAAGACTTTCCGACATCATCAGAGGACCCATGGATGCACCGTTACTGCGTCAATCGGCAGTCCCCGGTTAGCCTGGTGGACCGCGCGCCGGACATGGCCGAAGCAACACCTGGGGTGGAATTGCCGTGAGAATGCTGAAAATCCTTGTGTTCGCGGTGTTGTCGCAGGCCATTGGCGCGCTGACCGGCTTCTTGCTCGCGCGTTGGCTGAATGTGGAAGACTACGCGATCTATACGCTGATCGGCGTCGTAACGGGCGCCATGGCCATCCTGACCAAGGGCGGCATCCATCTGGGCCTGAACGCAATCCTCGGGCGGACCTGGCCGGACCGCCCGCGTGCGGCACAGGCAACACGTGTGGCACTCCTGCAGCGCTGGAAGATTTCGGCATTCCTGCTCCCGCTGCTGCTGGTTGTGGCGGGGCTGTTGCTGGACCGGAACCATGCGGGCCCCGGCCTGATTGCCGTGCTGCTGCTCTTGCTGCTTGCCACGTGGTATTGCGACATGCAATCGCGGGTAGTGGATCAAGTCCTGCTTTTCGCCAACCGGGCGCCGCTGTTACAGGCGCTTGATACCAGTCTGTCCGTGAGCCGGCTGTTGCTCTCATGGCTGCTATTCGCGCTGGGCCTGCAGGGCGCGCTTGCGGCCACGATTGTCAATGTGCTTGCTGCCGGTGCCCGGATACCGTTCGTGCGCCGATGGGTCAGGCAGGAAATCCCGGCTTCGACGCCGATCGTGGATCAAGAGGACGGTCGGTTCATGCGCGCCATCGTCAAGCGACAACTGCCGCTGGATGCGTTCTACTGCGTGCAGTCGCAGTTGACCTTTGCCATCGTTGCGTACTACGGTGTCACAAGCCAGACGGCCTCGCTGGGGGCATTGTCGCGCATTGCGCAGTTGCTGATGCCGGTCACTGTGGTTGCCGGATCCTACGCGATCCCGCGCTTCGCACAAGCGCGAGATGCACTACTCAGCCGCTTTGCCGGGTGGGTACTTCTGGCTTCCTTGCCTGCCTGCGGCCTGGTGACCCTCGCGGTGGTATGGCCTGGTGCCGTGCTGTGGCTGGTAGGGCCGAATTATGCCAGTCTCACGTCCGAGCTGGTGATCGCCTGCCTGAGTGCCGGCGCATATAGCGTGGCCTCTATTGCCTGGGAACTGCTTGCGAACCGAGGCCTCAACCATTTTGCCTTTGTACAAGTACCCGTTGTACTGGCCTGGTGCCTGGTTGCCCCGCATTTTCTGGATCTGTCCACGCTGCGCGGTGTGCTTTGGTTTGAGTTCGGGCTTGCCTCGGGGCTGATGGCGGCGGTCCTGTGCGAGATCATCGGCGCCGTTCGCGCCGGCCGGCTGTTGCCGGCCAAGGAGGGCTTCGCGGTGAGTCCTGGTCCTGACAGCGTTGTTGGCGAACGCCCTTGTCAGCTTGAGAAACGAACAGGATAGGGAATGATGATAAAGACGCTGGTTACGCATCCAGGGCTTCAGCACTCGCATCAGATGGCTCAGGCGCTTTATGAGCAAGATCTGCTAGGGCAATACTGGTCCGGCGTCCCAGTCAGCGGTCCGGGGGAGGCGCCGCCTTGGTGGTTGCCGGCGAAACATCGCGCCAAGCTCCGTGAGGTCGCCATTCCAAGGGCGTTGCGGCGCCACCCGGTGTTTTTCCCCGCCATGCTCAAGCTCGGCCTCTACCGCTGCGTGGGAGGGTCGCCTTCCGCCTATGCACACAGGATTTTCCATCTCTTCGACCAATGGGTTGCGGGTCAGGTCGAGGCGATCCGTCCGGAAATCGTGGTGGCTTACGAAAACTCAGCGCTAAAGACCTTCCAGGCAGCCCGGCGCATCGGTGCCAAATGTGTGTTGGAAGCGCCAGCGGTGCATCACCGCACAGCCAGGGAAATGCTGCCGGCGCAGGACAATCGTTATCTGGCGGCAATCAATGCACAAAAGGATGGCGAAGTGGCACTGGCCGACCTGATTATTACGTGCTCGGCCTTTGCTGCCCAGTCCTATGAGGAGGCCGGTGTACCGGCGAACAAGCTGAAGCCGCTCCTGCTTGGCGCCAGTCTTCCCGATGGACTGGCGCGGCGACGTACAGACGGGAATACTCGCTTCCTGTTTGCCGGACGCGTGAGTTACCTGAAGGGCTCGGATCTGCTGTTGCAGGCGTTTGCGAAGCTAAGAAGCAGCATGCCGGAGGTGGAGCTGGTTATCGCGGGCACCATTGAGGAGCCGGCTCTTGCCGCTCAAATCGCTGCGACGCCAGGCGTGATCCACCTGGGTGCGCTGCCACAGCGAGAACTGTTCCAGGTTTTTGCCGATGCCGATTGCTTCGTGCTGCCGTCACGCTTTGATTCGTTTGGCATGGTGGTGGCCGAGGCGCTTGCCTGCGGCGTCCCGGTAGTTCTCTCGGACCGGGTTGGCGCGAAGGAGATCCTCAATGAGTTCCCCGCTGCCGGGTGGATCATCCCGCTGAGCGCGCAAGCCCTGTATGAACGCATGCGGGAGCTGTCGCTGGACCGGATCAAACTCGAAGAGGCGCGAGCGCATGCGTGCCTCGCGGGAGCCAGATATAGCTGGGCCAGATATCGTCAAGAAGCTGCCAAAACCATTGCCGCGCTATGCTAAGCCAATCCATCTCTCTCGCGCCGGGTACGCGGAACGACGGGCAAGCCCGGGTTACCCATTTCGGCAAGATATTCATTCTGATGCTCCTGACCGCGGTGCTTGAGGGGGCGGCACGAAAATGGGTGTCGGATTCGCTAACGACGCCGCTGATCATGGCGCGTGACCTCCTGGCGCTATACGGCATCTACTATGCATTTCGCCACGCCGGCCTGACTTTGGCCCGGCGCTCGGTATATCTGTTGCTGCTATGGTCCACCATCGTGTGTTGTTGGGGTGGGATCCAATTGATCGCGGGTCTCAGCTCAATCCCGATTTTTGTCATCGGCGTGCGATTCTGGCTGCTCTACCTATGGTTCGGCTGCGCCGCCGCGGCGCTGCTGCAAGAGCAGGACATCGCTGCTGTTTGCAAGGTGGTGCTGTTTTTGCTGCTGATCATGACGCCTCTGGCGGTGGTGCAGCATTTCCTGCCACCCGGAAGCTTCCTGAATCGGCAGGTGGATGGTGATGTCGATAAAATATTCATAGTTGTGGAAAGCGTTGTTCGTACCACCGGAACCTTTTCCTTTACGCAGGGGTACACAACGTTCCTGGCGATTGCTTGCCCGATCACACTGGAATTTGTGATGAGCGCCCGCAGCAACACCAAATTGAACTGGCTTCGCTCATTGGCCATCGTGGGATGCCTGGTTGTCTCTTCCCTGGTCAGCGGATCGCGTGCCGCCGTTATTCTGACGCCACTTGTTTTCCTGATTGCGGTTGCGGTCAATTTGCTTTACGGCAGCGCGGGGCGGCGCCGGAGCGCGTTGGTGTGGGGTGTGGCGTCGGCGATGATCACGGCAATATCGATCGTGGTAATCAGTTCAGCCTTCGACGCTACGCGCGAGCGGTTTTCGAGCGCGAGCGAAGACGAGAATATTAACGAGCGCGTGGAAACCATTTTCCTGGGCGAACGCGATGTTTACGCCAGGCAAAGCGTGCTTGGCAGCGGAATGGGAAAGGCCAGCAATATGGCCAATCGCTTCCGGGGAGATGAAGAGTTCACGCTTGCAGAAACCGAGAGCGGTCGCATCATCGCCGAGACGGGTCTGCTCGGCTACGTTTTCATCGGATTCAAGCTTCTGGTCTGCATTCTTGGTCTGTTCCGGGCGGTTCGCGCGGCGGCGCGGACCGGGCGCTGTTTTGCCCTGATCTTGTGGCCTACCGCCATCCTCTGCCTGATGTCGTGGTCGCTGACAGGACAACTCACCGACAATGTGCTGGGCTTTCTCTTCGTCGGATTTACCTTGGCCGTGACCCGGCTGGAAGAGCGCCGTGCCCCTATTCCCGGCGTTCAGCGGTATTCATCGCAAGCTAAACAATTCAATTGATTAGGTATGAAGATCATCCTGTTCGGTCATCCCCGCTTCTTCGGAAGTCACAGCATGGACCTTTTCGCCGAGATGATTGTAAAAGGGATGCGCCATCGCGGCCATGAGGTGGAGCTCTGGTCGCCCCGGGCCCTTGTTCACCGCTTGCCGGCGCCGGCAAGCATGCGCAAGTGGTTGGGCTATATCGACCAATACATTATTTTTCCGTTTATCGCCCGTTGGCGCTTGCGCCGCGTCGACCAGGGTACGCTGATCGTGCTGGCCGATCACGCGCTCGGCATGTGGATGCCACTCTTCCGGCAGCGTCCGCACATCATTCATTGTCATGATTTCATTGCGATACGGATGCTGGAGGGCGAATTTCCGGAGCTGCGGCTGTCGGTGTCCGGGCATCTATACCAGTCGCTGATTCGTTGGGGCGTCTGCCAGGGCAAGGCATTTATCTCGGTGTCGCAGAAGACAGCATCGGATCTCGCCCGCTTTTTCCGCGGCACGCCGGAACAGTCGTGTGTGATTTACAACGGGTTGAATTACCCATTCTGCCGCCTGGACCCGGACGACGCTTCAGCGCGACTGCGGCGTGCGGGAATCGAGGGAAATGCAGAGGGTGTCCTGATGCATGTGGGTGGCAACCAGTGGTACAAGAATCGCGAGGGCGTGCTGGCGCTGTATGAGGCGTATTGCCGGCTGGTAAAGACACCACGGGCCATGTGGATGATCGGTGCCGAGCCAAGTCCGGCTCTACTTGATGCAGCCGCGCGAGCCGAACGTTGCGGCGGCAAGGTACGTTTTTTGATGGGCGTGTCGACGGAGGCGCTGCATGCTGCTTATTCAATGGCCACGGCGCTGGTCTTTCCGAGCCTGGAAGAGGGGTTCGGCTGGCCTATCATCGAGGCCATGGCTTGCGGCACGCCGGTGCTTACGACAGATCGCGCCCCAATGAACGAGATTGCCGGCGGAGCGGCGCAGCTGGTCGAGCCCATGAACGGAGAGAACATGGCTGCGTGGGCGGCGCGCAACGCGCACGTTCTGGCGGAAATGGCCGAGTGGACGACGGAAAAACGTGGCGAGGTTATCGCCCGCTCGATAGAGTGGGCGCGGCGGTTTTCTGCGGACGAAGCGCTCGATCGTTACGAGCGCGCCTATCGGAGCGTCCTGCAGGCGGCGGTGCGCAAGTAAAACGTCTAGGGTGAAAGGGGGCGCGCGGCCCCGGTGGCCTGCCACGAAGATGAGGGATCTGGCTCACTCATGATGGTTGTATGCCTTGAAGCCCGCCAGGGTAACGAGCGCGTCGCGTCGAGCCGCCAGGTAGTCAGACTCGGCCATTTCCCGGACGAGTGCTTCGAAACTGGTGCGCGGTGACCATCCCAGGCGCTCGCGTGCCCGGCTGGCGTCGCCCAGCAGCGTCTCGACTTCGGTCGGACGGAAATAGCGCGGATCGACGCGGACGACGACATCGCCGACCTTGCAGCTGGGTGTAATCCTGCGACTCTCACTGTCGATATGGGCGACAATGCCGATCTCATCTGCACCGGTCCCCTTGAATTCGATCGTGATACCCAACTCGCGTGCCGCCCGCTCGACAAATTCACGTACGCTGTGCTGCTCGCCGCTGGCAATGACGAAATCCTCCGGAGTGTCTTGCTGCAGCATCAGCCACTGCATTTCCACGTAGTCGCGCGCATGGCCCCAGTCACGAAGCGCCGAGAGATTTCCCAGGTACAGCGTGTCCTGCAGGCCCAGTACAATGCGGGCGATCGCGCGCGTGATCTTGCGCGTCACGAAGGTCTCTCCGCGCACCGGGCTTTCATGATTGAACAGGATGCCGTTGCAGGCATACATGCCGTACGCCTCGCGATAGTTGACGGTGATCCAGTAGGCGTAGAGCTTGGCAGCGGCGTAGGGGCTGCGTGGATAGAAGGGGGTGGTCTCCTTCTGGGGGATTTCCTGCACCAGGCCGTACAGTTCGGAGGTGGACGCCTGGTAGAAGCGAGTCTGCTTTTCCATGCCCAGGATGCGGACGGCTTCGAGCAGGCGCAGCGTGCCCAGGCCATCGGTGTTGGCGGTATATTCCGGTTGCTCGAACGAGACCTGCACATGGCTTTGCGCCGCCAGGTTGTAGATCTCGTCTGGCTGCGACTGCTGCACCACGCGGACCAGGCTGGCCGTGTCGGTCATATCGCCATGATGCAGTATCAGGCGGCGGTCTTCGGCCTGCGGGTGCTCGTAGAGGTGATCGATGCGCTCGGTGTTGAACAGCGAGCTGCGCCGTTTGATGCCATGCACCTCATACCCCTTGCTGAGCAGGAGTTCGCACAGATATGAGCCATCCTGGCCGGTGATGCCGGTAATCAGCGCGCGCCGCGGCCGATGATCCTGTGGCGTGGCCAGGCTGCTTGCTGCCAGATGGCCGAGAGGTTCCAGTTCGTTTGCGCCCATAGCGTTCTGATGTCCGGTGAGTGTGATCCTTGCCAAGCAACTCAAAGCGCGCCGCGCCGCGTGCAATGCGGACAAAGGCCGACGTTGGGACTGTAGCGCCGGCGCATAGGGATAACCGTTTGCTAGCACACATAGTGCGGCGCCGCATTCAACCTGGGTGGGAACGGCGCCCGTCGATGCGCGCGCAGAAACGGGTACGCAAGGGGGCTCAGCCCTGCCTCAGGTTCGCGCCGATGTCGTCCGGCCTGGCGGCAAAGCCGGGGCGGGAAGGGCTGCGCAGATGGTTCCACAACGACTGGGCGGTGGCGTAGAAGGCGGTCGTGCCACGCAGTCCGGATCGATGCAGGTTGGATGCGAGGCTGTGCGGCAGCGCCAGCAGCAGGAAGATCGCCGCCTTTCCATGGCGGTGCTGGTAGTGGCTGTAGCGGTGGAGCGTCGCGTAGATGCGGGATGCCTCCGCCAGGTAACCGGCATCGGCCGGCTCGGCTACGGCAATATGCTGGTTCGCGGCGCTCGGCAGCAGTTCGATACGGCACCCGCCGTCGAGCACGACGCGGCTGGCCAGGTCGATCACGTCATAGCCACCGGTCAGCCGCTCGTCGAACGCGACGTGCCGGAACAATTCGGACGGGAACACCGTGCTGTGCAGCACCACCGAGCAGAGGCGCTCGCCATGGCAGTAGTTCAGCGAGGGAAAGCCCAGGAACGAGCTTTTCTTCGGCTTGGACTTCTGCCCATCGTTCAGGCTGGTGCCGGTGACGATCAGCGGCGTGGCGGTGCCGGCGCCGATGCGGCGATAGACATTGTCATACGCGATCCGCTCGGCCACTTGCTGCAGGAACGTCTGTCCAAGCACGGTCTTGTCGTCGATGAACAGCACATGGGAGCCCGTAATGACCGGGAGCATGCGATTGCGGTTTGCTGCATGCCCGCGTCGCGGCCCTTCCAGATACTTCACGGCGGGAAATTCGGCGCGCATCATCCGGCGCGTTTCGTAATTGGTGCTGTCGTCGGATACCAGCATCTGGTGCGGCGCCATCGAAGAGGCAAACGCGGACTGCAGTGTGCGCTGCAGTCCGGCAGGATGATCGCGGGTGCAGATGCAGAGCGAGAAGCTCGGCAGGAATGTGCTTGCTGGCATGGTGGCCTCCATGGCAGGGACGTGGCCGGCCGATCGATTCGCGGCAACGCACGCACCAAGGCTGGTGAGCGCGCTTGCCATGGACCGGTTGCGCCTGCCGATCTCCTCGCTGGCCGGTGCGTCGGGACGCCCGGCTCTCTCTGTCGTAGCGGCGTCGGGCGCCGCTACGTTTGACGGTGCGCTCAGGCACCGCCGCCCTACCCAACCAGGCACTCAGAGCGCAGCGCTGCTGGCTCCGTGCGCTTCGCTACGCCGCGTGCTTGCCAACGCCATGGTGGTCACGCGCTCGTCGCCGCTGACCCAGTCCAGCGTGGCGCCGCGCTGCAGCGCTGCGTAGACGGCCTCGCCCTTGTTGCGGACCTTGAGCCGCTGGTACAGCGTGCAGGCGTGACTCTTGACGGTCGCCACCGAGATGTTGAGCATGCGGCTGACAGTCTTGATCGGGTGTCCGCGTGCGAGCAGCACCAGCACCTCATACTGGCGCGGCGTGATCTTGAGCATCTCGGCCTCGTCGTAGCTGGGCTCCGCGTCATCGGAGCGGGCTGACAGCGATTGCGCGCTGGCCAGCGCACTGCGCAGTGCCGAGCGCGGTGTCGCGGCACAGGCGGCGGCTGCGTGCGGATCGGCTTGCACGGCAACAGCCAGCGGCAATGGCGATGCGGAGGCGAGCGAGGCCGTCGCCGGCAGGGCTGAACGCGATGCGGCAGGTGCTGCGCCCACGCCTGGGTCGGTGGCGAGCATCAAGCCATGGCTACCCGAGATCGCCATGCGGATGGCGGCCTCGATCACGGGCAGCGATGCCGACTTGGGCAGGCAACCGCAAATACTGCGCGCGCTGTCGGCTGAAGCTACCCACAGCGGTAGCGAGTCGGCCAGCACCAGGATGCGCTTGGGCGAGATCAGGTCGCGTACGCGGTCCAGCAACTGCCAGCCGGAGGCGGTATCGGCGGGCATGCCGAACACCAGCAGGTCGGCGTTGCGATGACTGCTATCAAGGTGGGCGATATCGGTGGGCGAGAGGCTAATGACGTGCCCGGCACCGTGGATGTTCTCGAGCATTTGAAACAGCCCGAGACTGAGCAAAGGATGCTCCTCAATCAGCAACGCGTTCATGCTTTTATGACTCCCCGTTAATCGGGACAGGGAGTGCGGGACGCTTTTGCGTGACGGAATGCCAGGCCGCATTGCGCGCGCCGGCGGCGCCCGCAATGTATGCTGAAACCCCGTGCCTTCGTACTGCGACACGTCCCGTTTAAAATGGAACTTTGTCCGCGCAGCCAGAAGAATGACCCGAACCCTACCCCGAGAAATCTTGCCTCCATAACAGGCTTAAAATCATCTTATGGGCTGGTTGGAGGGAATGCAAGCGCTCCTTTCTCAGCCTGTCGAAAGGATGATTGAGGAATTTTTCACAATCCAGAAATCGTTGATGGTAAAGGCTTCGCAGAGTTATTCAAGCGTCATTCAAATGCCTTTCGCCGGAGTTTCAGCCCTGCAACAAATCGATTTGAGAAAGTTTCAGCGTTGAAACGGAAGCTCTCGCCATGCGCGCCAATTCCGACTTGGTTTCACCCTTTCGGGGGGCGGTGGATTATCTTCTGGTACGGGCTTGCTCCAAGTTTGAAACCTGACTCGCGAGCGTGTATTTTTTGCACTGGCGCCAAGGGGCCGGGTGGACTACCAAAGAGGACTAGTGCAAAAGGATGAGTCTGGCTTCCTACCTCTGGACGAGTGGGGTTCGTCCGATGGCCATGCTACCGACTCATAGGGGGGAGCAAGCTGGAGGCCGGCCTGGTGCTGGTGTTCGGCACCGGGTGGGTTTGGCTGTGGGGCAGGGGTAGCGTGCAGTGTGGGAGCACTGCTCCCGGTACATTGGCGGCCACTTGCGAAGGAGCGCCTTGCGCCCGCGAAACGCAGCGCGGTGCGCCCTATTCTCCGCCCAGTCCGGCAGCCGTGGTCGCGGCCGCGGGGGCGAGCCTGACCAGCGCGAGCAGGGCGTTCTCCAGCTCACCCAGCACCATGTCGCGGTCCAGGTGCTGTTCGGCCCACCGGCGGCCGGCGTCGCCCAGATGCGCGCGCAACGCAGGCTGCGCGGCCAGCGAGTCGATGGCGCCGGCGAGCGCGGCAGCGTTGCCGGGCGGCACCAGCATGCCGCATTGGCTGACCACGCGGCCAAGCTCGGTCTGCGGCTCCGCGGTGGCGACGACCGGGCGAGCGCTGGCCAGCATGCCGGTCAGCTTGGAGGGCATGACCAGGTCGGCGGCGCCGGCGCGCTGCGGCAGCAGGTGGATATCGGCGGCGGCCAGCAGCGATGCGAACATAGCGGCCGGCTGCAAAGGCAGGAAGCGCACCCGTGGCAGTCCCGCGCAGGCAGCTTCCAGCCCCGCCCGCCCGGCACCGTCGCCGCAGAAAATGAAGTGCAGCCGCTCGTGGTCCGCCAGCAGGCGCGCCGCTTCAGCCATGATGTCCAGGCCCTGCTTGGCCCCCATATTGCCGGAATAAAGCGCTACCACGGCCTCGGTGGGGATCTGCAGCGTGCGCCGGGCCAGGGCGGCGTTGCCGGCACTGATTTCCCGCAGGTTGATCCAGTTTGGCAGCAGTGCCACACGTTCTGCTTGCGTGCCCTTGCTGCAAGCCAGCGAGACCATGGCCGGCGAGATCGACGAGACCCGGTCGAAGCGTGCCATCAGCCGATGTTCCACGCGCTGCGCCAGGCGACGCAGCCAGGGCCGGCGCAGCAGTCCCAGCGCAAAGGCAGCGTCGACTTCGTAGTCCTGCACGTGCAGCCAGGTCTTGCAGCCGCTCCAACTGGCGAAGAGCAACGCCGCAGGCGAGCACATCAGCGGGGGTTCCACGACGAATAGCACGTCCGGACGCCAGCGTAACTGCCATAGCAGGCTGGGCAGGCTGGACAAGGCAAAGCTTGCCAGGTGCAGCAGCCGTGTGATGCCGCCGGGACGCCGCGGCACCCAGACCGGCGCGCGATGCACCTGCACCCGGCCGCGCTGCTCGCGGCGGTATTGCCAGGCGCGATAGCCATCTCCGACGCGCCAGGCCGGATAGTACGGCGGCGCGGTGACGACGCGCACGTCATGCCCGCGCGCGGCCAGCCACTCGGCCTGCTCGCAGGTGTACTTGCCGATGCCGGTCAGCTCGGGTGCGTAGTTGAGGCAGTACATCAGTATTTTCATGGTATCGGCTTGCGTCGGTGCTCCGGTCCGGTGCGCGCTTGACCCTTAATCCGCCGCAGCCATGATCCGCATGCAGCCGGCGGCGATGGCCCTGCCTGCCGAGGCGGGCGTGTCCTCCAGCGCAGCGGCCTGGCAGCGGGCCGCGGTGGCGGCGGCATCGGCGAAATGCCTGGGCACTTGCGCAAGGCTCCCTGCCAGCGCGTTCACATCGCCAGCCTTGAAGTACAAGCCGGTAACGCCGTCGCGTACCAGTTCACCGGCGTCGTCGTTGTTGACGCTGACCAACACCGGGCAGCCGTAGCTCAGTGCTTCGCGCACCAGCGGATGCCAGCGCTGCGCCGCGTCAGGCAGGACCAGGCAACTCGCCTTGCGGTATTCGATCGCGAAATCCGGCTGTGCCATGGTGCCCAGGAAGCGTACCGATGCGCCCAGCCCGAGCGCATCGGCCGCGGCGCGCAGCCGGCCGTAGCCTGGGCCGGTGCCGACCAGTGACAGCGTGGCAGCCGGCCACGCCTGCCGCGCGGCGGCAAAGGCGCGCAGCAGCAGCAAGAGGGCCGGCGCGTGCGTGAGGGTGCCCACATGCAGGAAATTCGGCGCATGCGGCGCGGGCGCATGCTCGACGCGCTCGCGCAGCGCGGCGCCGGCATCGAACCGGTCCGGCAGCACCGCGGGCGGCCGGCAGACGAAGATCCTGCGCGGTGGCACATCGGCGGCGATGGCGCGCGCGCAGCCGCGCTCGCTGCCGACGAAGACGCCCTGGCAATGGCGCAGCAGCATGGCGTCGGCGAGCGCGCCGAAGTGGCTGGGCACGCCGGCGAACGCGGCGCCGTGGAAGAAGGCGGCGCGCCGCCGCCCCAGTGCCATGCTGGCCAGCAGCATGGTCCAGTTGTCCAGCCGGGTTTGACCGGCCAGCACCACCAGTGCGCCGGGGCTGAGTACGATGGCACGCACCAGTTGCAGCCGGCGCCGCCAGGTGCCGGCATCCGCGCTGCCGGTGGGAAAGACAACCTGGCCTGGCCAGAGCCCGCCCGCGGATGTTGCCGCGCCGGTTGCAGTGGCGGTGGCGGAGGCGACGGCCGGGGACCGGGCGCGCTTTTCGAAATGGCGATGCAGTGGCCTCATGTCAGGCTTCCGCGGGTTGGGCCGGCGCCGTGCCATAGGCGAGACGTCCGCTTTGCAATGCGTCCAGGTAGGCGAGCCGAAGACCGTCGCGCAGCGACACGGCGGGCTGCCATCCGGTCGAGGCGAGCGCCGTGCAGTCCAGCCGCTTGCGCGGGGTGCCGTCTGGCTTGCGGCTGTCAAAGACGATGTCGCCGCGAAAGCTCACCGTTTGTGCCACCAGCGTGGCCAGTTCGCGAATGCTGACTTCCTCGTTGCTGCCGACGTTCAGGAAGCCGGCCGGCGCGGTTTTGCGGTACGCATTTTCGGACAAGTCCATCACGTGCAGGCAGGCCGCGGCGAGGTCGTCGGCGTAGAGGAACTCGCGCAGCGGTGCCCCGCTGCCCCACACCGGCACCTGTTGCGCGTGCGCCATGCTGGCCTCGTGGAAGCGCCGCAGCAGCCCTGGTATCACGTGGCTGTTGTCGGGGTGGTAGTTGTCGCCGGGTCCGTAAAGATTGGTCGGCATCACGCAGCGGTAGTCAGTGCCGTACTGGCGGTTGTAGCTCTCGCACAGTGCGATGCCGGCGATCTTGGCCAGGGCGTAGGGCGCGTTGGTCGGTTCAAGCGGCCCTGTCAGCAGCGCCGCTTCGCCAATGGGCTGGGGCGCGAACTTCGGATAGATGCAACTCGAACCGAGGAACAGCAGGTGTTTCACGCCGGCGCGCCACGCCTCGTGGATGACGTTGGCCGCGATCATCAGGTTCTGGTGGATGAACTCGGCGGGATAGATGTTGTTGGCGTGGATGCCGCCTACGCGGGCGGCAGCCAGGTATACCGTGTCGATGGTTTCGCTGGCAAAGAAGCCGCGTACCTGCTGCTGGTCGGCGAGGTCGAGTTCGGCGCGCCCGCGCGTGATCGTCTCGGTCTGTCCGCATGCGTCCAGCGCGCGCACGATGGCCGAGCCGACCATGCCGCGATGTCCCGCCACGAATACGCGAGGCCGCCGCCACGGCGCGGATGACGCAGATGACGCAGATGACGCAGATGACGGTGTGAATTGCGGCGTTACCATGTTCGTTTCACGCATGACGATGATGGGCCCGGAAGTCCGTCAACCCGGCGAAGGCATGGCAGCGCGCCGCGGCGCTGCTGCCGCCGCGCGGGATGACCGGTACGATCTGTTTGCCGTCTGGCATGGCATGTCTCCTTCACATGGGGCGAGGCCTGCCTCGCCCTCGCGGCGAGCCGAGTGACGGGTAGTGTCGTGACTGTATTGGCCTGCTGCGGGGGAGACTGTTCCCTAGCACACACTCAGAGCCGCGAGAGCTGGTGTATGCGGCGGGTGAGGCAAGCGCGCAGGACGCGCGCTTTGGAATGAGATCGTCCTCGCGGCGGCGGGGACGATTGGGTCATGGCGCGGGATTTGCCTTTAGCGGACCCAGTAGCCGGGCCGCATCGCCCAGCCGCCGTGCGGGCCTTGCACCCAGCGTGCGGGTACATAGCGCTGGCCCGGCCGCGCGCGCTGCCAATAGCCGCCGCGCCAGTCGTAGCGGTCGCCGGTGGCCGTCCAGTGTCCCGGTGTCCAGGCATAGCCCTGGCGGGCCGCCGGGCGCGGCTCATAACGCGGCGGCGGCGGGGCCGGGCGCATGTGCGGGTCGCCGCGGTAGCCCGGGGGATAGGCTTGGGCCTGCGCCGGCGAGACCAGGCCAAGCGCGGCGCCGGTGGCAAGGGTGGCGAGGGCAAGCAGCAGTTGGCGTTTCATGATTCAACTCCAGGGATGTGAAGGGGCGCGTTGGATGCGATCGGTGCTGTCGTGCGTGCTAGCGGAGGCCGCTTAGTAACGGTCGTAACGGTCGTGGTAGCGATACGGCGGCGGACCGCCGCGCGGGGGTACCACAATGCAGGCAGACAGCAGGGCCGCTGCGGAAGAGAGCAGGACAACCAGGGCGATGGCGCGTTTCATGTCGGGGGCTCCGTGACTGGCTTCGCATTGAACATGGCATCACTGTAGCCAGCGGCCCGGTGCCGGTGTGCTTGCACTTGTAAGGCTTGCTCACAGTTGCGCAAGGCGAGGCGTCCTGCGCGGCATGCCAGCGCCGGCCCCCGCTCGCCGCCCGCCAGGCCTTGCCGGCATTGGGTGCGCGGGCTTGGCCGCGCGGCCCGCGGCAGCCTGGAAAGATAACGGGGCCGCTGCCGGTCCCGTAATGTGGCGTTACATCGGAAATAACTCTCGCAAGGATTTGCCCATGCAGCGCTGCCCGATACGCTTGTCGCGGGCCCGCCGATGGTCTTCGGGGCCACGCAGAAACAGGTACGCTGCCGAAAAAAAGCGGCCCCGCTACTGGCGCGCATTCGCGCCGCCGCTGCGTATCGTTTGCAAGCGGTGCAGCGTGATCCTGCGTACTACGGCGCGGCTTTCCTCGATATGGCTGGTCAGCAGCAGCACGGCCTGCTCGGCGCGCTGGCGCTGGATCTCGCGCAGGATGGCGGCGTGCTCCTCGTAGGTGGCGGTCACGCGCGCGGCGTAGGCGAAATCGAGCCGGCGGACGATGCGGATGCGCTCGGTCACCTGACGGTGCACGGTCGCAATCTCGCGGTTGCCCGCCGCGGCTACCACCGCGGCGTGAAAGTCTTCATCGCGCTGCGCCACCAGGCGGCCGTCTTCCAGGCGTTCGTCCTGCGGCACGCACCAGAACGGCACGAGCTGCGCCAGTGCGCCGCGATCCACCGCCGGCATGGCGTCTGAGCACAGCCTGCGCACGGCGTTGATTTCGATCAGCTTGCGCAACGCGTAGAGCTCGTCAAAGCGTGTGAAATCGAGCGGCACCACTTCCCAGCCGCTGCGGAAGTACACCCGCACCAGCGCGTCGGATTGCAGCCGCTGCAGCGCCTCCCTGACAGGCGTACGGGACACGCCAAGCCGCATGGCGATCTCGCCTTCGGTGAAACGGTCGCCGGGTAGCATCCGGAACTCGAAGATATCGTCGCGCAATTGCGCATAAACTGCTTCGGCGCGCGAGGCAACGCGGATTTCCACGCTGCTCATGCGGCCGCCCCTGTCAGCAGCGCCGATGGCCGCGTGGCAACGCGCAGGAATTGTTCGATCACGCGGGCCTCAGCGTGCGCCGGCAGTGCCAGGCCATGCAGCTTGAGCCATTGCGGGCGCAGTGCGCCCGCGCCTCATTGCAAAGCTGGGTCATGGCATTCCTCCAGGGATTTGCTTGCCCCAGGCCTCAGCCTGAACGGGCGCGGGAGGCATGTGCTCCCGCTTGCATGCGATCTTGCATGCATGCAATGGCTGTGCCACGCGCACCGCCGCGCGCGGGTGGAAGGCCATGCCCGGCGCTGCACCGCGCAGGGGCGCGGCGGCTGGCCGCGGGTGCGCAGGCGCGGCCGTATTCCCCGCGGCAGTGCGTGCGAGACGGCGTGCACGGCGCCAGTGGCCGTGCGCACCGTCTTGCGTAGTGGCACAAACCTTGCACGGGGTCCCGAGGTCGTGCGCTCGAAACCACGGGAGGCGTGATGATGCCGATTATCCTCGCTGTGCTGGCGCTGCAGGCCCTGGTGCCCGGCGCTACCTCATTCTCCGTGCTGGTGCGATACGACAGGGCGTGCGCCGCCACCTGTTCCTGGTCGAAC
The DNA here is from genome assembly GCF_056398885.1 of Cupriavidus sp. 01T418. Classification (NCBI taxonomy): domain Bacteria; kingdom Pseudomonadati; phylum Pseudomonadota; class Betaproteobacteria; order Burkholderiales; family Burkholderiaceae; genus Cupriavidus; species Cupriavidus sp. 01T418. Next base: position 213,573 of record NZ_JBFTQG010000001.1, read on the forward strand.
GGGCTTCCCTGAGATCGCCGCGCGGCCGCCGCCTTCCGCATGCAGGCGGTATTGCAGGCCGGTTGCCGCTTGTACTACGTCACGCAGAAACGGGTACACCCGGCTTCCTGGGCATGGCGGCACTCACGCAGAAACGGGTACGCGACAGGGGTTGGGCATCCGCGCAGAAATGGGTACGTCTTGAATTCCCGCCGTGGCATGGCCGCGCTGCGGCGTGCTATGCGCCATGGAGTTCGGCCGCCGCCAAGCCGGCCGGTTGGCGTGTGAGCGGTAGCGGCGGCACACGTAAATATGAAACCAGCCGCCTCAAGAAATGTGCAAATATGATATACAATGGCGGCGCTGAATTCCGCCCTTGCCTGTCCTAGCCTGCAGCGCCTGGGCTGACCCGCAGTGTCACGACCAGCGACTGCAGTACCGACATCGGGATCGGCTTGGAAAAGACGCGGATATGCGCGGGAATGCCTCCGCGGTCCGCTATCGCATGCTTGTCCAGCGAAGTCACCACGACGATCCGGGTTGCGGCAAATTCCTGCTGCGCGTCGAGAGTCCGGCACAACCGGAAGCCATCGATGCCGGGCATGATCAGATCCAGGACGACCAGGTCGGGTTTGCTGCTGCCGATCAGCAGCAGGCCATCGTAGCCGTTGGCGGCCTCGAGTATTTCGACTGACGGGCTGAGGGCTTCAAGCGCCATGCGGTAAATCTGCAGCAGGTGTTCGTCGTCTTCCATCAGCAGTACGCGAAAGGCTCTTGCGGCCGGCGCAGCGGGCGTCGTTGTTGCCGCCGTCTGGCTGCGCTGGTCGGCCACCATGCGGTCGACCGCGTCAGCCGGGATCCGGCGATGCCCGCCGTCGGTCTTCCACGCGGGCAAACGGCCGTTCTCGACCCAGAGCTGGACCGTGCGCAAGGACACGCCCAGCATCTCAGCGGCGGTCTTGGTCGAATAAAAGCGCAGATCGGTCATAGGGCCCCGTCGACTGCTGCGACGCGCGCCAGGCAGGGCTGGGGCGCAACGTATCGTATTGATTTCATTATTCTTTGAAAAGCTGCCAAAGCGCAACTTAATGCCGGGAAAAAACGCAATGATGATAGGGCATCGCTGAACTGCCGAAGGGATACATGGCTGGCAGCTGCGGCCGTCCACTATCGCGGGCTGCGAACCGCAGGGCCTGAGCCATCACCAGTATTTTCGCGTGCACGCGAAACGCGCGCTGCCGTCGCGCGGGGGACGACACGGTTGGTGGTGTAAATATGAAAGTTACTTCGTATTTTTAATTGATAAAAATGATATAGAATCCAGCCATAGCCTTACTTCCCCGTCGGGCTATGTGCGTCCCTGCCGGAATTCTGTTGCCGGCCCGCGCCTCGCGTCCCACGCGAGGCGCTCTTTTCATTTCCCGCTCACTGTCCGATGGCTCCATGGCTCCATGGCTCCATGGCTCGATAGATGGGCACTCGTCCTACACGGGTTACAGCCTCCGTCTGACAAGCGAAGGCGCAGCGGCTGTCTAGGCTGATACCGACGCCCCCTGTTCAAGCAAGTGGACGCGGCTGCGGCACGGGCACGGCAGCTTGCCGTTGTGCAATGCCGGGGGACGGTTCAATCCTATATCGTCGCTAACCGGAGCCGACTATGAACAAGGATCAATTGAAGGGCCGTATCGAGGAAGCCAAGGGCAAGCTGAAGGAGGTCGCCGGCAAGGTGACCGGCAGCACCACGACCGAGGTCAAGGGCAAGGCGCAGCAGATTGTCGGCAAGACGCGTGCAGCTTACGGTGACGCCAGGGAGGACGCCAAGCGTACCCGCTGACATCGGGAGCCTGCCGGCCCGCGTCGTCGAACCGGGGCGGCAGGCGCAGCCTGGCTTAGCTAAAGCACTCGTTATAGTAGCGCGTGAAGCTGCCGGTGGGGCGGAAGGTGTACGGCAGTTCGGCTAGCGCCGCGGCATCGAGCGAGCCAAAAGGGATGTCGAGGCCCAGGCTGCTGGCGTCCGTGGCGACGTGATCCTCGCGATGGGGTTCGTGGCTGGATTTGTGATGCGTGCTCATGTGCGTTCTCGCTGGTCCTGACGGCGCCCGCCGCGCGGCAATTCGGCATGGCGGGCGCTGGTGAAATGGCGATCCGTGTGGCTGCCATCGGTCCGAGCCATCTTATCCACAAGCGCCCGAAAGAAAACCCACGCCCGGCAAAATACACTGTTTCGGAATCGCGCCCAATCGCCCCCACCACTGGGCTGCCGGGGGCGCTTGCATCGTGTGCCGTGCGATTCCTGCGTCTCACGCGCCATGACTTCCTTCCTTGTGTTCCCGGCATTGCCGGACACCTCGATTCGCCCGCCTTATCCGTCTATATTTGGCTAGGGCTGCCTCGAAGCCGTTGCGCCGCGGGTAGCGTTGCCACCGCACTGGCCTGCCGCGACCCGGCCCGACCGACCCATTGCAGGAGTCAGCCATGTCCAGCGCTACGCTATTGCCGCCGTGCTTTGCCGATCGACGCGAAGCCGGGATCTTTCTTGGCCGGCACTTGGCCGGACTGGGCTTCGGTGCCGCCGCGGCGGGCGAGCCGCCGCTGTTGCTGGCCCTGCCGCGCGGCGGCGTGCCTGTCGCCTTCGAGGCGGCTCGCATCCTGGAAGGGCGGCTCGACATCCTGCTGGTGCGCAAGATCGGCGCCCCCGGTTACCCGGAGCTGGCACTGGGCGCGGTGGTGGAAGGCGCAGCCGACGGCAGCGCGCCGCACACCGTGACCAACGACGATCCCTGGACACGCCGCGCACTGGAGAGCGGTGCCTTCGATGCCGAGCGCGGGCGCCAGCTCGACGAGATCGTGCGCCGGCAGCAACGCTATCGCAACGGGGCGAGCGTGCCAGCCATGGCCGGCCGCACCGTGATCGTGGTGGACGATGGCGTGGCCACTGGCGCGACCATGCGGGCCGCGCTGGAGGGCGTGCGCCATGCGGACGCAAAACTGGTGGTGGCGGCGGTGCCGGTCGCCTCGCAGGAAGGGCTGGACAGCCTGCGCGCGGCGGCGGACCAGGTGATTTGCCTGCGCGTGCCGGCCAGCTTCGGCGCCGTGGGTGCTTTCTACCTGGATTTCCGCCAGACCACCGACGAGGAAGTCATCGCCCTGCTGCGTCAGTGCGCCAGCGGGCGCCCGGCATGAGCCCGGGCGGCCGGCGCTTCAGCGCTGCGCCGCGAGCCTGGCCTTCAGGTGGGGTACCAGTCCGCCGGCCCGCAGCAGGGCGCGCAGGAAGTCGGGGATCGGTTCGCATGCCACCCGGCTGCCGTCGGGCAGCAGGAGGCAAGCCCGGTCCAGCTCAAGGCGCGCCAGGCCCCCATCCACCAGCCGCGCGGTGTCGGGGCAGGTCAGCACCGGCAGGCCGAGGTTGATGGCATTGCGGTAGAACAACCCGGCGAAGGACGGCGCGATCACCGCGGCCAGGCCGAGCAGGCGCAGCACCTGCGGCGCCTGCTCGCGCGAGGAGCCCGCGCCGAAATTGCGCCCTGCCACCAGCAGGTCGCCGGGGCGCACCGTGGTCGGAAACTCCGGCCGCAGCCCGGCCAGGCAGTGACGGGCGATCTCCTCGACGCTCCCTTTCATATGGATGCCGGGCGCCATCTGGTCGGTATCGACATTGTCGCCAAAGCGCCAGATGCGGCCGCCGGGCAGGGGCGGGGGCGGGATGGGGAGCGGACTCATGACAACATTCCGCGCGGGTCGGTGATGCTGCCGGTGACGGCGGATGCCGCCACCGTCAGGGGCGAAGCCAGCCAGACCGTACTGCCGCTGTCGCCCATGCGGCCGGCGAAATTGCGCGCGGTGGAGGCAATGGCGCGGCTGCCGGGCGGGAAGCGGGACGGGCCGTAGCCCGCGCACGCGTTGCAGGCATTGGGCAGCAATTGCGCACCGGCATCCAGCAGGATGGCCAAGGTGCCTTCGCGCTCGGCCTGGCGCTGGTCGCGCAGCGAGGCGGGCGCCAGTTGCAGGCTCACGCCGGGCGCCACGCGCTGTCCACGCAGCACGCTGGCGGCCATGCGCATATCTTCCAGCTTGGCGCCGGTGCAGGCGCCCAGGTAGGCGATATCCACGCCCTGTCCGGCAGCCTGGCCGACGGGGCCGGTGTTGGCCGGCGAATGCGGCGCGGCCACTTGCGGCGCCAGCGTGGCCGCGTCGAAGCGGTGGCTGGCCAGCACGGTGGCACCGGGCTCGGTGCGCCAGTGCGCGAGCGTGATGGCGTCGAGCGTGGCGGCGGGCACGCCCGCTTCGGCCAGCCAGGCCATCGTGGTGGCATCGGGTGCGATCAGGCCGGTCTGCGCACCCAGTTCGGCGCTCATATTGGTCAGCGTCATGCGCTCCTGCATGGGCAGGGCCGCCACGGCCGTGCCGGTGTACTCGATGGCCTCGTAGCGGCCGCCGTCGAGTCCAAGCTGGCCGCACAGGAACAGCATGATGTCCTTGGCGCAGACGCCGGCGGCAAGCTTGCCGTCCCATTGCAGGCGGATGGTGTGCGGCACGCGCAGCCAGATCTCGCCCGTGGCCAGCACGCCCGCCATCTCGGTGGCGCCGATGCCGAACATATAGGCGCCGAACGCGCCGCCGGTGGGGCTATGGCTGTCACCGCCAACGATGAAACGGCCCGGCAGCACGTGGCCGTGCTCGGGCAGCACCACGTGGCAGATGCCCTCGCCGTCGATGAAATGGGGCAGGCGCGCCTCGCGCACCCAGTCGCGGGTGAAACGAACGATGGCCTCGGCCTCGGGATCGGCCGCGGGCAGGTAATGATCGGTCACCACCACGTAGCGCTCCGGGTCCCATACCTTGGCGCCCAGCTCGCGCAGCAGCGGCGCTACCCGGCGCGGGCCGCTGGAATCGTGCGACATGGCCAGGTCGACCCGGCATGTCACCACCGTGCCAGGCGTGACCGCGTCGAGGCCGGCGGCGCGGGCAACCAGCTTCTGCGCCAGCGTGGCGGGCGCGTGGTCGGGCCCGGCCAGCGGCTTCATTCCGCTGTGGCTCCCGAGTACTTGACCACCCTGGCCCAGCGCTGCACATCATTGCGCAAGAAAGCGGCGAAGGCTTCCGGCGGATTGCCCACTGGCTGCGCGCCATCCAGCTCCATGCGCTTGCGTACCACGGGTGTCTCGAGGCCCTTGCGGGCTGACTGGTAAAGCGCCTGCAAGGTGTCGGCCGGAAGACCGGCGGGGCCGAACAGGCCGAACCAGGCGCTCGACTCGAACCCCTTGACGGTGGCGCCGATCGGCGCCACGCCAGGAAACTGCGGCAACGGTGTCGCGCTTGTCACGCCCAGCACCTTGAGTCTGCCGTTCCTGACGTGCGGCAGCACGTTGAAGGTACTGGCGAACATCAGGTCGACATGGCCCGAGAGCAGGTCGGTGATGGCGGGCGCGGTGCCCTTGTAGGGAATGTTGACGATGTAGGTGCCCGTCATCATCTTGAACATGTCGCCGGCCATGTGAATCGACGAACCCACCGAGCCGATGGCGAAATTCAGCTTGCCGGGCTTGCTTCTGGCCAGCTGGATCAGCTCCGGGATGTTGTTGGCCGGCAGGCTCGGCGTGGCCACCAGCACGCTCGGGACGGTGGCCACCAGCGTGATCGGCGTGAAATCCTGGATCGGGTCGAACGGCAGCTTCTTGTACAGCGTGGCGTTGATGGCGTGGCTGGTGAAGCTCATCAGCAAGGTGGTGCCGTCCGGCGCGCTCTTGGCGACGAGGTCGGCGGCGATATTGCCCCCTGCGCCCGGCCGGTTCTCCACTACCACGGACTGGCCCAGCTCACGCGCCATCTCCTGGCCGATGGTGCGTGCCAGCGTATCCGTGGTGCCCCCGGCGGGCGCCCCCACCAGGATGCGGATCGGCTTGCCGCCGGCGATCTCGGCACGCGCCAACGGCGCCTGCGCGAGCAGCACAACGCTGGCGGCGGCACCGAGCAGGCCGCGTAGCGCCTCGCGGCGCGCCGGGCAGGTGAGTGCAGGGGAGCAAAGTCGCCCCGTGCTGGGAGCAGGCATCGCGTTTTCCTTCGGGAAAGATCGTGAGCGTGCAGTATCGCTTGCTTTTCTTACTCGCGCAGCTCTGTTCGCGCCTCGCTTTCCACCCAGATATTGGCGCTGTCGCCGCCGGCGGGGGCGAGCTCCATGCGGTATTCATACCGGTCCGGCCGGTATTGGCCGAGCAGTAATTGCACCGGGCGGCCAGCCTTGTCCAGCACCACACGGCGCACCGCCAGCAGCGCGCCGCCCACGGGGACGTCGAGCAGCGGTGCCACCACCACGTCGGCAAGCCGGGCCGACAGGGTCTGGCTGGCGCGGCCCAGTTGCACGCCCGAGCGCTCGAGCAGGCGCAGCATCGGCGTGATCTCCAGGTCCTTGCGATTCAGGCCGCGGCCCAGGTCGGCCGGAAGATAAGCGGTGATGTGCGATAGCGGGCGGCTGCCGTAATGGCGCACACGCACCACCTTGACCACCGGGTCGCCCGGTTGCAGCCCTAGCGCTTCGGCGACTTCCGGGGTGGCATGGACTTCGTCGATCGAGATCACCTTGACCGAGGTCTTCTGCCCCACGTCGATGATGTTATCCAGCAGGCCGCCGGCGTCGACGACCGTAACCGGCTTGATCGGGTGCGGATTGACGAAGGTGCCCAGGCCGCGATGGCGGCGCACCAGCCCTTCCTGAACCAGGCGATCGAAGACGCGGCGCATGGTCACGCGCGAAGCGTGAAACTGCTTGGCGAGATCGATTTCGCCCGGCAAGGGGCCTTGGCCGAAGCGGCCTTCCACAATCTGTTGGCGTAGTACCACGTAAATCTGGTGATACAGGGGAACGACGGCATCACTCATGGTTTCCCTTGCGAATAGGTGACATGTCTCAAACAGCTTCAATGTACTTTAAATCAGACATAGAGCCTAGCCATGTTGTCACTTGTGCATTGTTCGTTACATAAATGGCGCTACGGCGTTGCGCGCACGCAGCGCATGGGCAGCAGCCGGCGCAATCGCCCGGCGCAATGTTGGCTTGCCGGCGGACCGGTCCAGATGCGCCGGGCTGCCGGGCAGCGTCGCGTCCGAAGTTTGGGGAGTCGTCACGAGCGACGACCAGTGCACCGGGCGAAAAAGGTGTTTCACTTGCGATACAGCATGGGTGGCCCCCGGGTTTCCCTTGGGAACCCTGCTAAAGGACTGATAGCAGGGGAGTTTCCGCCGGCATGGGGAACTCTTCGCCATGTAGCGCGTCGAGCCCTGTCACAGCCGTGTGACATGTCGCGTGCGGTTCACAGCGGTGGCGTCGCCGCGGGCCTTCTGCAAGCTGGATAAAGGCTCAAGGCATGGCTCTGTAGCCCTTGTATTACAAGGGAATACAAGACCGGGACATTGGGCTGGCACCGATTATGCTGAAAGAGAGGCTGGTTTGGCCGAGTGCCGGACCCGGGCCTCCAGTCATTGTTCTCCCCGAGCGCTGGCAAGAGGCTGAGCTGCTGTGAAATCCTCCTGGGAGCTTTGTATGAAAAAGACCTTACTAGCGTCGGCGATTGCCTTAGCCCTTGGGGCCGGCGGTCAGGCCTGGGCCAACCCGACCAACACCAGTGATCCGACGAAAGCGGATAGCACCAACACGCAAACCGCCACCGCAACTTCAACGCAATCCGGCAGCGGCGCTGCGGCGAACGAAAACTCCACGGCATTGCAGGATAACAGCACTCACAGCAAGGTTGATACTGACACCAAGACAACCACTGTCACCAAGACCAGCACCAAGACCATCACCAAGACCAACGCCGATAACAAGGGGAAGGTTTCTTTCGACGGCGGCTATGGTAACGCCGGCGCCAACAACGGCAGCACGGCCACTGCCAATTTCACCAACTCCTTCAATACCAATAAGGCGATTGCGATCAGCAAGCTGGAAGGCACGGTGAGCGGCGTCAGGATCGGCAATATCGGCAATGTCGCCACGAACAGCGGTAACGCCAGTGGCGGCGCCGGTGGCAAGGGCGGCGCCGGTTATGGCGGCACGGGCCATGGCGGCACCGGTGGCAACGGCGGCAATAGCGGCGCTGGCGGCAACGGCGGCGCTGGCGGTTCGGCTACCAATGGCAGCGCCACGGCCGGCTATGCGAGCAACGGCAGCGCCACTGCCGGCGACGGCGGTAATGGTGGCAAGGCCATCGGCTGGGCTGGCGACGGCGGAAACGCCAGGGCCAGCGGTGGCGATGCGCTCGCTGGTAGCGCTGGCCTGGGTGGCAAGGGCGGCGGTGCCTACAGTGATGGCGGCGGCGCGCTCGGTGCTGCGAAGTCGGGTAGTGGCGGCAAGGGCGGCGGCGCCGGTAGTGAAGGCGGCGGCGCGCTGGCAGCAAGCGTTGGCGTTGGCGGCGGCACTCATGCCAAGGGCAATGCCGGTAATGGCGGTGCCGGCTCAGCCGGTGCGTCTACCGGTACTGGTGGCGCCGCGACGGCGTCGGGCGGTGCCGGCGGCTCCAGCGGTGCTGGTACGGCCACGGCGAGCGGCGGTGCCGCGAGCGGCACTGGCGGTGCTGGCGGTGCGGGTACCGGCGGCGCGGCAACCTCGACGGCTGGTGCAGCCACGGGCACGGGCGGCGCAGGCGGTAGCCAGGCCAGCGTGGCCGGTAACGGCGGTAATGGTGGCAGCGCTACCAATGGCGGCGCATCGAGCCAGGCCAGCAATGGCAGCGCGACGGCCGGCAACGGTGCGGTTGGTGCGACGTCTGGCGCGGGCGGTGCTGGTGGTACTGGCATGGGCGGCACCGGTGGTACCGGCAATGGCGCAGTGGGTGGAGCCGGCGGCGCTGGCGGCACCAACTATGTCGATGCTGGCACCTTCAACATGTCCAACACCATGACCAGCGTTGGCCAGTCGGCAGCGGGCATCATGATCGCCAACCAAAACAGTGGCTTCGCTTCGCTGGTGCAACAAAGCGTGAATGTCCAGGCCAACCTGAGCGTCGGTCACTAAGGCGCGTGCGCGGCAGCGTGCTTCGCGGGTGGATGGCCCGCCTGCACGCTCCGCCAGCACAGCTTGACTCTGGCAACGTCGGGCATCCCGGTGCGCAGTGTGCTCCGGGATGCCCCATCGACCAAGCGTCGACCCGCTTCCGGTGTGATCGTCAGGATGGGGACGGCACGCAAGAGGCTGAAGGAGACACCAACATGCGATCGGTCCGCTCCGCTGTCCTGGTGGCGACAGCAATCCTGGTTTGGCCCGGCCTGCAAGCCCGTGCCGAGCCACAGCCCGCCGGGCCATCTGCCGCAGTGCCTGCGGTCAACGCCGGAACCGCCATGAATACCAGCGCGGCGGCCCCGGATCAAACTCCCGCTGCCGTAGCGGGGGGAGGCGTTCCGCGCGGTGTCTTTGCCGGTCTCGGCAAGCCCGTCGGCAGCGACAAACTGGAAGAAATCCGCGGCGGCTCCGAACTGGTGGTCAACGACATGCGCCTTGGCGGCACTGTGGCGGATAACAGCGCGAACCGCGTGATCAGCGGCTCAAACAGCATTGCCGAAGGCTCTTTCGCCGGCGCCTCGGGTTTGCCCACTGTCATCCAGAACACAGGCTCCAACGTACTGATCCAGAACGCGACCATCATCAACGTCCAGTTCAAGCCATGATGCTGCGCAAGCTGCTTCTGCAGGCTACGCTGTTGCTGGCTTCGGCCGGCGTGCCGGTGGCGTGGGCCGATTACATCTACGTGCCCGGCGATGGCGGGAATTACTACAACGTACGGGTGACCAGCCTCAAGGAGGCCCGGTTCAAGACCACCATCCGCCAGCAATACGACTTCAGCTGCGGCTCTGCCGCGGTGGCTACGCTGCTCACCTACCAGTACAGCTTTCCGGTCAGCGAGCAGACGGTGTTCCAGAACATGTATGTCAACGGCGATCAGGCCAAGATCCGGCAGGAGGGCTTTTCGCTGCTGGACATGAAGCGCTTCCTGGAGTCGCGCGGCTTTCTTGCCGATGGCTTTGAATTGCCGCTGTCCAAGCTGGAGGAAACCCAGGTCCCCGCCATCGTGCTGGTGGTGGAGAACGGGTATCACCATTTTGTGGTGGTCAAGGGGGTGCACGGCGACCGGGTGCTGGTCGGCGATCCGGCGCTGGGCACGCGCGCGCTGTCGCGTGAGCACTTCGAGCAGATCTGGGACAGCCACTTGCTGTTCGTCATCCACAACCGTGAGGAATCCGCTCGCTTCAACCTGGCGGCCGACTGGCGCGTGGCGCCTACCGGTCCTTACTGGACGGGCATCAACCGGGATAACCTGTTCTTCACCGTCATGCCTTCGCATGGCGGTAGCGATTTCTAAGGAACGTATTATGTTCCAGGCATCCTCCAAGTCCGCGCAGCATCGCCGCAGTGGCGCCGGTTCGGCCACTGCGATCGTATTGCTGGGCGCGGGCCTAGCCTGCGCCGGGCAGGCGCGGGCGGACGAAGGCACGGGGATCGAGGCGCTCGGCACGCTCGGCGCGACCGACCCCGCCGGCTACACGGCACCGCCCGCAGTGCAGACGGAATCCGACAAACAATCCGACAACCCCTACCTGGCTGCGGCACTCGGCAACACGGCCGGCGTGACACCAGTCCCGGAAGAACCCCTCGCGACGCAGCCGGCGGATCGTCCGGCGGATAGCGGCACAACCCTCGGCGCCACGTCTGCCACCGAGGTGAGCGCGGCGGACTGGGAGCCAATCCCACCTGCGCGCCTCGACGTGTCGGGCGCCGCCTCCGGCACCGCGGCGCATCGGGCGTCCGATGCGCTCGCCAGCTCGAGCCCGGCCACGTCGCCGGTGACCCTGGCCGCAGCTGAAGCACCTGAAGCAGCTGTAGCAGCTGTAGCACCTGTAGCACCTCGCGTACACGCCGCGCGCACCACCATGGCGAGCTGGAAACCGGTCGCGCAAGAGCGGCTGGACGATCTGCGCGGCGGGTTCGACGTGGGTGCCGGCCTGCAAGTTTCGTTCGGTATCGAACGCGCCGTGTTCATTAACGGTGCCCTGGTGGTGGCAACCAGCCTTACTATTCCGGATGTGAGTCGCATCACCGCAGCGCAGGCCAGTCAGCTGGCCGTGGCGCTCGGCGTGGCAGCAGGAGCGGGGGCCGGGGCTGGGGCGGCTGTAAGCAGCGCGCTGGCCGCCAACCCCGTGACGGGCACGAATGGCAGCAGCACGGCAAGCAGCAGCAGTAGCAGTACAGGTACCAGTGCCAGCGCGACCGGCAATCCGGGCACGACGCTGACCAGCCTGCCAGCCACGGCGGTATCGGCCGGCAGCGCCGTGGTGACGACCAACGGTGCACTGAGCCTGATACAGAACGGGCCGGGCAACAGCGCTGCCGCCAGCATGCTGGCCGGCACGCCTGCCACGGTAATTCAGAACACGCTGAACAACCAGTCGATACAGAATCTGGTGACCATCAATGCAGGGGTTAACACCCTGCAGGCATTCCGCGCCCAGGTAGCTAGCTCGACATTGAACAACGCATTGCTGAATGCGGCCAGCCGGCACTGAGCACTTGCAGGCGAAGGGCAGTTGTGATTGGTAGTACATGCAACGAGAGGAGCAGTATGCGTTAGGCAGGTTGCGGACTCCCTGTATTAAGCAGTCCGCCGTCCGGGGGAGGAAGGCGAAATGGATAGAAGGTCGCTGCGAGGCATCCGGCAGGCCGGGTGCTCGACATTGCTGTTGCTGGGCGGGATGGCACAGGGCCAGACCCCGCCTGACGAAGGACCAACGGCGGCAAAGCTGGAAGCGCTCAAGCGGGAGGTGACCGAGCAGGCGGCCACCCTGGAGCAGATGAAGCGGTCGATGGCGGAGCAAGCAGCCACCATCCGCGAACTACGCAGCGTGTTGGGTGACGACGCACTGGCAAAAAAGCGCGGTGGCCAGCGTACGCCGGGCACCGGCGGCGTCACACCCGGCGACACCGCCACCAACGCCGCGGCCGCCGCCGCCGGAGCGGCAGGCATGCAAGCCTTGCCCAATACCGCCAATGTGCCGCAGGAAGGCGCCATGCCGGCGCAACAGGCACAACAGGCGCAGCAAGCCGACGGCGCGCAGGTCGCGCAGGCCGGCGACGAGCAGCCGGTGGGCAAGCCACCCGAGGCCGACACCACCCCGCCCGCGATCGCACCGATTTTCGATCAGCCTGGCGTACTCACGCCCGCTGGCAAGTTCGTGCTCGAACCGAGCTTCCAATATGGCTATTCGTCCAACAACCGCGTGGCGCTGGTCGGCTACACGATCATTCCCGCCGTCCTGATCGGGCTGATCGATGTCCGCGAGGTCAAGACCTCGACCTACATCGAGCAGCTTGCGCTGCGCTATGGCGTGACCAAGCGGCTCGAGCTCGAGGTCAAGGTGCCCTACGTGGAGACCTCGGGTTCCACCATCAGCCGCGAGGTCTTCACCGGCACGGCGGTCGATAACGTCTTCAATTCCAGCGGCACGGGGCTGGGCGATGTGGAAGCGACCGTGCGCTACCAGCTCAACTTCGGCAACGAGAAAATACCGTACTTCATCGGCTGGCTGCGCTACAAGTCCGCTACCGGCAAGAGCCCCTTCGACGTAGTGACCGACTGCGTGACACGTTGCGTGGGCAATACGACGGGTACTGGCCTGCCGCTAGGGCTGCCCACCGGCACCGGCTTCCAGGCCATACAGCCAGGCATTACGTGGCTGCTGCCGACCGATCCGGCGGTGTTCTTCGGCACCTTCAGCTACCTGCACAATTTCTCGCGCGACAATGTCAGCCGCACCGTGCTCAACGGGCAGCAGGAGTCCCTCGGCAAGATCGCGCCCGGGGATATCTTTGGTTTCAATTTCGGCATGGGCCTGTCGCTCAATGAGCATGCCTCGTTCAGTATCGGTTACGACCAGAGCATCATCTGGCCGACCAAGCAGAACGGCCAAACCGTACCCGGCTCGGTGCGCATCACGCAGGGCACCTTGCTGGTGGGCTATTCGTATCGCTTCAACAGCCGCTATACGCTGAACGTATCGGTGGGCGCGGGGCTGACGCGGGACACCCCGGATCTGCAGGTCACGGTGCGCCTGCCAATCACTTTCTGAAGGCTGGCGACATGGGCGAAACCGACGGATGAAAACGCAACGTGATGCGCGCTGGGCATGCCACCTTCATCGCCTTGCGCTTGGCACGCGACTGGCGTACAAATGAGTAACCCCGTCCCCTGGGCGGATACGGAAGTACCTCCACCTCCATGTTTTCCATGACTGCGTGAAGGCGGCTCCGCATGCACACCGCGACCGGGATGGCCCGAAATGGCCGCAAAATGGCCTGAAGCGAGGAGAAAGTCATGCGCAAACGCATCTTCTGGTTGTTGCCCGATCTGGCGAGCGCCCGTCGCACCATGGACGATCTGCTGCTGGCTCGCGTCGAGAACAGTCATATCCACTTTATCGCGCGCGATGGCGCCGACATGACTGGCCTGCATGAAGCCAACCTGTTCCAGACTTCCGACATCGTGCATGCCGCGGAGATGGGGCTGATGGTTGGCGGTGGCATCGGCATTGTGGCGGGGGCACTGGTCGCCCTGTTCCCCATCGTCAGCGACAACCCGCAATGGGGCCTGGTCGGCGTGCTGGCCGTGCTCGGCGCGGCGTTTGGCGCCTGGGCTTCCAGCATGATTGGCTGCTCTGCACCCAACAGCCGGCACAAGGCCTTCGAGAAAGACATCGAGGAAGGCAAGATCCTGCTGATGGTGGACGTACCGCGTGGCCGCGTCGAGGAAATCGAAGCGCTGCTGCAAAGCGCCCACCCGGAAGCCCGTTTCGCCGGGCTGGATCCCGCCATACCCGCCTTCCCCTGAACGAAGGACCGGCAGGAGCAGGGCACGGTGGCCTGCGCCTGCGGGCCGCCCGCCCTCGTGCGCTTTACCCTTTCTCCTCCTCCCTGCCGATGTCGGCCTGGGACCGGCTGGTGGCGCCTGTCGATCGTGTCGTCGACCGGCAAGCTGATCCGCTGCTTCGTTGAGCGGCGGGCCTGCCGAGTGACGCCGGGGCGGCGGCGCGCTGCGGTATAGTCGCCGCATGGCTACCTCACCTTTTTCCCTGCAAGGCCGCGTGGCGCTGGTCACCGGTGGCGCGCAAGGCCTGGGCCTGGCGATTGCCGCCGCCCTGGCGCAAGCCGGCGCGCACGTGATCGTTGCCGCGCGCAACGCCGAACGCGTGCATGCCGCCGCGGCCCGACTCGCCCAGCACGGCGGCAGCGCCGAGCCGCTGGTGCTCGACATTACCGACGAAGCTGCGGTCGATGCTGCCTTTGCCCACGTCGACGCCGTCCACGGCCGCCTCGATATCCTGGTCAACAATGCCGGCGCGCGCAAGCGCAGCAATATGGCGCATCTGGACGCCGCGGACCTGCGCGAGATGCTGGAAACCAACCTGGTGGCGCCGTACGCCTTGTGCCGGCATGCCGCGCGACTGATGCGGCGCGGTGGCTATGGACGTATCGTCAACGTCAGCTCGATCGCGGGGCAGGTGGCGCGTGCCGATGACGTGTTGTATCCCGCGACCAAGGGGGGGCTCGATGCGCTTACCCGTGCGATGGCGGCCGATCTGGGCCGCGACGGCGTGACTGTCAACGCCATCGCACCCGGCTACTTCGCCACCGAACCCAACCAGCCGATGGTGGATGACGCCAGCGTTGCCGACTGGCTGCGCCAGCGCACCGCGCTCGGCCGCTGGGGCCAGCCGGAGGAGGTTGCGGGCGCCGCGGTGTTTCTGGCTTCGCCGGCCGCCTCCTATATCACCGGCCACGTGCTGGCGGTGGACGGAGGCTACCTGGCGCATTTCTAAAGCGGGCGGGCGGCCCGGAGGCCGTGCCACGCCGCTAGTCGCCGCTAGTTGCCCTTGCCGCGCATGAAATGCGCCTGCACGGCTTCGATCATTGCCGCCGCCGCGGCTGAGTCGCCGCGCTCGTGCAGCCGCACCAGGCAAATATCCCGCACCAGCGAAGGCAACTGCAGCGGCCGGATCGCCAGGCTCTCTTGCCGGAACTGGAACAGCGCCAGCGCCGGCACCACCGTTACCCCCAACCCCGCCGCCACCAGCGCGGCCACGGTGGCGAGATGTTCCACTTCCATCACGCCGTTGAGCCTGAGCGGATGCAGCGCGGCATCCAGGTGCTGGCGCACGCTGCTGGTACGCGAGAGATGGATGAAGGGCACGCCCGCCAACGCCTGGGGCGCCACCCGCCGGCGGCGCGCCAGTGGATGATCGGCGGGGCACACCAGGTGGAAGGTGTCCGTCACCAGGGGCTCGATGCGCAGGTCGCTGTCCTGCGCCGGGGCGGGCGCCAGCGCGAAATCCGCGCGGCCGCGCCGTACCAGGTCGATACAGCCGTCGGCCAGCAGGTCGAACAGTTCGATGGCGATGCCGGGATAGCGCTGATGGAAGGCCGCCAGGATCGGTGGCAGGTCGCCGGCAGCCAGCGAGGGCAGCGCGGCAATCGAGACCCGTCCCTTGCGGCGCTCGGCATGGTCGCGCAGTTCCGCGAAGGCCGTTTCGAAGTCCGCCAGCAGGCGCGCCGCTACGTCCTCGAAGCGACGCCCTTCGACGCTGAGTTCCACATGGCGCGTGGTGCGCTCGAACAGCCGCATGCCGGCTTGTTCCTCCAGGGTCTGGATCAGCGCGCTGAAGGCCGATTGCGACAGGTGGCACGCCTGCGCCGCGCGCGTGAAGTTGCGATGCGTGACCAGGGCCACGAAGGCGCGCAAGTGTTTGACTGAGAGGTTCATTGGCAAGCGCCTCGCGCGCTGTGAAGGCCATCAGCGGGCCCATGGCAGGCAATCCCCGGTAGCCCCGGATTCACCTGAAAAATCGATAGATTAATCCAAATTATCCGCTTTTTGGTTGAGGGCGGCACGCCTAGAATGGCGTTATCCGTTCACCATACAGGCTGTTCCCAGGCCATCACCAGGCTTTCTTCCCATGACCGCCCCTTTGCTGATTGGCTCAGGCGCCGGCTTCTCCGGCGACCGCACCGACGCCGCCCTGCCTGTGGTGCGATCCCTGATCGCGGCGGGCGGCCCGGCCGTGCTGATGTTCGAAACGCTGGCCGAGCGCACGCTGGCGCTGGCGCAACTGGCGCGCCGCAGCGATCCCGCCCGTGGCTACGAACCGCTGCTCGACGCGCTGCTGGCGCCGGTGCTCGGACTGTGCCTGGCCAACGGCATTCCCATTGTCGGCAATTTTGGCGCCGCCAATCCGCATGCGGCGGCGCAGCGCGTGCGCGCACTGGCGGCGGAGCTTGGCCTGGCGCCGCCACGGGTGGCGGCGGTGGCGGGAGATGATCTTTCGCACGAGGCCGGCCGTGCCGTATTGCGCCGGATCGTGGGGCCGGATTTTCCCGAAACGCGCTTCGTTTGCGCCAACGCATATATCGGGGCGCAGGGCATCGCCGACGCACTGACCGCGGGCGCGCAGGTGGTCGTGTGCGGGCGCGTGGCCGATCCCGCCCTGGCGGTGGGACCGGCCATGGCGCATTTCGGCTGGTCGTGGCAGGACTGGGATCGCCTGGCGCGCGCCACCATGGCCGGCCACCTGCTCGAATGCGGGGCGCAGGTCACCGGTGGCTATTTCGCCGACCCCGGCATGAAGGAAGTACCGGATGTGCACGCCGTTGGCTATCCCATCGTCCGCCTGGATGAAGACGGCAATATCGAGGTGGGCAAGGCGGCGGACACCGGCGGCTGCGTGGACCTGCGCACGGTCAAGGAGCAACTGCTGTACGAGGTGCACGACCCCGCTGCCTATCTCACGCCGGACGTGATCGCCGATATCAGCGCGGCCACGGTCGAACAGCTTGGCCCGGACCGCGTGGCGGTGCGCAATGTGCGTGGCCGCGAGCGGCCCGGACAGCTCAAGGCCAACCTGTTCTACGAAGGCGGCTGGATCGCCGAAGCCGAGATCTCCTACGCCGGCCCCAATGCCGCAGCGCGCGCGCGCCTGGCCGCGCAGATCGTGCGCAAGCGCATGGACCTGCTCGGCCACGCGGTGCCGATCCGCTTCGACCTGATCGGCGTGCTGAGCGTGTTCGCCGACGATGGCGGGCGCCTGCTGCAACAGCCGCAAGCCGGCGAGGCGCAGGCGCGGGATGTGCGCCTGCGCGCCGCGCTGGCGCATGAGGACAAGTCCGTGGCCGAAACGCTGTTGCGCGAAGTCAACGCCCTCTATACCTGCGGGCCCGCCGGCGGCGGCGGCGTGCGCACCGCGCTGCGCGCGCGGCTCAATGCCATGTCCTGCCTGGTGCCGCGCAGCGCCGTTACCGCAAGCCATACTCTGCTGCCATGAACGCAACCACCACCGATACTGCCTCGCAGGCCACCATCGCGCTCTACCAGCTCGCCCATGGACGCACCGGCGACAAGGGCGATCGCTCCAATATCAGCGTGATCGCCTACGACCCGCGCGACTTCGATCACCTCGTCGCCCATGTCACCGAAGACGCAGTGGCGGCGCTGTTCCGCTACCGCCAGCCGTCGGCGGTAAAACGCTACCTGGTGCCCTCGCTGCAGGCAATGAACTTCGTCATCGACGGCGTGCTGGACGGCGGCGTCAACGACGCGCTCAACCTCGACACGCACGGCAAGGCGCTGTCCTTCCTGCTGCTGCAATTGGAAATTCCCTTGCCCCCGCGCCTGGCCGGCGCCTGAAAGCCGGATTCAGAAACCACGAACCACAAACCGCAAGCCACAACGATTCGAGATTCGAACAGGAGACCCAAGATGTCCGCATATACCAAGCCCGCTTCCGCCCTGAAGGTGGTCACCGGCATAGCCGCCGCCGCGCTCGCGCTGCTGGCCGGGCCGGCGCACGCGGAATTCCCGGACAAGCCGATCCGCTTCGTGGTGCCGTTCGCCGCCGGCAGCGCGACGGACCAGCTCGCCCGCGCGATCGGCCAGGCCATTACCGTGGATGCCAAGGTCACGGTAGTGGTCGACAACAAGCCCGGCGCCAACGGCTTTATCGCCGCCAGCGACGTCGCCAAGGCCAGCCCCGACGGCTACACCGTGCTGATCACCACCAACACCACGCATGCGGCCAACGAGCACCTGTTCAAGAAACTGCCTTACGACCCGGTGAGGGACTACGTTCCGGTGACCGCGCTTGGCCGCGGCGGCCAGATCATGGTGGTCAACCCGCAATTGCCGGTCAATACGGTGGGAGATTTCATCGCGCTGGCCAGGAAGGAGCCGGGCAAGCTCAGCTTCGGCAGCGGCAGCTCGTCCTCGCGCATCGCCGGCGAGCTGTTCCAGCAGATGGCGCATGTGCAATTGCTGCACGTGCCTTACAAGAGCAATCCGCTCGCGGTAACGGACCTGCTGGGCAACCAGATCCAGATGATGATCACCGATACCGCCACGGGCCTGCCCCAGGTCAGGAGCGGCAAGCTCAAGGCGCTGGGCGTGTCGGGCAAGGCCCGCTCGCCGCTGGCGCCCAACGTGCCGACCATCGACGAGGCCGGCGTCAAGGGCTATGAGATGAGCTACTGGTTCGCCGCCTACGCACCGGCCAAGACGCCGCAGCCGCTGGTGGACAAGCTCAATGCCATGATGGTGAAGGCAGCCAGGAGCGACACCGCGGCCACTTTCTACCAGTCCACCGGCACCGAAGTGTTCACCAGCACGCCGGCGGAACTGGCGAAATTCCAGTCGCAGGAATCGGCCAAGTGGGGCCGCATCATCAAGGCCGCCAATATCCAGCCCGAGTAACATGACGGCCCGTTGCGCACCAGGGTGGCGGCCGTGCGCGACTCAGGTGCGGCGGCGCTCCATGGCCACCAGCGAGGGCACGAAGCCGAGCTGGCCGAAGAAGGCCGCCTCGGACGAGCGCCCGGCGCGCAGCACCCAGGTGATATCGGTATCCTTGCCCACGATGTGGCGTATCAGCGCGCCGCCGATGCCGCGCCGGCGATGGCTCGGCGCCACTGCCACCATCGACAGGTAGCCATTGGAAATATCGTCGCACAAGGCGCGCGCGAAACCGACGACTTCCCCGTGATCGACCGCCACCGCCACCCGTTGCGAGTTGGCGATCAGGCGGGCGAAGCGTTCCGTGTTGGCGACGCGGTGCGCCCACCCGCTGGCCGCAAGGAGTTGTCTGGCTGCCTCGAGATCGTCTGGCAGCAGATTGCGGATTTCCATCAGGGCTCCCCATGCAAGCACATACTGCAACCCGGCGCAGCCCTTCTTAAGGGGGGCGCGTCACGAGACGAGGGCGGCGCGGTGCCGCGAAAGACTGCTGGCAGTGTAGCGAGCGCGCGCAGGCCCGTCAATTTGCGGTGGGCCATCTTGCGACCATGCCGTGGGGGGGTATCATGGACACCATGAATGCCTCGATCTTCTCTTCCGCCCACCCGGCCGATCAGCTGGCCGAGTTCAGCGATGCCGACGCGGCGCTGGCCCGCATCCGTGAAATCTACGATGCCTCGGTCGGCGCCATCCGCGCGCGCTTCGATGCCTTTGCCAAGGGACAGCCACTGCCTTCCGCGGCACATGCCTGCTATCCCTACCTCGGCATCTCGGTCAACCTCGAAACCATGGTCACCGACAGCCGGCCATCCTGGGGCACGGTGGCCTACCCCGGCGTGTACGGCACCACGGTCACTCGTCCCGAACTGCTGGGGGACTACTACCGCGACCAGATCGAGCGCCTGCTACGCTACCACCGCGTGCCGGTGGTGGTCGGCGTGAGCCGGCGGCCGATCCCGCTGCCCTTCGTCATCGAAGCCTCCACCACGGACATCAGCTACACCCAGGCGCGCGAGCTGGAAGCCTCCTTCGTGCTGCCGGAGCTGAGCCGCATCGACGACGCCATCGCCAACGGCACCTATGAGCCCGTGCCCGGCGAAGCCTGGCCGCTTTCGATGTTCCCCGGCGAGCGCGTCGACCTGGCGCTGCAGCGTCTCTACCACTACACCGGCACCGCGCCCCAGCATTTCCAGCGCTTCGTGCTGTTCACCAACTACCAGCGCTACGTCGATGAGTTCATCGCACTCGGCCGCTCGCTGATGGCGGCCGAAGACGAGAAGGGCGCCGAAGGCTACGTGCGTTTCGTTGAACCCGGCGACGTGTTGCAGGAGCGCGGCGAGGCCGAGCCCGACGACGCGCTGCGTCCGCGCGCGCTGCCGCAGATGCCGGCCTATCACCTGATGCGCGAGGACAAGCTCGGCGTCACGCTGGTCAACATCGGCGTGGGCCCGTCCAACGCCAAGACCATGACCGACCACCTCGCCGTGCTGCGCCCGCATTGCTGGCTGATGGTCGGTCACTGCGGCGGCCTGCGCCGCTCGCAACAACTGGGCGACTACGTGCTGGCGCACGCCTATGTGCGCGACGACCATGTGCTCGATCACGATCTGCCGCCATGGGTGCCTGTGCCGCCGATCGCCGAGATTCAGGTCGCGCTGCAGGAGGCCGTGGTACGAGTGACGGGTTTGTCCGGCAACGAAATGAAGACCCGCATGCGTACCGGCACGGTGGTCTCCACCGATGACCGGAACTGGGAACTCAAGTCCAAGGCGCTATACGCGCGCTTCAACCAGTCGCGCGCCATTGCCATCGACATGGAGAGCGCCACGGTTGCCGCCAATGGCTTCCGCCTGCGCGTGCCGTACGGCACGCTGCTGTGCGTGTCCGACAAACCGCTGCACGGTGAGCTCAAGCTGCGGGGCATGGCCAATGCGTTCTACCGGCAGCGGGTGAGCCAGCATATGTCGATCGGGCTGGAGGCGATCCGCATTTTGCGTGAGGGCGGTGCAGAGCAATTGCACTCGCGCAAGTTGCGCAGTTTTGATGAGCCGGCGTTTCGTTAGGCTGGTTTCTTCGAAAGAGACTGCGATGGAAGAAGGCCCTGTAACGTAGCTCAAGCAGCTCAAGCAGCTCAAGCAGCTCAAGCAGCTCAAGCAGCTCAAGCAGCTCAAGCAGCTCAAGCAGCTCAAGCAGCTCAGGCAGGTCAAGCAGCTCAAGCAGGCCAACCTCGGCATGGATTGAAATAAGCTCGGACCGGCCCGTAGCGGCCGGCTGCGATGCTGATTGAAGAAAGCCTCAGCAACATCCCCCCTGGCAACCGTCATGATCCGGATCGCTGCCGCCCGCAGGGACGACAGCGCGCGCATGCTTCTCCCGCGTCCCCGGCGATAACCGTCCACTGCCACCGACGCCGCCGACCGGGTCCGACTTGTCGGCCATGTTTTCGACGCGGCGACAAGCATCTGGCAAGCATGGTCGAGACGCCTCGCAGGGTCAGCCATGGCAGATGGCGCAGCAGCATGTGCGCCCCCGCACGTAAGCCGCGACCCCTCAACCGTATGGCCGGTACAGCAGTGTGTACATCCTGTCTAGTCTAGACAAGGACGCTGCCACAGATTCCGCCATTTTCCAGCTGGCGCGTCCGGGAAAACGAGATTCGGCACCTGCGCCTTTGCATGGCTCGGCATGTGCGGACAGGACGCCATACGGGGGAGACATCATGACAAACACCAAGAGGTGGCCAGCATGGCTGGCCTGCGCCGGCATGGCATTACTGGTGGCGGGTTGCGGCGGCGGCAGCGGTGGCGGGGGTGGGGGAAGCTCGCCAGTGCCCACTGCCGCGAGCACCGCGGCCGACACCACGCCGGTGAAATACTTGGTGACGCTCACGATGACCGCGGGGCAGGTTGGCGTGGGAAGCAGCATTTCGATGTTGGCCTCGGTGGTGGACAGCAAGGGCACGGACGTGACTGCATCCACGGCCTTTGCCTGGACTTCGTCCAGCAACGCCGTGGCTACCGTGGCGCCGGCTGCCATTGCAAACGGCAACGCCACCGTGACAGGCGTGGCGGTAGGGACGGCCACCATCCAGGTGGTCGCCACGGTCAAGGCGGCCGACAACACCACCACGCAGTTGCCCGCGCAAACCGCCACGATGACGGTCGTGCCGGCTGCGGCCAGCTACAACCTGACGCTATCGAATCCGGTTTTGTCGCTGGTCGACGGCCAGGTGCAGCCGGTCACGGCGACGCTGGTCGACGGCAACGGCAAGGATGTCAGCGGGGCCGTGCACGATTGGGCCTGGGCCAGTTCGATCGCCAACGTGCAGGTCAGTGCGGCGCAGAACGCCGCCTCGCTGACCGGGGTCAACAACTCGGATACCGCTCCCGCGGTCGGCACGGTCACGGTGTCAGTCACTGCGCCCAACGGCAGCCCCGTCAGTGGACAGATGCTGGTGACGGTGCAGAAAAACACCAGCTACACGTACCGCCTCGAACTGTCGCAAGGAGGAGCGCCAATCAACGCGCTCACGGTGCTCAATGGCTATCCACAGACCTTTGGCGCCCGCGTGATCCGCAGCGATTCACATGATTCCACCGCGGATTTCGACGGGACCTGGAGCTACGCGGCCACTTCGCCGACGCTTGCCGTCTCCGCCAATTCAGCCACGCGGCAAGCCGTGGTGAGCTCCGGTATCGTGATCGGCGCGCCCACTGTACAGAGCGTGCTGCTGGTGACTGCGGCCAGCACCAAGGTATCGGGCACGCCCAAGGCCAGCTTGACGGTGACCGAGCAGCCGAAGTGGGCGCTGGTCTATGCCGGGCCGCAGCCCCTCAAGTTGCTGCTGTCGCTGCCCGTGCCGATTCCGGTCACCGCCACACTCAAGAACTACGGCGCGGATACCGCATACCTTGGCTGCACCGGCTGGACCTGGACCAGTAGCGCCAACGTGTCGTTCGCGCCCGGCGCCAATGCCGCGCAGATCCTGGTGACGCCGCTGGCGGCCGGCGACTTCACCGTGACCGCAACCTGCAACGCGGGCGCGGAGCTGGAGCCGATGTCGATCACGATTCCGGGCACGGTGATGTAATACGCGAAGCGGTCTTCCTGTGCCTTGACGCGGCGCCCGGCATGCTTTCCCGCCGGGCGCCGGAGAGGCTGGAAACCAGCCCGGCACACCCAGGGCGTACCCGTTTCTGCGTGTATCCCGCGTGGACCGGAAGCAGGATTCGCGATGGGTTTCGAGAGCGTTTCAGCGCTTGGGCACGAAGCGGACGATCTGCTCGTTCGCCTGTTTGCCAGGCATCGGCTGATCGCTTTGCGCCGTGCTGGAACCGCAGGTATTGCAGCCGCCGCTGTCGCAGCCGCTGGCGCAGCCGGCCGCCGCCCGCGGCGCGAGCCAGGCCACGACGCGCTGGCGCCAGCCGCTGGCCGCGGCGCCGCCCAGGCTCGCCGCCAGCGCTGCCTTGACCCGCTCACGCGTGCGCGGCGCATAGCGCGCCAGCACGGAGACCGCGCAGGCCAGCACGATCAGCGGCACCAGCAGGGATTCAAAGGCGTGGTAGAGGTTCATGATTGTGTGGCTGGCTAGCTGAACATCAGGGCGATGTGGTACGTGGCAAAGGCGGCCACGTAGCCCAGCGTCGCCAGGTAGGCGGTGGAAGCCGCCATCACCTTCCAGGAACCGGTCTCGCGCCGGATCACGGCCATCGTGGAGATGCACTGCGGTGCAAACACGTACCACGCCAGCAGCGCCAGCGCGGTGGCCAGCGACCATTGCGCGGCGATCATCGGCGCGAGTTGGCTGGCCATGGCGTCCTCGCTGCCGGACAGCGCATAGACGGTGGCCAGCGCGCCCACGGCGACTTCGCGCGCGGCCAGGCCCGGCACCAGTGCAATGCAGATCTGCCAGTTGAAGCCCACCGGCGCGAAGACATGCTCCAGCGCGCGGCCGATCATGCCGGCGAAGCTGTAATTGATGGCCGGGGCGGTGGCGCCGTCCGGCGGCGACGGGAAGGTGGCCAGGAACCACAGCAGCACCGTCAGCGTCAGGATCACCTTGCCCACGCGGGACAGGAAGATGCGGGCACGTTCCCACAAGCCGATCGCCACATCGCGCGGATTGGGGATGCGGTAGGAGGGCAGTTCCATCATCAGCGGATGGTCGGTGCGGTCGCGGCGGAAATACTTCAGCACATAGGCCACCGCCAGCGCGCTCACGATGCCCGCCACATAGAGCACGAACAGCACGAGCCCTTGCAGGTTGAACAGCCCCATCACCGTGCGTGTCGGGATGAACGCGCCGATCAGCAGCGCGTAGACCGGCAGGCGCGCGGAGCACGTCATCAGCGGCGCCACCAGGATGGTGGTGATGCGGTCGCGCGGGTCCTGGATGGTGCGTGTGGCCATGATGCCGGGAATCGCGCAGGCAAAGCTGGAGAGCAGCGGGATAAAGGAACGGCCGGACAAGCCGGCGCCCATCATCAGGCGGTCGAGCAGGAAGGCCGCGCGCGGCAGGTAGCCGGATTCTTCCAGCGTCAGGATGAACAGGAACAGGATCAGGATCTGCGGCAGGAACACGATCACGCTGCCCAGGCCGGCGATCAGGCCGTCCACCAGCAGACTGCGCAGCATGCCCTCGGGCAGGTGGCTGCCGACGATCTCGCCGAACCAGTGCACGCCGCCCCCGATGCCGTCCATCAGCGGCGCGGCCCACGAGAACACCGCCTGGAACATCAGGAACAGCAGCACGGCCAGGATCATCAGGCCGAACACTGGGTGCAGCAGGATGCGGTCGAGCCGGTCGTCCAGCGCGGCGGTGCGCGCCGGCATGGTGACGGCCGCATCCAGCAGGCGCTTGACCTCCTGGTGGACATCCAGGTCGGAAGCCGGCTCGGCCGTGGCCGCGGCGACCGGCACCGCCGGCAGGGCGGCGTCGAGCGCGGCCAGCAGGTTGGCGGCGCCATCGCGCTTGACCGCCACGGTCTCCACCACCGGCACGCCGAGCGCGGCGGCCAGCTTGTCGCGATCGATGTGGATACCGCGCTTGGCCGCAGCGTCGCTCATATTGAGCACCAGCACCATCGGCAGGCCCAGGCGGCGCAGTTCGAGCACGAAGCGCAGGTGCAAGCGCAGGTTGGTGGCATCCACCACCGACACCAGCAGTTCGGGGCGCGGCTCGCCCGGGCGCCGGCCCAGGCAGACATCGCGCGTGATGGCTTCGTCAAGGCTGGCCGCGTGCAGGCTATAGGCACCCGGCAGGTCGAGCACGCGCACCTGACGGCCGGCCGGCGAGACGAAATGGCCTTCCTTGCGCTCGACGGTGACGCCGGCATAGTTGGCCACCTTCTGGCGGCTGCCGGTCAGGCGATTGAACAGGGCGGTCTTGCCGCAGTTGGGATTGCCCACCAGCGCAACGCGCAGGGCGGGACGCTGGGAAGCGGAAGTCGGGGTGGCGAAAGACATGGTCTTGGGGGAACTGCCCGGTCAGGCAACGGAGCGTTTGGCGGCGGGCGCGTCAGCCAGCGCCGCCGGCGTGATGCTGGTGACGGAAGCGCTTGCCACTTCCACGGTAATGCGCGCCGCTTCCGAGCGGCGCAAGGCAAACCGGGTAAAGCCCACTTGGGCGACAAGGGGATCCATGCCGAACGGTCCCAGTGCGATGACCTGCACGGCTTCACCGGGCACGAAGCCAAGTTCGCGCAGGCGACGGGCGATGGCGTCGTTCGATGTGATGTCGTCGACAGATACGATGACAGCGGCAATGCGCCGCGGAAGTTCAGACAACCGCATGAGTCTTCCAGTCCGTTGGCGCGCGGCACGCGGTCGGCAAACTCACGCCAGGGTTGGTAAATGAAAATCGTTCCAATTGTAGCTGATTTGCATGCTGGCGTTTGGCTTTCGCGGGGTTGTCACACTGGGGCGGGCATGCCGGCTGCCTTGCATCCGCGCGGCACGGCAGGCCGTCCCCTGGCATAGAATGCAAGTCGGCACACACCCGAGGCCGGCTCAAGGCGAGCCATGCCACGCAAACATGGAGCACAAGACATGATTTTCGAAATAGCGCAGATCCAGATCAAGCCGGGTTCGGAAGCGGCCTTCGAGGCCGGCGTCGCCAAGGCGGCCCCGCTCTTCAAGCGCGCCCGCGGCTGCCACGCCATGCGCCTGCTCAGGTCGATCGAGAATCCCACGCGCTATACCCTGGAAGTGGAATGGGAGACGGTCGAGAACCATATGGTGGATTTCCGCGAATCCGAGGACTTCGCCGAGTGGCGCAAGCTGGTTGGCGAGTACTTCGCGGCGGCGCCCGATGTGGGCCATGCCAGCGTCGCGATCGAAGGAATCTGAGGCTGGCGGCAGGCGCGCAGACCTGGCTGGCGCAGGCCTCCTGCTTCAGGAGGGGGCTTGAATAACACGTTTGTGTTATTGGAAAGACAAATGCCCGGAGGTAAGCTCTTCGCACGCTGAACACCCCCGTTCCACGCGTATTTGACGTGCCACCTGCCGGTAAAGTAGGTGGCATTTTTCTTGTTGGGCTGGGGTTTTCCCTATAAGTCGACGCTTGGGGACCGAAACCTCCCTGGCGCTACCGTACCTCCCGCACCATCTCCAGAAACCGGTCCCGGGCCGGATCATCCGGCCCGGCCTTCCACACGCAATACACCTCCGACGGCACCGTGGCCTGCGCCAGCGGCAGGAACACCGCCCCCGCCATCGCCGAGCGCTGCAGCGCCGCCGGCACCACCGCCACGCCGGTGCCTTGCGATACCAGCGACACCACCGACAACCAGTGCCGCACCTCATGCCGGATCTGCGGATAGAAGCCCTGCGCCGCGCACATCTCGAAGATCCGGTTGTAGTAGTCGGGCGAAGCCTTGCGCGAGAACAGTACAAACGGTTCGTCCCGCAATTCGCTCAGCGCTACGTTGGCCTGGCTGGCCAGCGGGTGGTCGTCCGGCACGCAGCACAGGAAGGGTTCGCTGTGCAGCAGCGCGGTGGCGAGTTCGTCCGGCACGCGGTTGGTGTGGATAAAGCCGGCATCCAGCCCGTCGTGCAGCAGCGCGTCGATCTGTTCCTGCGAGTTCAGTTCGGTCAGCGCCACCTGGATGCCGGGATAACTGGCCTGGAACGCGCGCAGGCGCTGCGGCAGGCCGCGATACAACATCGAGCCGACGAAGCCGATGCGCAGCCGTCCCACCGCGCCGGCCTCGATCTCGCGCGCCAGCAGGCGGGCCTCCTCGGCCTGTGCCAGCAGCGCGCTGGCCGATTCGCGGAAGGCCCGGCCGGCGGCAGTCAGGCGCACGCCGCGGCTGTCGCGCTCGAACAGCCGGGCGCCCACCGAGGCTTCCAGTTGCTGGATATTGAGCGACAGCGGCGGCTGGGAGATCGACAGGCGGCGTGCGGCACGGCCGAAGTGCAGCTCTTCGGCGAGCACAAGGAAGTAGCGCAGGTGACGGAATTCCATGGCGATATAAAAATTATATGGACCAAGCCAATTTTAGAATTAGACACGAATCGCCGGGCTTTGAATAATGCAGGCAACGCATCCGCCCGCCACCGCGTGGGCCATGTAACGGCTGCGCAGCAGAACAGCCGGTAAAAGCACAAAAGAAGCAGTAAGAAGCAGCAAAACCACCAAACAGCGCAAGAACCGCCTACCGGCGACCTGGAGCTTCCGCCCAGGAGCAGGTCTGGCTTTCGACCCGGCATCATGTGCCGGCAAACTCAGGAGACACTTCATGCAGACCAGCGCAGCGCGCCAAACTGCCGTTTCAGCCCCCGCAGCCCCCGCCGCCACGGCCACGGCTACGCCAGCCCATCCGGTGCCGGACCAGCAGGGCGTCAACCTGTTTGCCAGCGATCCGGATCTGCGCGCGCTGCTGCCGCTGTATCTCCCGTCCGACCTGTTCGCCCACCTGCTGCCCCACCTCGATCGCATGGGTGCGCTGGCCGGCGGCGTGCTGGACGAGCTCGCGCATACCGCTGACCAGAACAAGCCCACCTTGTCGCACCGTACCCGCACCGGCATCGATGCGCAGCGCATCGACAAGCATCCTGCCTATGTGGAACTGGAGAAGGTGGCGTTTTCCGAGTTCGGCCTGGCGGCGGCATCGCACCGCGGCGGCGTGCTCGGCTGGGACAAGCCGATGCCCGCCGCGGCCAAGTACGCGCTGACCTACCTGTTCGTGCAGGCCGAGTTCGGCCTGTGCTGCCCGCTGTCGATGACCGATTCGCTGACGCGCACGCTGCGCAAGTTCGGCGATCCGGCCGTGGTCGAGCGCTTCCTGCCCAACCTCACCACCCAGGTCTTCGAAGACCTGTACCAGGGCGCCATGTTCATGACCGAGCAGGGCGCCGGCTCCGACGTGGCCGCCACCACCACCCGGGCCGCGCGCGATGCGCAGGCCGAGGGCGGCTGGCGCCTGTCGGGCGACAAATGGTTCTGCTCCAACCCGGACGCCGCGCTGGCGATGGTGCTGGCCCGCGTCGAGGATGAGAACGGCGAGGCCGCGCCCGGCATCAAGGGCGTGTCGCTGTTCCTGCTGCCGCGCACGCTGGCGGATGGCAGCGCCAATCATTACCGCATCATCCGGCTGAAGGACAAGCTCGGCACGCGCTCGATGGCCAGCGGCGAGATCCGCCTCGAAGGCGCCCATGCCTACCTGGTGGGCGAACTCGGCCGGGGCTTTGTGCAGATGGCCGACATGATCAACAACTCGCGCCTGTCCAACGGCGTGCGCGCGGCCGGCCTGATGCGCCGCGCCCTGTCCGAAGGCCAGTTCATCGCGCGCGAGCGCCGGGCCTTTGGCAAGCGCCTGCTGGATATGCCGCTGATGCGCCGCCAGTTGCTCAAGCTCGTGCTGCCGACCGAGCAGGCCCGCACCATGGTGTTCCAGACCGCGGAGGCACTGCGCCGCGCGGATGCCGGCGAGGCCGATGCCTATCCGCTGATGCGCGTGCTGACGCCGCTGATCAAGTTCCGCGCCTGCCGCGATGCGCGCAAGGTCACCGGCGACGCCATGGAGATGCGCGGCGGCTGCGGCTATATCGAGGAATGGAGCGACCCGCGCCTGGTGCGCGATGCGCATCTCGGCTCGATCTGGGAAGGCACCAGCAACATCGTCGCCCTCGACGTGCTGCGCGCGATCCGCCGCGAAGGCGCGCTGCCGGTGCTCGAAGCCCACCTGGCCGGCCTGCTGCAAGCCACGCCGCTGCATGCCGAGGCGCGCGCCACGTTCACCGCGGCGATTGCCCGCGCCGCCAGGCTGGCCGTCCGCGCTGCCGAAGCCGGCGCCGATGGCGACGTACTGGCCCGGCAGGCCGCCTCCGCGCTGTACCACGTGACCAGCGCGGTCGCCATGGCCTGGGAAGCCGGCCGCATCGGCTCGGTGCGGCGCATGCGCCTGGCGCAACTGGTGCTGATGCATCGCGTGCTGCCCCAGGATCCGCTGGCCGGCGAGGCCGAACCCAACTGGCTGGCCGATACCATCGCGCCGCCGGCCGATGGCGCAGTGAGCGCCACCGGCGAAGTGGAGCAGGTCAATCTCTTCTGACCTGATGCTGTACCGCAACAACCAACAAACCCCGGCGGCGCCAACCGGCGCCGCCCACTCCGCCGCAGCACCGGCTGCCCAGCGGAAGAAGACCTGAACCAGGAGACCAGCATGACCCTCTGGCAACGCATCGCCGCCGTCGCCGCCTGCACCCTCTGCGTGGGCGTCGCCCCCGCGCTGGCGCAAAAGGATTTCCCGTCCAAGCCGATCATGATGATCGTGACCTACCCGCCCGGCGGCCCCACCGACGTGATGGCGCGCACCCTGGCGTCCGCACTCAAGGGCAGCCTCGGCCAGACCGTCGTGGTGGAAAACCGCGCCGGCGCCGGCGGCAATATCGGCGCCGAGGCCGTGGCGCGCGCGGAGCCGGATGGCTATACACTGATGTTCGGCACATCTGCCCCGCTGGCGATCAACGTCAGCCTGTACCGCAAGATCAACTACGACCCGGTCAAGAGCTTTGCGCCGGTGATCCAGATCGGCCAACTGCCTAACGTGCTGGTCGTGAACCCGTCGGTGCCCGCCAGGAACGTCAAGGAACTGATCGCCTATGGCAAGGCGAACCCGGGCAAGCTGACCTATGCTTCCTCGGGCAACGGCGCGTCCTCGCACCTGGCCGGCGTGCTGTTCAACAACGTGGCCGGCACCGACTTCCGCCACATCCCCTACAAGGGCACCGGCCCCGCGCTCAACGACCTGCTCGGCGGGCAGGTCAGTATGGCCTTTACCGATGTCCTCACTGCGCTGCCCTTTATCAAGAGCGGCAAGATGCGCGTGCTGGGCGTGACCACCAAGGGCCGCTCGCAGGCGCTGCCCGATGTGCCCACCGTGGCCGAGCAGGGCGTGCCCGGCTTCGACGTCTCGGTGTTCTTCGGCGTGGTCGCGCCGGCCGGCACGCCGCCGGCAGTCATCGCCAAGCTCAATCATGCCTTTGCCGACGCGCTGCAACAGCCCGATGTGCGTAAAACCCTGCTGGCCCAGGGCCTGGAACTTGCGCCGTCGACGACGCCGGAGCAACTCGGCAACTTCGTCAAGGCGGAGGTGACCAAATGGCGTAGCGTGGTGCAGAAATCGGGCGCGCAACTGGACTGAGTGCAGCACGCAGGGGGCAGCGCCCGCTGCTGTGCGGCGGTGGCGTCGATGGCTGGCTCGGCTGTAGTATCGTTGCCGGTGAACGCGCGTGCGTTTCTACGCACGCGATGGCATGACAGCCCTTCGCGCCAGATTTCCACGACTGCCCCAACCGATCCCGCCGTATATGACAGATTTCCCCAAGCCCGTGCCCACCAACGAATTCGCCGGTGAAGCGCCGGGCGTGCTGTTTGCCCTGCCGATGCCAATGGCCCGCGTCTTCGGGCTGACCGGTGTGCACATCGGCGCCAAAGAGGCGCGCGTGAGCATGGCCTACCACGCCGACCACACCAACAGCCGCGGCGACGTGCATGGCGGCGCGCTGGCTACCTTGCTGGATTGCGCGCTGGCCTGCGCCGCGCGCGGCCACGATCCGCGGCGCTTCGGCGTGGCGACGATCGACCTGTCCGTGCACTTCACCGCGCCCGGGCGCGGCGAACTGATCGCCACCGCCTGGTGCGAGCGGCGCGGCCGTTCCCTGTGTTTCGCGCGCGGCGAGGTCCGCGACGCGCAGGGCGAACTGCTGGCGCTGGCCACCGGTACCTTCAAGCTGCTCGAGCGCGTGCCTGCGGCTGCCTGAGCGATCAGCGATCAGCGATCAGCAATCAAACGTCAACCGCCGCAGCTACGGAACCTACCCATGAGCAAACTCCCTGTATCCCCCGGCGCGCTCGCCGGCATCCGCGTGGTCGATCTCTCCCGCATCCTGGGCGGGCCTTTCTGCGGCCAGATCCTTGGCGACCACGGCGCCGACGTGCTCAAGATCGAGCCGCCGCAGGGCGACGACACCCGCACCTGGGGACCTCCGTTCAAGGACGGCGTGGCCTCGTACTACTTCGGCCTGAACCGCAACAAGCGCGTGATGCGCCTGGACCTCACCACCGACGCCGACCGCGAGGTGCTGCTCGCCCTGCTGGCCGATGCCGACGTGCTGGTGGAGAACTTCAAGACCGGCACGCTGGAGAAGTGGGGCCTGGGCTTCGACGCGCTGTCGGCGCGCTTCCCGCGCCTGGTGCACTGCCGGGTTTCGGGCTTCGGCGCCGACGGCCCGCTGGGCGGCCTGCCCGGCTACGACGCGGCGATCCAGGCCATGGCGGGCATCATGAGCATCAACGGCGAAGCCGGCGCCGATCCGCTGCGCGTGGGCTTGCCGGTGGTGGATATGGTGACGGGGCTGAACGCCGCGCTGGGCGTACTGCTGGCGCTGCAGGAGCGCGAGCGCAGCGGGCGCGGCCAGTTTGTCGAAGCGGCGCTGTACGACTCGGGACTGTCGCTGCTGCATCCGCATGCCGCCAACTGGTTCATGAACGGCAAGGAGCCGACCCGCACCGGCAACGCGCATCCGAATATCTATCCCTACGACATCGTCGCCACCGCCACCGACCCGATCTTCCTCGCGGTCGGCAACGATCGGCAGTTCCGCATCCTGTGCGAGCACCTGGACCTGGCCGCGCTGGCCGACGACGAGCGCTACGCCACGGCCGGCGCGCGTTCGGTCAATCGTGTCTTGCTGAAGGTGGAACTGGAAGCGCGCATGGGCAAGCTGGATGGCAAGGTGCTGGCCGATACGCTGGTGGCCGCGGGCGTGCCGTGCGCGCCGGTGCTGTCGGTGGCCGATGCCTTGCAGCATCCGCACACCGCGCACCGCGAGATGGTGGTGGAGATGGCCGACGGCTACAAGGGACTGGGCGCGCCCGTCAAGCTGAGCCGCACCCCGGCCACCTACCGCTACGCGCCGCTGGCCGAGGGCGACCGGTTCCTGCCGCGCGACGCCGCCAACGATAGCGAGTGACACCGACGTCCCGCTGCCTGCCGCGCATTTGCACGCGGCAGGCGTGCGTTTGGATGCATTTGCCTTGGGCCGTGTTGTTCTGTTCGGGAGCTACGCCGGCGTGAGATTTGGCGTGGGCGCCATGGCTTGCGTCGTGCCTGCTCCGCCTGCCCGCGCTCGCGCAGCAAGTCCGACAAACTGCGCAACGCCCGGGACGGTCGCTCAAACCAGTCCCGCATTGGACAGCTCGCGCTTCAGATAGGCGTAGTAGATCGGCCCTGCAATCACCCCCGGGATGCCATACAGCGATTCCATCAGCAGCATCACCGTGAGCAGCTCCCAGGCGGCGGCATTGATGCGCGCGCCGATGATGCGCGCATTGAGGAAATACTCGAACTTGTGGATCGCCACCAGGTAGAGCAATGAGGCGATCGCCATCGGCAGCGAGATCGACAGCGAGGCCACCACGATGAAGGTGTTCGACACCAGGTTGCCCAGGACCGGCAGCAGCCCGACCACGAAGGTGATGGCCACCAGCGTCTTGGCCAGCGGCAGGTGCACGCCGAACAGCGGTAGTACCACCAGCACGTAGATCGCCGTCAGCACGGTGTTGATCAGCGAGATCTGCACCTGCGCGAAGATGAACTGCGAGAAGGCCAGTTGCAGGTTGCGTGCGCGCTGCACCAGTGCCGTGGCCAGCGGCCTGCGGTTGGGCTTGGAGATGGCGCGGTACAGCGCGACCATGGCGCCGATCACGAAGCCGATCAGGATGTGCGCCAGCGCGCGCAGCACTTCGGCACCCAGTTTCCGGGCCATTTGCGCGTGCTCGCGCAGCCAGTCGATCAGTGTGTTGGCCAGTTCGTCCACGCCGCGCGGCAGCGCGTCGCTGACCCATACCGGTAACTGGGCCCGGGACTTGTCGATGATATCGGCGGTGCGGATCAGCAGGGTGTCCAGGGTATTGCCGTCGCCGCTGACGAAGCGCACCAGCGCCCAGCCTCCCAGCGTCAGCACCAGCAAGGTGACGGCAGACAGGATCGCCACCGCCAGGGCGTCGTGGCGCTGGTGCAGGCGGGCCAGCTTGGGCGCCAGCACGTCCACCAGCGAATAAAGCAGCAAGCCGGCCAGCAGGGCTGCCACCAGGTTGGCCTGCATCACCGTCCAGAGCGCCAGGGCGGTCAGGACATATGCGGCCGTGCCGACACTGAACCACTTTGCTTCCGGCAAGCGGGGCAAGCGTGGCGGATCGGGCTGATTCATCAAGTCTCCTGCATGTGGGCCGGGACACCGGGCGGACTGTCTGGCGTCTGTGGATTGTACGGCGCTTGATTGTCCGATGCGCGGGCGGCGAAGGCAAGCGAGCGGGCCGGCCGGCACGGGCGACAACGCACCCTCGCGATTGCTATGATCGGTCTGGTGCTCGCGCATCCGCTCGCCCGCGCCCGGTACTTCGCCGGCGCGGGGCCCGCGCCGGTGCGCTTTTCGTGGCTGACAGGGACGGATCATGACCTTTGCGCACACAGTGGCGTCGCGGCGCCATCTCTTCGCCGATCTCAAGACCTTGCTGGCCAAGGCCAGCCCGGCGCGTTCGGGCGACTACCTGGCCGGCCTGGCCGCCGCCAGCGAGGAGGAACGCATGGCCGCGCGCATGGCGCTGGCCGAGGTACCGCTGGCGCACTTCCTGAGCGAGGCGCTGGTGCCCTACGAGCAAGACGAGGTCACGCGCCTGATCATCGATCGCCATGACAGCCAGGCTTTTCGCGAGATCGCCTCCCTCACCGTGGGGGATTTGCGCAACTGGCTGCTGTTGCACGAGACCGACTCCGCCGTGCTCGCGCGCGTCGCCCCGGGAATCACGCCGGAGATGGCGGCGGCGGTCAGCAAGCTGATGCGCAACCAGGACCTGGTGGCGGTGGCGCGCAAGTGCCGCGTGGTCACGCGCTTTCGCAATACCATCGGCCTGCCCGGGCGGCTCTCGGTGCGGCTGCAGCCCAACCATCCCACCGACGACACCCGCGGCATTGCCGCTTCGATGATCGACGGGCTGCTCTATGGCTGCGGCGATGCCACCATCGGCATCAACCCGGCCACCGATAGCCTCGGCGCCATCGTGACGCTGCTGCGCCTGGTCGATGACCTGCGTTGCCGTTTCGACGTGCCTACCCAGTCCTGCGTGCTGACCCACGTCACCAACACACTGCGCGCCATCGAGCAGGGCGCGCCGGTGGATCTGGTGTTCCAGTCGGTAGCCGGCAGCGAGCGCGCCAACGCCGGCTTCGGCATCAGCCTGGCCCTGCTGCGCGAGGCCCACGCTGCCGCGCAAGGGCTGGCGCGCGGCACCGTGGGCAACAACCTCATGTACTTCGAGACCGGCCAGGGCAGTGCGCTGTCGGCCAACGCGCACCATGGCGTGGACCAGCAGACCATGGAAGCGCGCGCCTATGCGGTGGCGCGCGAGTTCTCGCCGCTGCTGGTCAATACGGTGGTGGGCTTTATCGGCCCCGAATACCTGTACGACGGCAAGCAGATCATCCGCGCCGGCCTGGAGGATCACTTCTGCGGCAAGCTGCTCGGCGTGCCGATGGGTTGCGACGTCTGCTACACCAACCACGCGGAAGCCGACCAGGACGATATGGACACGCTGCTGACGCTGTTCGGCGTGGCCGGCATCAACTTCATCATGGGCGTGCCAGGCGCCGACGACATCATGCTGAACTACCAGAGCACCTCCTTTCACGACGCGCTCTACCTGCGCGACACGCTGGGCCTGCGGCCCGCGCCGGAATTCGACGACTGGCTGCAGCGCATGGGCATCCTCGGCGCCGACGGGCGCCTGCTGGAACTGGCCGAGCGCCAGCCGCTGCTGCAACTCGCCCGCGGCCTGTAAGGGCCGGCCAACGCACCCGCGCACGTTTGAGGCTACCGCCATGAGCCAGAAGCTGATCCACGATAACCCCTGGCAACGCCTGCGCCAGTTCACCGTGGCGCGCATCGCGCTGGGCCGCGCCGGCAACAGCCAGACGACGGACACGGTGCTAGCCTTTGGCCTGGCGCACGCACAGGCCCGCGACGCGGTGCACTTGCCGCTGGCGCGCACCGCCATCGAACAGGCATTGCGCGATGCGGGCCTGGCGAGCGTGGCCGCGCACAGCGCAGCGGCGGACCGCGCGCACTATCTGCGCCGCCCGGACCTGGGCCGCCAGCTTGACGACGCCAGCCGCCAGCGTCTGGCGCAGGCACGTGCGGCCGATGCGCCCGACGTGGTCTTCGTGATTGCCGACGGCCTTTCCGCGCTGGCCGCCGAACGCCATGCCGTGCCACTGTTGCTGGCCGTGCGCGAGCGCCTGCCCGGCTGGCGCATCGGGCCGGTGGTGGTGGCTGAGCAGGCGCGCGTGGCGCTGGGCGACGAGGCCGGGCTATTGCTGCGCGGGCGGCAGGTGGTGATGCTGATCGGCGAGCGGCCCGGGCTGAGCTCGCCCGACAGCCTCGGCGTCTACCTCACCTATGACCCGCGCCCCGGGCGCAGCGACGCCGAGCGTAACTGCATCTCCAACGTGCGGCCAGAAGGGCTGTCCTATGTCCTGGCGGCGGACAAGCTTGCGTTCCTGTTGCGCGGTGCCTTGGCGCTCGGGCGCAGCGGCGTGGATCTCAAGGACGACAGCGGGCAAGTTGCGTGGCCGGAGCCATCGCCGCGCGCACTGACCTGACGCGGCTGAGACGGCGATCGGTCGGAAGAAATGGCTGTGCGGGATAATCGACAGCATCAACGATCAGTGGCGAGTGTGTTTTGTTGGTTGGCCGACGGCCCGGAGGGCGTCGAGATCGTGGACTATCACTGAAAGGCAATCACCATGGCCCGCTTCCAGAACGGTATGCGTCCGGTCCATCCCGGCGAAATCCTCCGCGAGGAATTTCTTGTCCCCCTGGGCATGAGCGCCAATGCACTCGCTGTGGCACTGCATGTCACTGCAGCCCGCATCAACGACATCGTGCGCGAGCGCCGGGGGATTACGCCAGATACCGCCCTGCGGCTGGCGCGCTACTTCGGCGGCGACGCTGAATCCTGGCTTAAGCTGCAGCTGTCTTATGATCTGAAAGTCGCTCAGCGCGAACATGGCAAAGAGATTGCTGCCGAGATCACACCACGCGATCTCGAGGCTGCCTGAACACTTCCGCGCGCCCGCGCTTTCGGACCGTGTTCCGCGCAAACGCTGCCTTTGCATTCCCGCACCACACCGTACATCACGCGGCACCATCGCCCGGGCACTCACGCGCCGCTCCACGCCTCCCGGTTGATCGCCGCCGCCGGCGCGCGGCGCGGCGCCTGCGTGCGCGCCAGGTGCTCCAGAGCGGGTTCGATCACTTCCGCCAGCTGGTCGAAGGCCGGCCCGATCTCGGCTTCCGGCACGCAGGCATAGCCCAGCAGCAGTCCCTGCTGCGTCGCCTGCGCGGGATCGGCGAAATAGCGCGACAGCGGCCGCGTGGACAGGCCCCGCGTGCGCGCCGCCATGCTGATGCCGAGATCGTCCGCGCCCGGCGGCAGGTGGATCACCATGTGCAGGCCCGCTTCGTGCGTGGAAGTCGGCCAGTCCGCGCCGAAGCGCGCCGCGATGGCTGCGCGCAGCAGGCCCTGGCGTTGCGCGTAGCGCTGCCGCATGCGGCGGATATGGGTGGCGTAGTGCCCGTCCTCGATAAAGTCGGCCAGCACCGCCTGCTGTACCAGCTGGCCCTCGCGGAACAGCTCCGACAGCCCGGTGGCGAAATGCGGGGCGAGCGGCTTGGGCAGCACCATGAAGCCCATGCGCAGGCCGGGGAACAGCGTCTTGGAGAACGTGCCCATGTAGATCACGCGGTCGTGCTCGTCCAGCCCTTGGAGCGAGGCCAGCGGCCGGCCTTCGAAGCGGAACTCGCTGTCGTAGTCGTCCTCCACGATCCAGGCACCATGCTGGCGCGCATACTCCAGCAGCATGCGCCGGCGCGACAGGCTCATCACCATGCCCAGCGGGTACTGGTGCGAGGGCGTGGCGAAGATAAAGCGCGGCGGATTCTGCAAGGTAGCCGCGTCCGGGGCAAGCCCCTCGCTGTCCACCGGCACCGGGATGGTCTCGATGCCCGCGCTGTTCAGCAGGCTGCGCGTGCCCCAGTAGCCGGGGTCTTCCATCCACGCCTTGTCGCCGACGTCGCCCAGCAGCCGGGCGATCAGGTCGATGGCCTGGTGGATGCCGGTGGTCAGGATGATCTGCTCGGGGTCGCAGCGCACCGAACGCACCAGCCGCAGGTGCTCGGCCATCACGCGGCGCAGCGGCATGTAGCCGCCGTTGTTGGCATAAGTGAGCAGCTCGGGGCGCGGCGCGCGCCAATGCTTGTTCAACAGGCGTGCCCACACAGCGTGCGGAAACAGCGACACGTCGGGCACGCCCGAAACAAAGGCACCCCATTGCCGATCCGATGCACCGGAATGCGATACCAGATGCTGGCCGCGCCGCGAAAGCGTGAAGCGGTTCGGGTTTCGCTGCATCTCTGTCACAAACGCGGTGCCGCTTTGTGGCCTGATGGTGTGCAATGCACTATGGTCGGGGAAACTCTGCGACACGAAGGTGCCACTTCCACTCGCTGCCGTGACATAGCCTTCCGCGAGCAACTGCTCATAAGCGTAGAGCACGGTATTGCGGGAAACGCCCACTTCCTTGGAGAGCAGCCGCGAGGCGGGCAGCTTGCTGCCCGCAATCAGTGAGCCGGCAAGGATTGCCTGGCGAATGATCTCGTAGAGCTGGCGGTTCATATGCGCGCCATTCTTGTCCGCCGGACCGTCCGCGGGCCGCTCCAGACGCTGTAGCAGCAGCTCCGATAGAATTGTTTCTTTCAAAGCGGCCCCTGGTGGAAAGAGAAATATGGATCTATGTATGGTACCAATGATCGGCCAAGTTTCCACCCATTGTGTTTCGATCGTCGGGTTCTTGAGGCCTCGCCACACTGACGCTGCTCACCACGGTGGACGCCACCGCCAAGCTTCTCTGGATGGGGCTCAAGTGGGGGGCGGTCGTTCTGTTCCGGTCGCGCATGTCGAGTTTCGCTGAGCATTAAACCTCAAGGCGCGATTGCTGGGGGCGCACTCGATCGCATTGATTTCCCGGCATCCATGCCAGGAAGCAACCGTCCGTCTGAAACCTGACGGAGAATACGTGGATACGTGGAATCGCTTCTCCAAATGCAACAACCAATGCAAAGTGCCTCCGCCGTCAAAGCCCTGGCCGCGCTCGCGCAACAATCTCGCCTGGCGATCTTCCGTCTGCTGGTTCAAGCGGGCCTGGAAGGCGTCAACGCCGGACGGATTGGCCAGGAGTTGGGGCTGCCGCCGGCCACCCTCTCGTTTCATCTCAAGGAACTCGTCCACGCCGGGCTGATAAGGAGCCACCAGGAAGGCAGGTTCGTCATTTACCAGGCCCAGTATGACCAGATCAACGAGCTCATTGGTTTCCTCACTGAACACTGCTGCGAGGGCAACCCTGAGGGTTGCGACGTAACGCCGTTCGAATGCGAGCCCAAGTCGGCAAAACGAACCAGGTCGGCCGTCAAGACAACTTGAGCGACGGGGCTCTCAGTGCCATAGCCGCAGCGCCAGAGGTGATAGCGCCCAGTGTTACGGCTAGGCGCTACCTTTGAGGTGAGTGGGATTCGGAGGCCTCGTGACCGGGTCCGCGGTCACCGCTTTCCGTGCGAACACTTTAGAGATTTTCGCGCGCCCCTGGAGCGCGGTCCTGTTGGCCTGAGGACTCGATCACGTTCGGATGACCGGCGCTCTTCGTGCGAGGCTCGAACGCGCTGTGCAGCGCCAGTCCGACGGCAGCGCCAACCAACTCGGCGACCATGAATCCAGGCACGCTCGCAGGCGCGATGCCGGCAAACGTATCACTGAACATCCGACCGAAGGCGGCCGCCGGATTGGCGAAGGAAGTGGAAGCGGTGAACCAGTACGCGGCGCCGATGTAGCTCGCCACCATGGCGGGTGCGCGCCCATTCGGCGCCCGCAGGATGACCAGAAGCAGGCCGGCCGTCGCCACTGCTTCCGCGATCCACTGGCCGGGGCCGGTTCGCACCTTGGCGGAAAACTGCAGAATGCTCATGTCGAACATCGCGTGGGCTAGCCACGCACCGAGCACGGCGCCAAGCAATTGGGCCACGATGTAAGGCAGCAGGGCCGGCATGGGCAGTTCGCCCCGGACCGCCATGACCGCGCTGACGGCCGGATTGAAGTGCGCTCCACTGATCGGACCGAATACCTCGATTAACACATAGAGGCCGCCCACAGTGGCGAGTGTGTTGGCCAGCAAGGCAATGGCGACATTGCCACCGGCCAGGCGCTCGGCCATGATTCCCGAACCAATGACAACGGCCAGCAGTAGCGCCGTGCCAAGGGCTTCCGCCCCAAGTTTGCGAGGCAGGTCTGCCATGATGCTTAGCTCTTCGAAATGGCGGTCAAGACTTCCTGCAGATCGGCCTTGCTCAGATTCTCAAGCGGCAACTGCAGCAATTGCAACATGCGGTAGCTGATGGCCTGGCGTGTCAGCTCGAAGGCCTGACGCTTACCGTCATCCCCACCGGGCGCGTTCGACGGGTCGACGTAACCCCAATGCACCTTCACCGGACTGCCCGGCCAATATGGGCATTCCTCCGCGGCTGCGCTGTCGCACACGGTGATCACAATGTGCATCTCAGGCGCGCCTTCGCCGACAAACTCGTCCCAGCTCTTGCTGCGATAGCCGCTGACGTCAACACCGGCATTGGTCAGCGCCTCGAGGGCGAACGGATTCAGGCGGCCACTTGGCGCACTTCCCGCACTATAGGCACGGACATTCTTGCCCAGCTTCTTTGCCCAATGGTTGAGCATGCCTTCGCTCAGTACGCTTCGCGCAGAGTTGTGGGTGCAGAGGATTAGAACGTTGGTTGTCATAAGCACTGCCAGCAATGGTCAGCTTTGCCCGATATCGCGCACTGCCTTCTGCAGGGCAACGGCATCGAGCTTAAGGATAGGTAGGGACAGGAACAGTTCGATGCGTCGTTTCAGCGTGATGGCGGCATCGTTGATCGCCTGCTGCCTCTGCGCCTCGGTCCCTTCGCATGCGGCCGGGTCCGGCACGCCCCAGTGCGCCGTCACCGGCTGACCCGGCCACACCGGGCACACTTCTCCGGCGGCCTTGTCGCAGACTGTGAAGACAAAATCGAGTTGCGGCGCGCCGTCCTGGGAGAACTCGTCCCAGCTCTTGCTGCGGAAGGCTTCCGTCGGCAGTCCGTAGTGCTTCAGGGTCGCCAGCGCAAGGGGATTCACCACGCCCGTCGGGTGGCTGCCGGCCGAGTAGGCCTGGAAGCGCCCCTTGCCCAGATGGTTCATCAGCCCTTCGGAGAGAATGGACCTCGCCGAATTCCCGGTACAGATGAAGAGCACGTTATAGGTCTTCTCGCTCATGTTGGACTCTTCAGCAGCACGACGAGTTGGATTTCACGGCGATGCCAATCGGCTTGCCCTGCGGGGCGCGCGGCGCGCAACATGCCGAGTCTGCGTTTGCCGACTCCGTGGGCCGGCTTTCACCGAACACCGGCACATTGCCGAGCGTATGGAAATGCTCCCAGGCGATGCCTTGGGGATCCGTGACCCAGTGCTTATCGCTACGTGCGTAGCAGCAGGTGGCCTGCCCTTCATCGAGCAGCGCCATATCGGCAGCTTCCGCACGGTCTTTCAGCGCCACGAGCTCTTCCGCGTTGTCGGTCTGGAACCCCAGGTGATCCACACCAGGCTCCCCGCCACGCGTGGAGATGGCGAAGTTCACTCGCGGATCTTCCAGCATCCACTTTGCGTAGTCGCTCTCGACACGCGTGGGCTCGGCCGCGAACAGCTTCGAGTAGAAGGCAATGCTCTTGCCAAGGTCCTGGACGTTGAGGTGGACGTGAAAGCGCTTCATTGGAGTTCCCCTTTAACACGGACAAACGGTGGCAGCGGTATTTTCGATGCAGGCCTCTCCTTGGCAGCAGTTAGCTGTCAGAAAGCCCAGCAAGTCATTCATGTGCTCAAACGCGGCGCGATAGATCAGGTGCCGGCCTTCACGCTCCTGCGTGATCAGGCGGGCATTCATCAGTTCCTTCAGGTGGAAAGACAGCGTCGCACCGGGCACCCCGACCTGCTCGGTGATCGAACCGGGCGTCAACCCCGACGGCCCGGCCACCACCAGCAGGCGGAAAACCTGAAGGCGCAGGCCATGGGCCAGCGCGGCGAGCGAGCGGATCACATCGTTTTCTTCCATGTTTCCATAATATTAGAAATATGGATCAAAGGCAAACACGCCAAGCGCGGGCAAGGCGCGCTCCAGTTCGACAGTAGGCGCCGTCAATGTCAAATTCGTGACGTGATCGGCAAGGCTGGCGCACCGGCCAGCGGGCATGGGCTCGGTCCGGCCACCGGGGGTTGGCGGCCGGACGGGCAGAACGTGGAGCGCGCCACCAATCGGATTCGCGCTAGGCAAGGTCGAACCGTCGCCGCTTGAAGCTGACCGTATCCTTGAAATCCTGCATGCTGCCAACGCGGCGCAGGTCCGCCCAGGTGCCCTTGTAGTACGGCACGACATTGCGGTCGGTCCACGGCGTGGTTACGTTTCCCATGACCCCGTTGAAATGACCAAACTGCATGAAGGTCTGGTTGCGTTTGATGTCCGGCTCCAGATACGCAAGGGCATAGGTGGAACCGTAGTCGTTATAGACTTCGACCACGTCGCCGGACGTCACGCCCAGCGCCCGGGCGTCCTCTGGATGGATCTCGAGATAGGCCATGGGCACCCGCGCACGCACGAACTCGTTGAACTGGTCGTGGTACATCGTCTGCCACACCTCGTTGACCCGGCCATTGTTGATCCAGAAGTGATACTTGGCCTTCTGCTCGGCGACCGGCTTCGGCAGTCCAGGCCAGGTCGCCGGCTTGAACTCGGCCTTGCCGTCGGCCGTATCGAACTTGCCGTCCATGTAGAGCATTTCGGTCCCGATCAGCTGGCCGTTGCGGTACTCCTTGGTGGGCAGCTGCACGCCATTGTTGCCCATCGCGCGCAGGCGCTCGTACGTGACCAGATTGCCGGTCTTGCCGCCCTGGCTATCGATCGGGACGGCGCCAGGTTGGCCCGCCTGGCGGAAGCCGTCATTGAAGGCATCCTCTTCGGTCCGCCAGTCGAAGCCGCCAAAGCGCGCGGCCATCTCGCGCTTGCCCTCGGCTTCGTACAGCCGCTTGAGCGTATTGGCGATATCGGCGGCGATCAGGCAGTCCGGACGCGCGGTGCCCGGTGGATCCATGAACCGGTCCGACAGGCGCATCCGGCGCTCGCCGTTCATCGAAGTCAGGTGCATCTCGCCCGGATGGGCGGCCGGCAGCATCAGATGCGCGGCGTCTGCCAGGCTGGTGGGATACAGGTTGATGTTGGTCAGGAACAGCCCGCCCTTGCTCTTCACCGCGTCGTAGATCGCATCCGCCATCTGCGGCCCGGTAGCCCCGCGCTGGCGTGCCATCGCCTCTCGCACGACCGCGGTGCGCCGCAGGATCACGGCGCGGTGCTCCTGCGCATTGAGCGTGGTCTGAAATGGATTGGCGCCCCACGCCGTGTACATCAGCCCCTTGCCGTGGATGATCTCCTGGTCCACGTAAATCTTCGTGTTGCCAGGATACGGCGGCCTGGCATAACCCTCCTGGTGCCCACCCATGCGCACCACGCCCGTGCCCCGCCGGCCCACGTTGTGCGTGGCCAGTACCAAGTCCACCAGCGCGGACTGAATAAGGTAGTTGTCGTTGCCCCAGATGATGCCCTTTTCATAGGCGTGCATCGTATGCGGCCGGTGCCCGGACGCCTTTGGCTTGTAGGCCCACTCCGCCGCGCGCCTGAGCTTATCGACCGGGACGCCGGTGATGCGACTCGTGTCTTCCAGCGACAACCGGTTCGCCTGCAGCGCCGCATCGAAGCCCTTGGTATAGCCCGCGATGAACTCCTTGTCGTGCCAACCCTGTTCGACCACGTAGGTCAGCAACCCATCGAACAGCGCGATGTCGGTGCCGGGCTCGATATCGAGGTGCAGCACGTTGTCCTTGCCGCCCGCCTGCTCCGCCACCGCGATCGTCGTGGTGCGGCGCGGGTCCACGAAGATCACCTTGGCCGCGGCAACGCTTTCGCCCGGGAAGCGCGCCTTGCGCTTGTCCATGGTCTGGCCCTGCAGATTCGGCAGCCAGTGGGCCAGGAAGTAGTTGGTCTGCGTTTCGTAGGAGTTGCAGCCGATCGCCACGATTACGTCGGCCAGTTCGGCGTCCTCGTAACTGTTGTTGAGCTCCCCGATACCCATTTCGCGGGTGGCGTGGCATTCGGAGTTGTATGCCGGCCGGTTGTGGATGCGAACCAGCGGCGTCTGTAAGGCGGTGAACATCAGCTTGCCAGTGCCCCAGGTGTTTTCGAAGCCGCCGCCCGCACCACCGTGGTCAAAGCAATCGAACGCCAGCCCGGCGGGCCCGTCGCGATCCAGGATCCGCTTGGTCACGCCGGCGTACAGGGCCAGGGCATCATCCCAACTGGTATCGACCCACTGATCGGCCATATAGACGCGCGGGCTGCGCAAGCGGGCCCTGGCCACGCCATCGGGGTTGTACATCACCTTGGCCAACTGGCCGCCTCGCGTCGACGACAAGCCCTTGTTCACGCTGCATTGCTTGTCGGGGACGATGAGGATGTTGTGGCGCTGGCCGTCCCGGTCGGTGATGGTGTTCTGCATGTTCGGCGTCATCACCACCGCCAGCGCAGGCAGCTGCTTGCGAAAGTCCAGCCCCAGCGCGTTCTGACTGGGCGCTCGCCCTCCCTCGCTATTCTCCGGCCATTTGTAGACGTGATAGCCGCAGCCGACGATGCAGAAATGGCAGGTCAGGTTGGTCCGCTGCGCATTCACGGGTGGCAGCGCCACCCGGTCCTTGTTGGTTGCCATGGCAGTACGCCCCCTTCACAGCAGGTTGGCTTGACGTCCGTAGATCAGCCCCTCGACACCGACGGCTTTCACCGTGCCATCGCTGGCGTTGTACTGGAGTTGGATCATCGGCAGATTCTCGGTTGCCTGCCCCGATACCATCTGGCCGCTCTTCTCAGGGTCGAAGATGCTGAAATGGCAGGGGCATTTGAAGGTGCGCGCGCCAGCGTCGTAGGCGACGGGGCAGCCCATGTGCGTACAGAGCGTGCTGTAGGCCACCACGTCGCGGTCGGGGCCGACCCCGCCGGGCACCGGAATCCCCATCTTGATGACGGCACAGGGTGACGACGCGTCCGGGTAGAGGAAACTGACCGGGGTATTGACCCGCAGCTGGCCAAGGTGCGCGACCACTCTAGGGGTGAACGGCAAGGTCGTCCGACCTAGCTGTGCGGGGGGTGGCGCGGCCTGCGCCGGAGTGGGCAAGCTCCCCGAAACGCCAACGCCGGCCGCCGCGCCGCCGGTGGCCTTCAGGAAC
The DNA here is from genome assembly GCF_056398885.1 of Cupriavidus sp. 01T418. NCBI lineage: Bacteria > Pseudomonadati > Pseudomonadota > Betaproteobacteria > Burkholderiales > Burkholderiaceae > Cupriavidus > Cupriavidus sp. 01T418. Next base: position 258,327 of record NZ_JBFTQG010000001.1, read on the forward strand.
TGTCTGCGCGTGATGGACATGATCACCCCTTCTACGGAATGCGATAGCGATGCCCGTCGCGGGTCTCCGGCATTCCGTGGTCGTTGGCATGGGGGTCATGCTTGCGGCCGCAGCCCCGGTGGGGCCACGCGGCTATGACAACAGCCGATATTTTTGGAAATATTTAATTATTTCTAGGGCAACGGTGCAACGAATGCAAGTTGCACTGCGGTACAGACAGTCGCCAAAAAGTGCAACCGCGCCACCCCCCTTGGCTGGCATGGGCCACCTTGGCCGCCGGAGATCAAAGTTAAGTGAGCAAAGTTCAGCGTTGAGCGAATCTCGACAGCGGAATCGTCAAGCATGATTTGCGCGCACTCAAACCAGTAAAGTCAAAGCGGGTTTCACCAACCCGCGCGGGGAGGTAAACACGGTTGCAAGCCGCGAGGTTTGCGTTGTCTTTGGTTGGCTTCCCTCTCCCGCCCGCGGGAGAGGGCGCCGGGGAGAGGGCGGGCCCCGGCAAGAGCGTGACGTCTCGCTTGGCCCGTGCGGCGAGGAAGTCGGGTGTCTGCCCGTTACATCATGCGGCGCGAAAAATGCCCTTGCTCCGCTCCTGCCATCAGGTCGGCAAACTGGTCGCTGCTCATGTGGACGAGTTGCTGGTGATCGCCTGCCTCGAAGAACACGTCGGGCTGGGCTAGCAGGCTGTCGTCGAGGTAGGTGTGCATGCCGTAGGCCATGGCGACCGGCGGTATCGCGCCGAGGTCGCAATCCTTGAAGACTTCGCGGATTTCCTCTTCGTGAGCGAGCACCAGCGTGCGCCCGGTTTGCGCGCAGATGGCGGCCAGGTTCAGGTGGTGGCTGGATGGGATCACGGCGGCTACGTAGCCGATGTCATCCTCCAGCAACAACGTCTTGGCCAGGCGATCTCCGGGAACGTGCGCAGCCTCCGCAGTGGCCATGCTGCTGAGGGTGTAGGGATGGCGGATGGTGTCGAAGCGGCTGTTTCTGCTGTTGAGGCAATTTGCCAGTGTGGTAGCCAAGGCCATGGTGCGTCTCCTTCGCTGTACGTTGTGCTCAGGGCCACGGGGGCGGGCCCCTGCCTTTCCTACTATAGACGGTGCAATGCTGTCCGCCGCGACCGCCTTGCCGCCAGGCATGCCTTCATGCCTCCTCGTCCGCTTGCGCGGGCGGTGCCCGGCGCGGCTGGGGCCACAGGGCCTGCAATTCGGTCTTGAGGAAATTCAGCAGGTAGCGCGTGGCCATGGTCTGGTAGCGGTTGGGCATGGTCAGCAGATAGAGGCGGCTGCCGAATACGCTGATGTGGTAATCCGCCAGCACGGGCTGCAAGGTGCCCGCGTCGAGTTCCGCGTCGACGGCATAGCGCGGGAAGATGCCCAGGCCGAGATCGCCCAGCACGCCGTCCTTCAGGAAGGCGAAGTTCTCCGAACTCAGCGTGGGCTCCAGCGCCACCTGTTCGCGCATGGCGTCGCTGCCGTTGGCGCGTGTGCCGAAGGCTTTCAGCTTCTGGCCGATGGGCGAGGCACAGACGATGGCATGGTCCTTGAGGTCGGCCAGCACGCGCGGATGCGGCTGCGCCGCGAGATAGCCAGGCGACCCGCACACCACCCATTCGACCACGCCGATCTCGGTCGCCACCACCGAATCCGGCGGCGTGGAAATGATGCGCAGGGCGACTTCGACGTCTTCGGACACCAGGTTGTGGATGCGGTTGTCGAACACCACGTCGAGCGTGATGTCGGGGTAGCGATGCTTGAACTTCACCAGCAACGGCGAGAGCAGCGAATGCCCCAGCCCCGTGGGTACCGACAGGCGCACGTGGCCTTGCAGGCTCTTGCCCATGCTGGTGATCAACGCGTTGGCCGCCGCCACTTCGCCGAGGATGTTGCGGCCGTGTTCGTACAGGCCGGCGCCCACCGGCGTGGGTTCGACATGGCGGGTGGTACGGCGCAGCAATTGCACGCCCAGTTCCTCTTCAAGCGCCTTCAGGTGGTAGCTTACGTTCGCGCGGGTCATTTTGAGCTTGCGCGCGGCAGCCGAGAGGTTGCCGGCGTCGACGATGTCCACGAAAAGGCGTAGGGCGTTCAGATCCATGGGGTAGGTGGGCTTCCTTTGGGGGAAAACGTGCCGGCGGGCGCGGGCACGGCAGATAGTGTAGCGTTTGCAGCCAGCATGATTGAGTCAATAGGGCGCAATGCACAGGTTCGGCGCTGCCCCTATTGCCCCATTGCCCCATTGCTCTATTGCCCTCCTATTGCCCGTGGCAGGATTTCCTTGGCGTGAGCCTGCTGGCCAATACGCCATCCCTGCTTGCGGACAATCCGTTCACGGGAATCAGGTCGCTCGGCGATCCTGCCCGGTGCGTTTGAACAGCGGAATTGAATTCGGCCTCGGCAGCAAAAGGAAATTCGACCGATCTTGGCATTGCATTGCCTCGGGCTCACGCGGACTCCGCGGCGCGCCATGCCGGCCAGCCATTCGACCGACCTGCCGTCGGGCACGAATACGGCGAAATCAAAGCGAGCTGCTGCCTGGCGCTCAGCATCGGGAGTGGGCCTTATCCCGATGTCCGGTAATTATCATAAGCCCATCTATCGTAAGCCCATCCTCGCCGGGCCTGTCTTCCTTATCACATCGGTATCGTCCAGTCATCTTTCGGATTAGTCTGATGGCTTGCCTGGCGATGACTGGCGCAATGTCCTTGCAAGGACAATGTGGACGGCTTTGTCTTATTGCGTCTTCGTGCCGATGTGTGTCGCCGTGAGCCGCGTCAATGCCGTCAGCGGCAAGCGGGAGCATATTGTCGGCCCCTCGTTGCCGCGCAAGCTATTACTTGAATCCGGCAATGCGGTCAGGAATTGGTCCGCTCCGGCCCGGCATTCCACACTCCAATCCGCCGTGCAATGCGTGTGTCCGGGAGCCTTTTCATTTCGGTACAGTTTCGGTCGGATGTATCAAGTTATTACGCTATTGGATTTTCTTTAATCAAACGTGGTAGGCTGTGCCGGCAAAATCTCCCCTATCATTGAATTAACACCGCTCCAGGAGAATCAACATGGCGACTTACAAGCAACTGATTGCAGAAAAGGAAGCGCTTGAGTCCAAGCTGGCAGAGATGCGTGCCAGCGAAGTGGACGGCGTTATTGCCCAGATTCAGGGCCTCATGGCGGAATACGAACTGACGCTCGACGATATCGCCCCGAAGCGCCGCCGGGGCCGCCCGGCCGCCAGCGCGAATGGCGCCGCGGCCAAGCCCAAGACCAGCCTGCCCCCCAAGTATCGCGATCCCAAGACCGGCGCCACCTGGACCGGCCGTGGCCGTGCACCGGCATGGCTGGGTAGGAACCGCACCCGTTTCCTGATTGCCGAAGCCTGATCGCGCCGTAGCAGCCTGAACGCGCTGGCCCCGGCCGGCGCTCGCCTGCCCATCTGGTTTGTCCCTTATCGGGCATTGCGATAAGCCATTGGCCGCGCCATGCGCGCGCCAATGGCGTCCGGGACAATATTCCAAAGGATGCAAATAAAAAAAGCGCTGCTTTCAGCGTTAGTGCTTGCTGTGTTCTTTGCCGCGCAGGCGGCGCATCCGCATTGTCAAATCTTGTTATCCATTCTGTCCAGTGTCTGTGGGATTGTCAAATCCATGTGTCGGCGTACCATGTGAGCCACATCGTTGTTTGCTTTGATCGGAGATCCCCATGAGCCTGGATGCAGAATCCTTTTCGCTGCTGCGCGCGTCGGTGCAGCGTTTCATCGACGAACGCCTGAAGCCGGCGGAAGACACGCTCGAGGAAACCGACGACGTACCGGCCGATATCGTCGCCGACATGAAGGAGATGGGCCTGTTCGGGATCTCCATTCCGGAGGCCTATGGTGGCATCGGCTTGTCGATGGCGCAGGAATGCGATGTGGTGTATGACCTCGGTCACACCGCATTAGCCTTCCGCTCGGTCTTCGGCACCAATGTCGGCATCGGCTCGCAGGGTATCCTGATGGACGGCACCGAGGCGCAGAAGCAGGAATACCTGCCGAAGATCGCCAGCGGCGAACTGGTCATCTCGTTCGCGCTGACGGAGCCGAACGCGGGTTCCGACGCGGCTTCGCTGCAGACCAAGGCCGAACTCGACGGCGATCACTACGTCATCAACGGCACCAAGCGCTTCATCACCAACGCGCCGCGCGCCGGCGCCTTTACGCTGATGGCGCGCACTGGCGGCGCCGGGGCATCGGGTATTTCCTCGTTTATCGTGCCAGCGAACACGCCGGGCGTCTCGCTCGGCAAGCCGGACAAGAAGATGGGCCAGCGCGGCACCAAGACCTGCGACGTGGTCCTGGAAAACGTGCGCGTGCCTGCCGCCAACATCATCGGCGGCGTGCCCGGCGTTGGCTTCAAGACCGCCATGAAGGTGCTCGACCGCGGCCGCCTGCATCTCTCCGCACTGGCCTGCGGCATGGCGCACCGCCTGATTACCGATGCCGTGGCCTACGCCAGGGAGCGCAAGCAGTTCGGCCAGCCGATCGGCGATTTCCAGCTGATCCAGGCCATGCTGGCCGATAGCCAGGCCGAGATGTATGCCGGCTTGTCGATGGTGCGCGACTGCGCCCAGCGCTACGACGCCAAGACGCCTGGCAAGAGCGATCCGGAAGTCAGCATGCTGGCCTCCTGCACCAAGATGTTCTGTACCGAGATGGTAGGCCGCGTGGCGGACCGCGCTGTGCAGATCCATGGTGGCGCCGGTTATATCGCCGAGTACAAGGCCGAGCGCTTCTATCGCGATGTGCGCCTGCTGCGCCTGTATGAGGGGACCACGCAGATCCAGCAACTGATCATCGCCAAGCAATTGCTGCGCGACTGATCGGACGACGCGAAGCGAGGCGGGCGCAAGGCCCGCCTTGTCGTTCGCGTGCGCACGCCTGCCCGGCTCGCGGGCCAATCGAAGCGCGCACGCGTTTGTCCTGTTGCTTTCAACGGAGGCCGCCCCGATGGCAATTGCCGCTCTCAGTCTTCCCGTTCGCAGTGCCGACCTGCCGCCTCGGCGGAACCCGGCCAGCCACGGTGCCGCCGTCCTCGCGCCGTCGTGGCAAACGGTGCCGGACCCCGATAGCGCACCGTGCTACCCGATCATCGAAGCGCTGATGGCCTGCGCCGCGCGTCCCTCGAATGCGCCGCTGGACTGTATCCGCCTGGCGCTCGACGCGGCCGGCGTGCTGGGCCGCGCCGATCCCGTGACCTCGGTCCAGCCGACCCGCCTGCAGAGCTTTGACGGCGCGCTCTACCGCACCGGCACCGGCGCCTGGACCATTCTCTACAGCGATAGCCTGGCCGCGCCGGATGTGCGCTTCATGATTGCTTACCTGCTGGGCTGCCAGTTGCTCGGCGGCGGCGCGCTGGACTACGTGGAATGCGCGAACGCCGACCTGATGGCGATGCCGGACGATGATTCCGCGGGCGGGCTGGCCTATGGCTTCGCGAGCCGGCTGCTGATGCCGCTCAACGCCTGCCGCCTGGCCTTGCCCGGCGCCGTGGACCTCGACGTGCTGGCCACGCTGGCCGGACGCCTCTGCCTGCCGGTGCATCACGTGGCGCGGCGCTGGTTGTCCTATACCTCCCGCAAGGCCATGCTGACGCTCAGGCGCGATGGCGCCGCGCTTGGCACCTGGGCCAGCGAGACGGCGTTCGGGCTGCTCGCCGGTGACCTCGGCGGCGGGAAGGGCTTGCGCGCGGCACCGCAAACGCTGCGGCTCGACGACGGCCTCAGCATCGAGCTGGCCGTGGACGCCAGGCATGGCGCAACGCGGGCAGGCGCGCACCAGCACGCGGCCTTTCCCTTCTAACCCCGGCGGCGCGCGGGCCATCGCCCGCGCCCGTCCCGGCGTCAGTGTTCGTGATGCAGGTATCTGGCCTGCCGCGGCAAGCGGAAGCTGACGACAAACACGATGACCATCATCACCGTCACGTACCAGTAGAAGCTGGATTCGTGGCCGAGGGCTTTCAGGTCCAGCGCCACAAACTCGGCGGAGCCGCCGAAGATTGCGTTAGCGACGGCATAAGCGAGCCCCACGCCCAGCGCCCGGATTTCGGTCGGGAACATCTCGGCCTTGACGATGCCGCTGATGGAGGTGTACAGGCTGACGATGGCCAGGGCGAGGGAAATCAGCACGAAGGCGCCGAAGGGACTGTGGACGCTGCCGAGCGCGGTGAGGATCGGTACCGTGGCCAGCGCACCCAGCGCGCCGAACAGCTGCATATTGGCGCGCCGCCCGATGCGGTCGGAAAGCGCGCCGAAGAATGGCTGCATGCACATGTAGAAAAACAGGCAGCAGGTCATCACATAGCTGGCGGTCTTGATCGGCATGCCGGCGCTGTTCACCAGGTACTTCTGCATATACGTGGTGAACGTGTAGAAAATCAGCGAACCGCCCGCGGTGTAGCCAAGCACGGTAAAGAAGGCCGCCTTGTGATTGCGGAACAGCTCGGTCAGCGTGCCGGCCTCCTTGCTGCCGCGGGTGGCCGCGGAGGTGGTTTCATGCAAGGTGCGGCGCAGCAACAGCGCCACCACCGCCGTGATCGCGCCGATCACGAACGGGATGCGCCAGCCCCAGGCCTTGAGTTCCGGCTCGTCCAGGAACTGCTGCAGCACTACGACCACGAGCACGGCCAGCAATTGGCCGCCGATCAGCGTGACGTACTGGAACGACGAGAAAAAACCGCGCTGGCCCTTGAGCGCGACCTCGCTCATATAGGTTGCGGTGGTGCCATACTCGCCGCCCACCGACAGCCCCTGCAACAGCCGCGCCACCAGGAGCAGTGCCGGCGCCCAGGCACCGATGCTGTTGTAGGTGGGCAGGCTGGCGATCATCAGCGAACCGCAGCACATCATCGTCACCGAGAGCAGCAGCGAGTTCTTGCGGCCGTGCCTGTCGGCGAAGCGGCCAAATAGCCACCCGCCGATCGGCCGCATCAGGAAGCCCGCGGCAAATACGCCCGCCGTATTCAGCAATTGCGCGGTGGGATCGGATTTGGGGAAAAAGGATCCCGCGAAATAGATTGCGCAGAACGCATAGATGTAGAAGTCGAACCACTCGACAAGATTGCCGGAAGACGCAGCCACGATCGCGTAGATGCGCTTGCGCTTTTCCTCGGAGGTCGGCGGTGCATCGAGAAGGGGGGTGGACAGCTCGGTCATGATTTGTCTCTTCCTTTCGGCAGGTCGTCCACGTGAAGAGCCGTGGCGCGAGATCGGCACGTAGCATCCAGTGTAGTGCGCTTGTGCATGCTCGCGTCGAGTCCCTGCCGACTCGGTAACCGCTAGCCAGGCATGAGCCAGGCATGAAGAGACAGATGGGAAGGAGCAGGCGGGGAAGGAACGCGAAGCACAGGAAGAACGAGATGCCGCCATGAATGAACCAGGGGCTTCCTGTGCAAGGTGACGGCGCCGCACGAAAACAAACCGGCACCGATGCTGGTCGCGGCAAGCGGCACGCCAGGTGCCGCTTGCCGTCCGGCGGCAGGCCCGTGCCGCCGTGTTCGACGTGGATGGCGCCTCTTGCCGCGACTTACGGCTATATCGCGCGGGTTACTGCGTGGGTTCTTGCGTTTCTTGCGCTTCTTGCGGCCAGACTCCGTCCACATCCCTTAGCAGATGGCCTGCCAGGATGTAGTCGCCCAGTCGGGTCGCCTTGGCTTCGAGATCGAGCAGTTCATGATCGGCCAGCGTGCCGAGATCGAACTGGCAATACAGGTTGCGCTGCCGGAAGGTGGTCTTGGTCTTGGCCAGCCCCTCGATCAGGGCTTCGCGCGAATGGACAGCAATGCTTTCCTGTCCGCGGTATTGCACTTTGATGCCGCGTTTCTCTCCGAGCCGGCCGAGTTCGACGGCGTCCTGCCATCCGGTTTCATAGTCCAGCTCAAGCGCCAGCACATCTTTCGATGCGAGAAGCCGAAGCGCTTCTGCTTTGCTGCTAGCTCGCACTATTGACATCCACACCTCTTATATCGTCTTATACTGTACGAATATACAGTCAACGCGTCATTGCGGCAAGGGGTTAGCCCCCGGGCGCTTTACACTACTTTTGGACTACCGCGCCGGCAGCGTCCTCCGCCGCCTCGCGCTGCCGCTATTTTCCTCCAGTCTGGCCCATTTAGGGAGTGGGCGCGGTCTCAACAGCCGCGCCGTTCGTTTTCATCGTCGCTCCGGCATTTTGCGCTGCCGTGACAGAAAAATCCCCCGCATAGACATGCACCACCCGCGCCGGGTCCAGGTACCTGCGGATTGCCGCGTTGACCTGTTCGACGGTCGCTGTGGCGATAGCTTGCTCGTACTCTGTGACAAAGCGCATCGTGCGCCCCAGGAACAGCTGGTTGGCCAGCTCGCCGGCCAATGCCGAGTCGCTGGTGCGGCCAAGCGTGCCTTGCTGCAGCAGGCCGCTCCTGGCTTGCGCCAGTTCCTCCGGCGTAATGCCGGTCTTGGTCAGGCGGGACAATTCCTCTTCGACGCCGCGCTTGAGTTTATCCAGGTTCTGCGGCGCATAGAGCGCTTGCATGCCGAACCTGCCGTTGGTGTCGAGCGCACCCACGTGCACGAAGCTGCCGACACTGTAACTGATGCCGTCGTGTTGGCGTAGCCGATCTGCGAGGCGACCCTTGAGCGCGTTGCCGCCGAACACACGATTGGCAATGACCAGAGCCGGATAATCCGGGGAATTGCTGGTCAGCTCGATCGGCAGGGCGGCCAGGTAGATGGCATTGGCCTTGCCCGGGGTCTCGCGGGTCAGACGGGCGGGAGCGAGCGGAATGAAAGGGCGTTCGACACGGATATAGGGCGCCTGCGCCTGCCAGTCGCCGAACAGGGTGGCGAGCTGCGCCTCGGCCGCCTCGCGGTCGAAGTCGCCGACCAGCACCACCTGTCCGTGGCTGGCCCCATAGAAGCGCGAGTGAAAATAGCGCAAGTCGGCCAGCCGCACCTGCCTGAGTGCCGCAATATTCTCTTTTGTCGTGGGGACATAACGCGGGTCCCCCAGCTCGTAGGGATTGCCGTGGCGGCCGAGCGCATTCGATGCGACTGTCTCGGGCTGGCTCAGCCCGCTTTCGACGCCGGCAATGGCGTTGGCGCGCAGCGTCTCGAACTCGGCGGCGGGCAGGCTGGGTTCGCGCAGGATGTCGCGCAGCAGCGTCAGCGTAGCGGCCAGCGTTTCTCGCCGCGCCTCGAAGCGCACGTTGACGGATTCGGCGTCGCCCTGCAACGACACCACGGCCTTGAGCGCATTCAGTTTGTCGGCGATCTGCTGGCGATCCAGGCCAAGGGTGCCGCGCATCAGCATGGCGGCGGTGAGGGTGCCGGCGGCATCCATGCCTTGCAGGCTGTTTTCGTCGCCCATGCGCAGGATCAGCATGCCATTGACGGTCTGCCCGCGGCTGGGCTTGGGCAGCAAGGCGAACTGCATGCCGTTGGCCAGCTTGCCGCGCGAAGTATGGGACTCGATATTGTCCGGGCTCGGGTCGAAGGCCGGCACGGCGGCCTTGGCCGGCCTGGCCTGGTAGGCGGCCACCAGCGTGGCGATGTCCGGCGCGGCGGGCATGCTGGCCTGCGCGAGTGCCTCGGCCGGCGTATCGCCGGGCATATCGATGGGCACGAAGCGGCCCAGCGTGCGGTTGCTCGCGCGCAGGTAGTTCTGCGCCACCCGCTGCAGGTCGGCCAGCGTCACGCGTTCGGCCTGCTGGCGTGCGATCTGCAGCAAGCGCCAGTCGCCCTTGGCGATGGCCTCGGACAAGGCCACGGCATAGCCGGAGGGATTCTCCAGCAGGCGCTCGTAGCCGTTGAGCATACGGGTGCGGGCACGCTCCAGTTCCACCTCGGTGATGGGCCGGGCGGCAATGCCCTCGATCTGTGCCAGCAGCACCTGCCGCGCCGCCCCGAGATCCTGTGACTTGCTCAGTCCGGCGGCGAACAGGATCGTGCCGGGATCCTTCAGCGACGACAGCGAGCCGAACTGCCAGCTGGCCTTGCCGCTCTCGACCAGCGCCTTGTACAGGCGGCCGCCCGAGCCATCGGTGAGGATGTCGGCCAGCAACTGCATGGCCACGGTATCCGGATGGGCGCCGGGGGCGATATGGTATTGCACGGCAACCACCTGCGAGTCGCCGACGCGGCGCAGCGTGACCTCGCGCGCGCCTTCCTGCGGCGGCTCCACGGTGTATTGGGCCGGCAGCGTGCGCGACGGGCGCGGGATCGCACTGAAGTAAGTGCCGATGCGCGCCAGCGTGGCGGCCGTGTCGAACTTGCCGGCCACCACCAGCACCGCGTTGTCGGGCTGGTAATAGCGCCGGTAGAAGTCCTGCAGGTTGCCGATGGCGACGTGCTCCACATCGCTGCGCGCGCCGATCGGCGGCTTGCCGTAGTTGTGCCAGCGATAGGCCGCCGAGCGCATCTGCTGCATCAGCACGCCGCCGGGGCTGTTCTCGGCACGCTCCATCTCGTTGCGCACCACCGTCATCTCGCTGTCGAGGGCCTCGCGGGCGATAAAGCTGTTGACCATGCGGTCCGCTTCCATTTTCAGCGCCCAGTCGAGGTTCTCCTCGCTGGCGGCAAAACTCTCGAAGTAGTTGGTACGGTCGAAGGCGGTGGTGCCGTTGAACTGCATGCCGCGGCGCGTGAATTCCTGCGCGATGGCGTTGCCCGGCAGGGATGGCGTGCCCTTGAACAGCAGATGTTCGAGCAGGTGGGCCATGCCGCTTTCGCCATAGTTCTCATGGCGGCTGCCGACCAGGTAGGTCATGTTCACGGTGGTGACGGGCTGCGCGGCATCGGGCGCCAGCAAGATGCGCAGGCCGTTGGGGAGCCGGTACTCGGTGATGCCTTCCACGCTGGCCACTTCGGCCGGCGCGCCGGCAGCGGCCGCCGGCGTTGCCGGCGCAGCGGGTACGGAGACGCTGAAAGCCAGGGCCAGCAGGCAGGTAAGGCGCTTGAAGATGAGACGCATGCGGAATTCGATGTGCGGATTGGCTGCCTTGTCGCGGGGCGCGGCAAGTCGGCCGCGGTAAGGCCGGCCCGATAGCTGATTCTAGCTGTTGTCGGCCCCATGGCCACACGGCGCCGCGCTTCCCGGTCGATTCGCCGTGAACCTGGGAATATTCCGCATCCTTCGGACTCCGGCATGGCGCCGAGGCAAATGTCCGAATCCGGCTAGTCCGGCCCGCGCGACGGAGTAGCATGCGGGCTATGAAACTTGATCCGGACACCTGCTACAAGGCCGTTGCCTCGCATGACCGCCGCTTCGACGGCCGCTTCTTCGTGGGCGTGTCGTCGACCGGCGTCTACTGCCGGCCGGTCTGCGCGGTGCGTACCCCCAAGCGCGAGAACTGTTCCTTCTACGAAACCGCGGCGGCGGCCGAGAAGCAAGGTTTCCGCCCCTGCTTGCGCTGCCGGCCCGAACTGGCACCGGGGCATGGGCTGGCCGACCTGTCGGGACGGCTGGCCCAGGCGGCGGCCACGCTGATCGACGAAGGTTTCATGGCCGATGCCGGCGTCGCCGGGCTGGCCGCGCGCATCGGCATTACCGAGCGCCACCTGCGCCGGTTGTTCGACGCGCAGTTCGGCGTCTCGGTGCTGGAGTACGCACAGACGCAGCGGCTGCTGCTGGCCAAGCGCCTGCTGACCGATACCGCGCTGACGGTCACCGATGTGGCGCATGCCGCCGGGTTTGGCAGCGTGCGGCGTTTCAACGATGTGCTCAAGACGCGCTACGGGCTGACGCCGCTCGCGATGCGCAAGCGCGCCGCCGACAACGTGGCCGACGAACTGGTGTTCGAACTGGGTTACCGTCCGCCGATGGCCTGGGCGGCCTTCCTGCAATTCCTGCGCGTGCGGGCGGTGGACGGCATCGAGCAGCTTGGCGATGACAGCTATGCGCGCACGCTGGCGATCGACGGCGCGGGCCGCAGCCATCTCGGCTGGCTGCGGCTGGAGCATGTGGCGCGGCGCCATGTGATCAAGGTGACTTTGTCCGGCTCGCTGGCGCACGTGATTCCGCAAGCGCTGGGGCGCGTGCGCCGCCTGTGCGACCTGGGTTGCCGGCCCGATGTGGTGGACCAGCACCTGGGGCCGCTGGCGGCCGAGGCGCCCGGCATGCGCCTGCCGGGCACGGTGGATGGTTTCGAGATCGCGGTGCGCGCGGTGGTGGGCCAGGTTATCTCCGTGAAGCATGCTCGCGCGCTGCTGGCGCGGCTGGCCGAGCACCACGGCCGCGCGCTGGCGCAGCCGGCGCCTGCGCTGCGCCTTACCTTCCCTGACGCAGCCACCCTGGCCGCGGTAACGCCGGAGAGCCTGCGCGAGATCGGCATTCCGCTGGGCAAGGGCCGGGCCATCCACGCTATCGCCAGCCGAGTGGCGGCGGGCGAACTCAGGCTGGAGCCCAGCGCCGCGCCGGAAGACACGCTGGCGCGCCTGCGTGCGATCGAAGGCGTGGGCGACTGGACCGCGCAATACGTGGCCATGCGCGCGCTAGGCTGGCCGGACGCCTTCCCGGGTACCGACTATGTCTTGCGCAAGGTGCTCGGCATCGCTACCGTGCGAGGCATGAACGAGCACGTGGCGCAGTGGGCGCCGTGGCGTGCCTACGCTGCCATCCACCTGTGGCGGCGCCACGAAGAACGCAAGCCGGGACAAGAAGACAGGAAAAGGGACACACCATGATTGCCTACCGTATCGTCGCCAGCCCGCTGGGCGAAGTCCTGCTGCGCGCGGATGGCGCGCGTTTGAGCGGACTGTTCTTTACCGGGCAGAAGTACTATCCGGCGGCAGCCACGCCGGATGCCGATGTACCCGCCGCCGCCAGGCCGCTCTTCGAGCAGGCCGCCGACGAGCTGGCCGATTACTTTGCCGAACGCCTGCAGGCCTTCTCCGTCCCGACGATGCTGGCCGGCAGTCCGTTCCAGCGCAGCGTCTGGCAGGCACTGTGCGAGATCCCGTTCGGCGAGACCATTTCCTACGGCGAACTCGCTGCCGGTCTTGGGCTTGCGCCCACCCACGCGCGCGCGGTAGGCGGCGCGGTGGGGCGCAATCCCTTGTCGGTGATCGTGCCCTGCCACCGCGTGCTGGGCGCGAGCGGCGACCTGACCGGCTACGCCGGCGGCACGGACCGCAAGCGCGCGCTGCTCAAGCTGGAGGGCACGGCCGCGGCCATGGCATTGCCTATCTTGCGCCAGTCAGCGTTGGCCCTGGAGTGAACGCAGGCACGCAAGCGAGGCGAGACCGATGGCACGCCTGTTCGTCGCAATCGAGATCCCGCAGCCGCTCGCGCTTGCGCTGCTCGCGCGCGTACCCCGCGTGGCGGGCATCCGGCCAGCGGCACTGAACCAGATCCATCTCACGCTGCATTTCCTCGGAGAGCAGGAGGACACCGCGGCAGCGCGCATCGAGCAGGCGCTGGAGACGGTGTCCGGCGTGCCGTTTGCGCTTACCGTGAAAGAGGCTGGCTGTTTCCGCAGCCGGGGCAACAGCGTGCTGTGGGCGGGCGTGGCGCCCAACGCGGCGCTGGATGGCTTGCACGCGGGCGTGGAGTACGCCCTCGCCGGAATGGGTGGCGGGCACGACGACAAGAGCACTGCCGGGCCGGACTCCGCTTCACGGCCCCGGGCGCGTTCCCATCCGCGCTTCCATCCACACATCACGCTGGCCCGTTGCATGCCGGCCGTGCCGGATACGGTGCTGCAGGCATGGCGGGGTTCGCACGACGGGATGGTGTGCGAGCCGTTCCATGTCGATCGCTTCATCCTGTACCAAAGCCACCTGCATTCCGGCGGCGCGCAGCATGTGTGCCGTCGCGCCTATGCGCTCAACGCCATGAAAGATCCTTTGGCAGGCTGATGCCGCACGCGAAGCGGCCCCGAAGCGGCCCATCAGGCCAGGTTGCTCAGGCCCAGCGCAAGCCCCAACCCCAGCAGCGCCGAACCGATCACGCGGTCCAGCACGCGCTGCCGCCCCAGCATCGCGGCGCGCAGCGCGGGCGTGGTGAAGCAGCACGCAATCAGCCCGAACCACACCAGGTGCGTCAGCGACATGAACAGGCCATAGCCGAACTGCACTGCCTGCGGCGTTTGCGTGGTCAGCACCTGCGTGTAGGTGCTGACCACGAACAGCGTGGTCTTGGGATTGAGCGCATTGGTAAGAAAACCCATCTTGAGCGCGCCGGACGATGTCAACGCCGGCGTGGCAGCGTGCGCTGCGAACGACGCCACAGTCTCATCCGGCACGCGCTTGCGCAAGGTCTGGATGCCGATCCAGATCAGGTAGGCGGCACCGAGGATCTTGACCACGGTCAGCAGGCCACGGGCGTGCTCCATCAGCAGCGCCACGCCGAACATCGTATAGAAGACGTGCACCTGCACGCCCAGCGCGATGCCGAGCGCGCAAAGCAACCCCGCCCTGCGGCCATGCAGGTAGCTGTTGCGCATCACCATGGCGAAGTCGGGGCCGGGGCTGATTACGGCCAGCACGGTGATGGTGGCGACGGCCAGCAGTTCGGTGAGGGAATGCATATCGTGTGAGTATTCGTGACGTGGACGGGAACGGGCTCTTGGCGCCTGCATTTGGAATCCGGCTGGAACGATGCAATTCTCCGCGCCGGAAAGGCGCACCACAATCGATTTATACTCGTGCAAATCCGTGAGGAAAACTGACATAAAAACCACATCGAGGCGAACATGCATTGGCTGGGCGGGATACGTTTTTTCGAGGCGGCGGCACGGCACCAGAGCTTTATGCGGGCGGCCGACGAACTCCACCTGACCCACGGCGCCGTCAGCCGCCAGATTCGCCAGCTCGAGGAGGCGCTCGGCGTGGCACTGTTCGAGCGGCGCAACCGGGCCGTTTTCCTGACCGAGGCCGGACGCATCCTGCATGCCGCCGCCACGCAGTCGCTGGAAGTGCTGGCCACGGCGGCGGAGCGCATCCGCGCGCAGGGGCAGCCCAAGGCGCTGGTGCTGTCGTGCGAGCCCACCATTGCCATGCGCTGGCTGATTCCCCGCCTGCCGCGCTTTACCGAGGCGCATCCGGACGTGACGCTGCACCTGATGGCCGCCGGCGGGCCGGTCGACTTCGCCCGCAGCGGCGTGGACCTCGCGTTGCGCCGCAACGATTTTCACTTCGGGGCGCATCTGCATGCGCACGAGGTTGCCGAGGAATGGGTAGGCGTGGTGTGCCGCGCGGGCATCGGCACGGCGCGGGCGCCTGCCTTGAGTTCGCTCAACCGCCTGCACACGCGTTCGCGTCCCGATGCCTGGCAGCGCTGGGCCCAGGCCGCCGGCAGCACACAGCGCTTTGGCGCCGATGCGTGGTACGAGCATTTCTACCTGACCATCCAGGCCGCCGCGGCCGGGCTTGGCTGCGCCATCGCCTCGCGCCTCATGGTGGCCGACGAGATGGCCGACGGCCGCATCGTCGCGCCGCGGGGATTCGTGCGCGACGGCTCGTCTTACCATCTGCTCTCGGCGGTGGCGTTCGAGCGCGACGAGCGACGCCGTGCGGTCCGCGACTGGCTGTGCCACGAGGCGCAAGCATCGCTTGGCGCGGATCCTGGGACGGCGGCCGCGCCGGCGGACAGGGCAAAGGGGCGCCGCCGAGCCAAGGGCACAGCGGGCCAGCGCGTGGTGGGAAAGGGCGCTTTAAGTCACAAATTAGCAGGGTCAGACTAGTCCACGCAGACCACCGATGCGTAAATCCGCCCGGGCAGGCTACCCCACGGAAGTTTGTCTCAAGTTTTGCTACACTTTGCCGTTGTCCAAACAAGAGCTTGCATAGCGGCGGGCGCCGCGCTTAACATGCGGCGCTGGCTGCTCGCGCCCCGCTTGCACCTGATATGCGGGCAGCCCGAATTCCCCGTCGCAAGCCAGTCTGGCGCGACACAGGCCTCTCTCTCAGACGTTTGCGCGATTTTCATGAGTCTCGAAGATTCCCCGGAGCAATCCGAGCTTGACGCCGGCGCGTTGCCAGACGACCGCTATCGCCTCACCCATTCCTCGCAGATCGGCACGGTGCTGCGCGACCTCGCGTGGCAGAAGTGCATCCTGAACGTGCGTGCGCATTCCGCGCACGAGATGGTCACCACCGTGTTGCATGTGGACCCGGCCAGCCGCACCTTCGTCTTCGACTGGTGCCCCACCGAGCCCGAGCGCGAGGCGCTGCTGATTTCCAGGGAGAATGCCTTTTCGGCATCGTTGCGCGGCGTGCCGGTGAACTTCATCATCGGTACCCCCGAGACCACCCAGTTCAAGGGCGGTCCGGCTTTCACCGCGCCGTTCCCGGAGAAGCTCTACCATTTCCAGCGCCGCCGCCATTTCCGCGCGCGCACCCTGCTGACCAAGGGCTACGTTTGCACCATCAAGATGAGCGACGGCACCGTGCTCAAGCTCGATATTGCCGATCTCTCGCTTTCGGGCGTCGGCTTGCGCTCGAAGACCGTGGATGCCACGAAATTGCCGGTCGGCTGCACGATCGCGGGCGTCCAGCTGGATTTTGGCTCGCTGGGCAAGCTCGACCTGAGCCTGCAAGTGGTGGGCCACTGGCTTGCCGGGCGCGATGACAGCGCCATCCACCATTTCGGCTGCGCCTTCTCCAATCTCGATGGCCGCATGGAGAACTTCCTGCAGCGTCTGGTGTTCGCCCTGGAGCTGGCCAGCCGCGGCTGACCGACCGAGGCGCGGGGGCGGTTCCTTCCCGCCTGGCCCGCGCTGATGCGGCTCAGGCGGCGATCAGCTTGCCAATAGCCCCCGCGGCTTCACGCATGGGCGGCAGCAGGCGCGAGATCATCTCGGCCTCCGACACCTGCGCCGCGCGCACGCTCACGCTGATGCCCGCCATCACACTCCCCGAGATGCCCCGCACCGGCACCGCGATGGCGCGCAGGCCCGGCTCCAGTTCTTCGTCGATCACCACGTAATCCAGCTCGCGCGCGTTGGCGAAACTGGCTTCCAGCTCGGGGCGCGAGATCTTGGTCTGCAGCGTGCGCGGGCGCAGATCGACGTGGTCGAAGAAGTCCTCCAGCGCCGGCTCGGCGAGATGGGCCAGCAGCAGGCGGCCGATCGAGGTGCAATAGGCCGGCAAACGGCTGCCCATGCCGAGCGAATATGTGAGCACACGCTGCACTTCCGAGCGCACCAGGTAAAGGATGTCGGTGTCGTCCAGGATGGCGAGCGCCGTGGTCTGCTGGATGCGCGCGCTCAGGCTGTCGAGGATAGGCTGGGCCAGCGACACCAGCGAGGTCGACGAGAAATAGGCATGTCCCAGGTGCAGCACGCGCGGGCGTAGCGCGAACTGGCCAGCCTGCTGGCTGACGTAGCCAAGTTGCTCCAGCGTGTACAGGCAACGCCTGACCGATGCCCGCGAGAGTTGAGTGCGCTGGGCCACCTGGGAGATGGTGAGCGGGCGCTTACGCTCGGAGAAGGCCTCAAGCACGCTCAGGCCTCGCGCCAGCGACAGCATGAAATTCGGGTCGCCGGAAAAGCTGTTGAGAAGGTCGGCCTGGGGGCGGGCGACGCGGACAGTAGCGGCCGTTGCCTGGCCAGGGCTGCTAGGAGGAGGGGCGTCCATGTGAGCGAGTGCGCGCAGTTTGTTCGATAATCGCGCATCTTAAACCGGCCGGGCGCCCCGGGCCAGTGCTTTTGTTAAGTCCGCTCCCTGTTCTGGTGCGAGGAATCGGGCGGCGGATAAAAAATGTCGCCGTTTCAAGGTGGCGGCGACTGGAAGGAGTGCGTCACCAGGACGGGGGCCTTGGCGACGTTTCCACCATAGGACATCGCGCTCAGGCATGACATGCAACTTCGGAGGGGATTGAAGTATCGCGGGGACCGCTTTCGCCCCCGCCGCGGCAGGGCGGGTAAAATCGCGCCCTTGTTGCCGCCGCCGTCCCGCCCCGCAGCCGCCAGTACCGGGCGCCTGGCCCGGGCGGCGCCCGCAGTCCACCGCGCAGCCCCGAATCGAAGCCAGCCATGACCAACCAGCCCGAACTTTCACCCCAAGCCTACGACCAGGACGCCGACGGCGACAACGCAGAGAAGATCCAGGAGCCGCGCCTGTGGCGCGCCGACGGCTGGACCGCCCGCGTGATCAAGAACGAGGACGACGATGGCTGGGCTGTTGCCATGATCAAGGATGGCGAGCCGGAGCCCGCCCTGGTTGGGCCCTGGACCATGGGTCGGGATAAAAAGAACCCCAAGCCGCTCGATACCAACGCTTTTTCGACGCTGGTCAAGACGGCCTCGGAAGTGCTGCGCCGGCATGAGCAGCAGTTGCATGCCATGCTGCACAAGAGTGTGTTTGTGGATACGGATACGGGGCGTATCAGCGTGACGCTGGATATCGTGCCGGACGAGGATGATCCCTATGCGGTGCTGAGGGCGAGCGACGGGAACGGGGATGAGCTGGCGCAGGTGCGGGTGCCGGCAGGGTTCAAGCTGAGCAAGGCTAGTGCAGTGGATTGGATCGGGAACGAATACCGGAAACCGCGCTAGGTGGCTGGTTACATTGCCTGATGATGCATTAGCCCTGCGGCCCTGGCGCGAGCCGCGCGATTAGCGTGGCGTGCCGTGGATGCGTTGCCAGCAGGCTGTCTTTATCGGCCAGCTCGAATTCGCTGAACTCGAAACCCGGCGCTACCGTGCAGCCTACCAGCGAGACGCCGTCCGGATCGGTGCGCTCGGCGGCGAACCAGCAGCCGGCCTTGACCACTGCCTGGAACACCGCGTCGTCATGCGCGAGCGCGTTGCCCAGCCGGTGCGTGGTGAGGCGGCCGCCGTCCTCCAGCACGTGCACGTCGAGCGGGCAGCCGGCGTAGAAGTGCCACACCTCGTCGGAGCGGATCCGGTGCCAGGCGGAGTACGCCTTGTCGCACAGGAGGTAGTAGATCGCAGTGGAAGCGGCGTGCGTGGCCGGGCCCCCATTCGCGCCTTCGCGTGCCACGCGTGCCATATCGCGATGCGTCTCGCGGTAGTAGCCGCCTTCGGGATGCGGCTGCAGGCCAAAGCGATGGATCAACTGGTCTTGCGCGGCGGGTTGGGCAGGCATGCGCGGCTCCGGGTTCGGTAGCCGCCATGATGCCCGCCCAAGAGCGCATCAAGCAATAAGCCAGACGCCAGGACGCCAGGACGCCAGCATTTTCGTTCCCCTTTGCATCCACGCCGCGTTGCCCGGCGTATCTGGTCTAACCACGCGATTCACGTGTGGCCGGACCAGCGCGATGCGCTGCTTCCCGCAAGCCAGCGGCGATCCGCCGATCGCCAGAAGGAGACCGTCATGAAGAACCAATGCCTCAAGCTGTTGATGACTTCGGCCGCACTCGCCGGACTTGCCGGACTTGCCGCCATGGCGGCTCCGGCACAAGCCTCGGGCCCCAAGGACAGCCCCGTGTCCGCGGACCGCTATGGCTACGTGTTCCACGCCTCGCGCTTCGATGTGTACAGCGACGGCGCCGACGCCAGCCGGCCGCGCAAGCCCGATCCGTTCTCCGACGGTGCGAAAAAACTGGCCGGCATGGACCGCACCGGCGTCTCCTCCGACCCCGCCCGGCAGGTCGATCCCTACCAGGACGGCGCGCAAAAGCTGGCCGGCATGGACCGTAGCGGCGTTTCCTCGGACCCTGCTCGCAAATTCGATACGTTCCAGGATGGCGCCAACGCCTGACTATCGGCGCGATAGCCTGAACCACGCCTGACCATCGCGCCAACGTCGGCACCGGCCATTCGTTCAGGGATTTTGACGTTGGCATGCAAGACAACGAACTGCACCGTGCCCGCCTTGGTGGCACACTACGGCTTATGCCCGTCGGCGCGAGCGTGTCGCTCGCGCCGGATACCTTGACGGGGCGGAACAAGCGCAAATGCGCAAGAGCGGGAGATTGGTGTGGGCGAGTTGCAGTCCTTGCTGGAGAGCCACGGCGTCACGCTCGTGTTTCTCAACGTGCTGGCCGAGCAGGCCGGGCTGCCGGTGCCGGCCGTTCCCATGCTGTTCGTCGCCGGCGCGCTCGGCATGCGCGAGGGCGGCCCGGCGCTGGGCGCGGTGCTGGCGGCGGTCATCCTGGCGTGCCTGATTGCCGATACGGCCTGGTACCTGGCCGGCAAGCGCCTCGGCCAGCCCATGCTGCGCACCATCTGCCGCGTCTCGATCTCGCCCGACAGCTGTATCCGCCAGACCCAGTCGCTGTACCTGCGCGTGGGTCCGCGCTCGCTCATCTTCGCCAAGCTGCTGCCGGGCGCCGGCGCGCTGTCCACGGCCATGGCGGGCATGACGTCCACGCCTTTCCTTGTCTTCTTGTTCTATGACACGCTCGGCGCGCTGGTGTGGGCTGGCGGCGCACTGCTGGTGGGCGTGGTGTTTACCGATTTCGTCGAAGTCATCCTGAGCGCGCTCAGCACGTATGGCCCGGTGGCCGTGATGTTGCTGGTGGCGGCGTTCGGGGCCTTCGTGGCGTGGAAATTCTGGCGCCGCGTGCGCCTGCTGCGCCGCACGCAGCGCGTGCCGCGCATGTCGGTGAGCGAACTGGAGGCGCGCCGGCTGGGCGATCGCTTTCCGCTGGTCCTGGATGTACGCAGCGACGCGGCCGAACGCATCCCCGGCGCCATGATCATTGACCTGAACGCGCCGCTGGCATTGCTTTCCGACCATCCGCGCACGACTGATATCGTCATCTACTGCGCGTGTCCGCATGAGGTATCGGCCGCGATCCTGGCGGAGCGGCTCAAGTCCGCCGGCTATGCCAATACCTGGGCGCTGGCCGGCGGCTTCGACGAGTGGAAGCGGCTGCATGGCGTCGTGGAAGACGTCGCTGCGGAGACGCTCACGCCACACGCGCACGTTCCCGGCGTGCCGCGCTAGCGGCGGCGCAGGCCGTAAGTCAGCAGCCGACCCAGTAGGCGTAGCCCACCAGCCGGTCGCCGAGGAAGTACAGGCGGTACTGGTCGCCGTCGCCATCCAGCGTGTAGAGCGTGGTGTAGGCAAGGTGTTCGAGGGGATCGCTCTCGTCGCGGTCGGCGGGGCTGCGCACCTTGTCCGGCGCCTCGGCCATCTTCCAGCGCGGGTTCTTGTGCAGGGCGGCGTTGAGCTGCTTCAGCGTGGAAGCCGCGGTGATGTCGTGGCCTTCGAGCTTGAGCGTCAGGCCGGCCGGGATGCCGTGCAGCGCGCGGATCACGGCGTCGCCGCTGCGGCCTACTTCGATCAGCGCATCCGGATAGCGGTAGTCCATCAGGTGCTCTTCATCCAGCGCCGTACCACACTCGTCCTGGTTGGGCGTGATGTCGGGCGGCTTGCCCCACGCTGCCTGGACATCCGCCATACTGGTCAGCCCGCGCAGGGCTACCAGCGGACGGGCCAGCGGCGCGGGCGCGAACGTGGCCGTGTCGTCCGGCTGGGCGGCGTCGTCGCGGCGTGCGGCCAGCGCATCCGAGGCGGCCGCGGCCGTGGGGGCGGCCGGCGCCGGTTCATTGCGCTCGCAGCCGGGCAGGGCAGCCAGCGCGGCGCAGGCGGCGAGGGTGGACAGGCAGCGGGACAGCGCGGGGCTGTCGGTGTCGTTCAGGCGGAGCATGTTGCAAGAATAGCCGCTAAGGCAGGGACTGCGTCGGGAGCGCAACCATACACCGAAGCGCGCCCGCTGAAAATGCCCGCGTGTGGTCTTCCGCACGCCGTGGCGCCGCCTATACTTGGGCGGGGATCTGTCAGGGAGGCCCGGCATGCCAGTCGAAGACCAGGTTTCCGGAGACGAGTTGGCCCGCATCGCGCGCCGGCGCCGGCAACTCGGCATTGCCAGGCGCATCCGCGATGGCGACGGCAACTGGGCCCTGGCCCTCTCCGGCGGCGGGATTCGCAGCGCTACCTTCTGCCTGGGCGTGATGCAGGCGCTGGCAAAGGCGCCAACGCCGCCGGTGGCCGGTGCGCCGCCGCATGCGGTCACGCAGGAACACGGCGCTCCCGAGGCCACGCAGGACGCCGTGCAGGAAGGCGATGGTCCCGCGCCTGCCGTCGCCGTGCCCCCGCCGGCCACCACCGCATTGCTTGGCCAGTTCGATTACCTGTCCACCGTCAGCGGCGGCGGCTATCTCGGCGCCTTCTTCTGCAGCCTGTTCGTGCCGGGCCGCCTGATGCCGGGAACGACGCCGCCCGAGGCGGCCGCGCTGGCCTATCGCACGCTGCAGCAGGAGCCGCCCGGGCGCATCCACTCCTCGGTGTCCTACGCTGCCGATCCCGGCCGCGCCGCCGTGGCCTGGCTGCGCGAGAATGGCCGCTACCTGACGCCGACCGGTGCCGGCGATGCGCTCTACGCGGCCTCGCTGATGGTGCGCAACTGGTTCGCCATGCAATACGTGATCGGCAGCGCGCTGCTATTGCTGCTGGCCTTGCTGGCGCTGGCCCGGCATCTCGCCGTGGGCACGTGGCTCGACCTGGGCCGGCATGAGATGGACCTGCTGCACGATGCGCGGCAGGTGTTCAACGAGGGTGGCCTGGCGATCTGGTGGAGCGAATTGCTGTGGCTGCCGCTGGCCGCGCTGCTGCTGTGCGCGGTGCCGCCCGGCCTCGCTTACTGGCTGGTCTACCCGCCCGCCGGCGACGGACCGCCGGCGTTGCGCTTCGGCAGTCTCGCCACCCGCCTTGCCGCGCTGGCCGGCGTGGCGATGCTGGGCCTGGCCGCCTGGCTGCACAACCTCGGGCCGGGACTGATGGTGTCCTGCCTGTTGCTGGCGATGGCGGTGCTGACCCTGCTGGGCGTGGCATGCTGCTTTGGCCTGTGCCGGAGCCAGCCTGCCACCGTGCAGGCCTATCGCGTGCGCGCCACGCGCGTGCTGAGCCATGCCATTGCCGTGGTGCTCTGGCTCGCGGCGCTGGGTGCGGCGGATACGGTGGCGCGTACCTTCTATCTCTACACACAGGCCACCGGCCATCCCTGGAGCGCGCTCGGCCCGGCGGGGGCGCTGGGAGGCGTAGTCTGGCTGGTCCGCTATGGCGCCGGCCTGCTCGACGGCAAGGGCAGCGATGGCAAGGGCGTTACCTGGCTGTCGCGGCTGCCGGTGTCGTTGCTGGCTGGCATTGCCGCCGCGCTGGTGGCACTGCTGGTCTTCGTGCTGTGGTCCTGGCTGGTACTGTGGGTCCGTTGGAACGGGCGCGAACCGGTCGACTGGCTGGTGTTCGGCACGGCCTACACCGCGCCGGTGCTGTGCGCGCTGAGCGCGCTGGCGCTCGGGCTCACGCTGATTGCCGGACGTTTTGCCGGTTTCCTGAATCTCTCGACGCTGCAGCAGTTCTACTCGGCCCGCCTGACCCGCGCTTACCTTGGCGCATCCAACGGACAGCGCTTCGCGCCTGGCAGCGCCGCGGCGCCGGCGCGGCAGCACGCCATCCAGCGCGCCAAGCTC
The DNA here is from genome assembly GCF_056398885.1 of Cupriavidus sp. 01T418. NCBI lineage: Bacteria > Pseudomonadati > Pseudomonadota > Betaproteobacteria > Burkholderiales > Burkholderiaceae > Cupriavidus > Cupriavidus sp. 01T418. Next base: position 281,716 of record NZ_JBFTQG010000001.1, read on the forward strand.
AGCGTGGCTGAGCCCGAGGCCGGCGATGCGCTCAGCCTGAATACCTATTACGACCCCGCCATGCTGGCGCCGCTGCACCTGATCAACGTGACGCTCAACCTCACCGTGGACCCCGCCGAGCAACTGGTGCAGCGCGACCGCAAGGGCAAGCCGCTGTGCATCGCGCCGGGGCCCTACAAGCTGCCGCCCACGACCGCCCGCGCCGTGCCCGCCGATTCCTTCGTGCGCTTCACGGTGGACGGGCAGCTGTTTTACCCTGAGACGCACAAGGCGGGCGGCAGCGAGCTGTCGCAGTCGCGCACGCTTGGCGACTGGATCGCCACCTCCGGCGCGGCGATCTCAACCGGGCTGGGCCGCTCCACCACGCTGGGTACTTCGTTGTTGCTGGGCCTGGCCAACCTGCGCCTGGGCACCTGGTGGCCGTCGTATCCGCTCGATGCCGGCAGCGCACCGCGTGCCGGCGGCGCCGACCGCGACCGCGTGCAGGCGGACCGCGCCGGGTCGCCCTGGCTGGGCGGATTTATCACGCTGTTCCCCACCCAGTACTACCTGGCCTGCGAGCTGAGCGCGCGATTTCACGGCACGCGGCGCGGCTGGCAGTATCTGTCGGACGGCGGCCATTTCGAGAACACGGCGGTGTACGAGCTGCTACGTCCCGAGCGCGGGGTGACGCTGATCGTGCTGTGCGATTGCGGGGCGGATCCCGAATATCGGTTTGGCGATCTGGCCAACCTGATCCGGCTGGCGCGCATCGACATGGGGCTGGAGATTGCAGTGGACACCGCGGCTGCCCGCGACGATGTGCTCGGCAGCGTGTTCGGCACGCCAGCGGATTTCCTGCCGGCGGCGCGCCCGGCGTCCAGTGGGAAGTGCGCGATCCTGTTGAACGTCTTCCGCGCCGGCGAACCTGCCGCCACGCGCCGGCCCGTATCGCGCATCGTCTTGCTCAAGCCCTGCCTGATCGGCTCGGCGCCGGTCGACGTGCGGCAGTATGGCGCCGGCCATCCCGCGTTTGCGCAGGAGCCGACCAGCGACCAGTTTTTCGATGAAGCACAGTGGGAGAGCTACCGCGAGCTGGGCTTCGCCATCGGCCAGCGCGTGTTCGGCGGCGGGGCGGACGGCGACGCGGCGGCGCGCGCCCTATGGTTGTACTAGGCGCGCCCGGCACGCTGGCGGCGGTCGTTGGTGTCGTGCGAGACCGCTACCAGTTCGCGCAGCAGGTGCCCGACCTGTTCGGTGAAATCGTAAGCGGCAGCGGCGGGTTTTTGCGCAGCGGTCTTGCGCGCTGCGACGCCGCGCCGTGCGCCGGGGCTCAAGCCCGTTGCATGCCCGATTTCATCCGCTCGACCACCTCGAAGACGATCATGCCGGCCACCATGGCGGCGACAAAACCCGCGGCCTTTGGATAGCCCGCACCCATTGCAACCAGCGCGGGTCCCGGGCAGAAGCCTGCCAGGCCCCAGCCGATGCCGAATGCAGCGCTGCCCAAGACAAGCCTCGGCGTTATCCAGGTGCTGGCAGGCAACTGGATGGGCAATCCCAGGAACGAGCGCGTGCGGCGTTTGGCTATGAAGAAGGCGAGCGAGCCGACAATGATCGCACCGGCCATCACAAAGGCCAGGGACGGGTCCCAGCGGCCCGCCAGGTCGAGGAAGCCCAGCACCTTTGCCGGGTTGGCCATGCCGGAAACCATCAGGCCGATGCCGAAAATCAGGCCGGCCAGCAATGCGGCGACTGCGGTCATGTCAGCCTCCAATCATGTGTCGATGTACGAAGACGGTCAGAAAGCCCGCCGCCATGAAGGTCAGGGTCGCGACCAACGAGCGGAAGGACCCGCGCGAGATGCCGCAGACGCCGTGGCCGCTCGTGCAGCCGCTTGCGTAGCGGGTACCGAGGCCGACCAGGAAGCCGGCGGCCACGATTTCGCTCCAACCGGCCTGAATGTCGGGAGTCGCCGGCTTGCCGAGCAGACTGGCGAGGACGGGAGCCCCGACCAGCCCGACGAGGAAGGCCGCGCGCCACGCCATGTCATTGCGCGGCAAGCCGAGCAGCCCCCCGAGGATGCCGCTGATGCCTGCTATGCGGCCGTTGAACAGAACAAGAGCGGCAGCCGCCGCGCCGATGATGAGTCCCCCCGCCAGCGACAAGCCAGGTGTGAAGTTACCCAAGTCAATCAACATGTCCCCTCCTTGTCGGCACAAAACTGCGCATGCAGCACGGCCATGACGGCAAGCGCCTCCTGGCTCGCAATGGAATAGAAGATGCTCTTGCCCTCGCGGCGCGTTGTTACCAGACCGCTCTCGCGCAGCACGCCAAGCTGCTGGGAGAGCGTTGGCTGCCGAATACCGAGTTGCGCCTCCAGGTCGCTCACGCATAGCTGGCCCTGGGACAACTGGCACATCAGCAGCAGCCGGTCCTGGTTTGCCAGCACCTTGAGCAGCGCGCAGGCTTGTGCCGCAGCGGCCTGCATGGCGCCAAGGTCAATGGCGGGATGGGTTTCGCGCATCGTGTGCTCTCAATTTCAATATTTATAGTATATGGAAAAATAAAATGTTTAGGAATAGAATGTGTTGCATCGTGTCAGGGTCGGCCCTTGTCGTCCGTCGCGGCGGCGCAGACAATGAGACTCCCGCACCTTGCGGCAACCGAGAGAAACCGATAATGACTGCCGCCGCTGCTGCTGCTGTTGCCATCGTCCCCGGTGCCACCGCGTTGTCGCAGCGCCTCGAGCGCGAGACCGCGGCGCAGCATGATGTCTTCGATCGCTTCGGCACGCTGCCGCAACGCCATTCCCATCCGCGGTGAGCCATCGTGGATGATGCCAACGCAGCCTGCGCGCGCGAAGACGTACCGCCGTCCAGGCCGGCCGGATTGCGCGAGGGCGATACGCCGCTGCGGCTGGCGCGCACCCGCACGGCACGGCTGCTGCTGACCGCGCTGGCGCTGCTCAGCCTGGGCGTTGCCATTCTCGGGCTGTTCTTGCCTGGCCTGCCCAGCACGGAGTTCGTGCTGCTGTCCGCCTGGGCCGCAGCCAAGGGCTCGCCGCGGCTGCATGCCTGGCTGCTCGGCCACCGCGTGTTCGGCCCCATGCTCTACAACTGGCACCACGGCCGCATGGTCAGCCGCCGGGCCAAATGGAGCGCCACCGTGGCGATGAGCATTTGCAGCGGCGTGCTGCTGTTCGGCATGAATCGCCCGTGGCTGGCCTACGCGGCGATCGCCTGCATGGCCTGCGTGCTGGCGTGGTTGTGGCGCCGGCCGGAGCCGGCGGGCTGATGCGCTGGGAAGGTGAAGGCAGAGCGGGCCGCACACGCGCAGCACCGGTCCCGCAGCGGATGACCATCATTCACTCTCGGTATCTTCCGTTTTCGGCCACTGCTGCGCCCCATGCAGGAACCGGATCAGTTCAATGCGTCTCGCGCGGTGCTTCAGCCGGTAGACCACGATGAACGGCGTGCGGCTGATGACCAACTCGCGCGTACCGTCGACGCGCCCTGGTCGCCCCATTTCGGGATGCAGGACCAGCATATCGGTCTGCCGCTCGATCTCGTCGAGCTGGCCCAGCGCGGCGACTGGATTATCCTGCGCGATGTAGTCGATGGCAGCCTGGCGAGCGCGGCGAGCACGTGGCGTCCATACCAACTCCATCACTTGACCTTGCCTGCAATTCGGGCCTTCAGGGCTTCGCGTTGACGCTGCATATCATCCTTGACGACTTCGTGCTGCACCCATACCGTATTCGGGTCGTCAGCCTCGGCCAGGCCTTGCTGCACCTGCTCGCGGAACCACCGGTCATGCTCGGCGGCTTCGTGCGTGCGCCTCAGCGCCTCGGCGCGGTCTGGCCGGGTTCTGCCGCTGGCCTTCTCGTCCGGGTTCCACTGCTCGACATTGAAGGAACCAACAACCAGGCCAAGCCCACGCAGCAGCGTGAGCGCCTGGAGGGGATTGCCGAAGCGTCGCGGCTCACTGCCACGCGCCTTCGCGAGTACGACTTCCCCGCCTTTGCGGGTGGCGATCTGGACAATGAATTCGCCGCCCAGGGCCTTGAGGGTGACGCCGGCGACGCCGCCTGCGTCCGTGGCAGCTCGCAACTGTTCGAGGGTCAGGGTGTCCATGAGAGGTCTCCCGTTGCACATGTTAATTGTTATGATAGTGCACGCATAACAATTAACATGCAATCCTAGGCTGCAGAGCCATGGTGCTTTCGTCACCCCCGGATATACAATTGCAATGTATATCCAAAGGGAGATGTCCATGCAAGTAGCCAAGTGGGGTAACAGCCTCGCCGTGCGTCTGCCGGTGAGTGTTGTCGAGGCGCTGGAGCTTCGTGAAGGCGACGATATCGAGATCGTGGTCGACCAGCCGCGCACGTTTGCGATCCGCAAGAAACCTGGGGCGGACGAACTGCTCAAGCGGCTGCGGCGCTTTCGCGGCAAGTTGCCTGCCGATTTCAAATTCAGCCGGGATGACGCGAATGAGCGAGGGTAACGCGCGTCGGCCCAAGATTTTCATCGACAGCAACGTGGTGCTCTATCTGCTGTCGGACGATGCCGCGAAGGCGGATCGCTCGGAAGCGCTGATGCGCAGCAAGCCCACCATCAGCGTGCAGGTGCTGAACGAAGTGACGAACGTCTGCGTGCGCAAGCTGCGGATGGACTGGAGCGAGGTGGGGCAGTTCCTGGATGCGGTGAAGAGCCTGTGCCACGTGATACCGCTGACGAGCGAGGTGCACGACCTGGCCCGACGAGTGGCTGAGCGGCACGGCCTGTCGTTCTACGACGCCTGCATTGTAGCCGCCGCTTCGATCGAGGGCTGCCAGGCGCTCTACACCGAAGACATGCATCATGGGCTGATCATCGAGGACAGCCTGACACTGAGAAATCCGTTTGTCTGAGCTTCCAGGGATTTTGTTCAAAACCCGGACAAGGCTTGATATCCATGAGCAGGCCTGAACACCATCCCTAAGCGGTCTGTGCTTCGCGCGGCTTCGCGGTCTTCGCCGCTTTCGCTGCCTTTGCCGGCGCCGCGGGCCATGCCAGCATCGCGGCCGCCGCCACTGCCTCCAGCGCATCGCGCGACGCACCGTCGCGCGCCTGCATCGACATGCCCTGCATCACCGTGTTGTAGAACCTGGCCAGCGCGGCCGCGTCGGTGCCGCGCGGCAGTTCGCCGTGCGCGATGCCCTGCTCGATGCAGGCCTGCAAGGCCAGTTCCTTGTCCTTGCGGCGTTCGCGCAGCGTGTCTTCGATATAGGTGCAGTCGGCCGGGCAACTGGTGCCGGTCATCAGGAAGCAGCCGGCCGGGTTGCCCTCGGCGCTGAACAGCGCAGCGGCGCCGGCCAGCAGCCCTTGCACCGCTTCACGTGCGCTGCCCGCGCCTTGCAGCGGCGCGTAGAGCAGGGCGCCGTGCGTGTCCGCGTAACGGTCCACGGCCTCGTAGAACAGTTGCTCCTTGCTGCCGAAGGCGGCATACAGGCTGGGCGCGGTGATCGCCATCGCGTCGGTGAGCGCGGCGATCGAGGTGGGGCCATAGCCATGGCGCCAGAACAGCACCAGGGCCTGGCCCAGCGCCGCGTCGCGATCGAATTGCCTGGGCCGCCCGCGGCCTGCACCGGAATCACTCTTTTTCATAGTGGTCATTATAATTTTCCGTTGCCAGGGACGCCAGTGGTGATTAGTATAGTGATCATTCAATAAATTGCCGCGCCTGCTGGCGTTCGCCATGATCCCTTATTCCCTGCTTGACCTGTCGCCTATCGTGGAGGGCGGCGACGCCGGCCAGGCCATGCGCAATTCGCTCGCGCTTGCGCAGCACGCCGAGCGCCTGGGCTACCGCCGCTTCTGGCTGGCGGAGCATCACAATATGCCGGGCATTGCCAGTGCCGCCACGGCGGTGCTGATGGGCTATGTGGCCAACGGCACTTCCACCATCCGCGTGGGCTCGGGCGGCGTCATGTTGCCCAACCATTCGCCGCTGGTGGTGGCCGAGCAGTTCGGCACGCTGGCATCGCTGTTCCCTGGCCGCATCGACCTTGGCCTGGGCCGCGCGCCCGGCACCGACGCGTCCACCGCCCGCGCGCTGCGCCGCAGCGCCACGCAGGATACCGCCGATGCCTTCCCGCAGGATGTGGAGGAGTTGCAGGCGTACTTCGACGATCCGCGCCCCGGCCAGCGGCTGCGCGCGGTGCCCGGCGCGGGCCTGAAGGTGCCGCTGTGGCTGCTCGGGTCCAGCCTGTTCAGCGCGCAGCTGTCGGCGGCGATGGGCCTGCCCTTTGCCTTTGCCTCGCATTTCGCGCCGGGCTTCATGCGCCAGGCGGTCGACCTGTATCGCCAGACCTTCCAGCCATCGGCGCAACTGTCCAGGCCGCACGTGATGCTGGGCCTCAATGTGTTCGCGGCGGATTCGGATGCGCAGGCGAGGCGGCTGTTCACATCGCTGCAGCAGCAGTTCCTGGCGCTCGTGCGCGGCAGTCCCGGCCCGATCCGCCCCCCGGTGGACAATATCGAGCTGCTGTGGACGGAGACCGAAGCCACGCATATCCGGCGCTCGCTGGCCTGCTCGGTAGTGGGGGATCCTGAAGGCGTGCGCAATGGCCTGCGCAACTTTATCGAAGACCTGCAGCCGGATGAACTGATGCTCACGGCGCAGATCCATGACTTCGAGGCGCGCCTGCGGTCGTTCGAGATTGCCGCGCAGGCCATGCGGGCGGCGGAGCCGGTGGCGAAGATCGTGATTTGAACGAGGCTGTCCGCATGGGAAGAAGCCCGCTGCCGATTCGGCGCGGGCTTTTTTTCTTTTTGTGGACGTTGGGGCCGGCGCGAACCTCGTCATCCCAAATCGCCCACGATCTTGCCGGCAAGCTTTGCGAAGCCTGCCTACAATGTGCGTTTCGCCGCGCCTGCTTGCGCGTGGCCCCAACGCCGCCGGCAACCGGCACGCAAGACGCGGCTGGTATGCCAAGTGCGGTTCCATGCAACCCGCGGAGCACAACGCATGACCTTGAGCATCACCAAACGCAGCGCGGCCCGCCCCTGGATGGAGGAGAAAAGGGATGCGTGAAAACAGGAAGCACCATGGCAGCGGCGCCGGCGTCGAGGCGCCGGACCTGAGCGCGGTCAAGGCCCTGGTGTTCGACGTATTCGGCACGGTGGTGGACTGGCGCACCAGCGTGATTGCCGACCTGACCGCATTCGGGCGGAAGAAGGGCATCGATGCCGATTGGGTCGCCTTCGCCGACGCCTGGCGCGCCGGCTACGTGCCCGGCATGGAGCGCGTGCGCAAGGGCGAGCGGCCGTGGGCCAATATCGACGTGCTGCATCGCGAGCGGCTCGATGCGCTGCTCGACCAGTTCGGCATTGAAGACCTGGGCGAGGCGGAGAAGGACTATCTGAACCGCGCCTGGCACCGGCTCGCGGGCTGGCCGGATAGCGCGCCCGGGCTTGCGCGGCTGAAGCAGCGCTACATTATCTCCACCTTCTCCAACGGCAGCGTCCCCTGCCTGATCGATATCGCCAGGCATGCCTGCCTGCCGTGGGATGCGGTGTTCAGCGCGGACATCGTGCGCCACTTCAAGCCGGAGGCGGAGATCTATCGGGGCGTGATTGCCTTCCTCGACCTGCAGCCACACGAGCTGATGCTGGTCGCGGCGCACAACAACGACCTGCGGCATGGGCGCTCGCATGGCATGCGTACCGCCTATGTCAACCGGCCCGCGGAATATGGACCGAACCAGTCGAAGGACTTGGCGGCCGAGTCGGACTGGGATGTGGTGGTGAGCAGCCTGACGGAGCTGGCGGATCGGATGTGCGACTGAGTCTGGCGACGCCGCCCGGCACGCACGGTGGTGCCGGATGCGTCCGCCGGTGCACATCGGTGGCAGGTGCGGCCACTGCGCGCCCGCTGCACATGGCATGAAGGAGTTTGCCCAAGCTGCTCCTTGTCGGATACATTAGGACTCCCGGTCGCCCACGCCGCAACCCCGCGGCCCAGACAGAGGCAAGCCAGAACCGGGACATGGCGGACCCGTCCGCGCACCGGCGCCGGCCCGGCGATCCGCCAGGAGACGACAAGGAGACGACGATGGACCTGCGGCAACGCGAGCACATCGACACGGTAGTCCAGCTCACCACCCGGGCCGGCGCGCCGATGCTGTGCGCGCCCGAAGCCATCATCCAGAATTCGTGGCGGCGCTGCGTGCACCAGCACGGGCTCGACCCGGCGCGCATGCAGCAGGCCTGCATCCTGCCGCAGACCCGGCTGCGCGAGCACCAGCAACGCATCGACGATTTCGCGCGGATCGCGCGCCACGGCCTGCAGACGCTCTACAGCCAGGTGGCCGGCATGGGCTATGTGGTGCTGCTGACCGATGCCCAAGGCGTGACGGTGGACTATCTGGGCGACGCCAACGCTGATGCTTCCCTGCGCCGCGCCGGGCTGTACCTGGGCGCGCAGTGGAGCGAGTCCGGCGCCGGCACCTGCGCCGTGGGCACGGCGCTGGCCACCGGCCAGGCGCTGACCGTGCACCAGGCCGACCATTTCGATGCCACGCATATCCCGCTGACCTGCACCGCGGCGCCGCTGTTCGATTCGCACGGCAGCCTCTGCGCTATCCCCGACATCTCCGCGCTGACCTCGCCGCAGGCCAAGGACAGCCAGGGCCTGGCGCTGCAGATGGTGCGCATCTACGCCAGCCATATCGAGAATGCCAGCTTCCTGCGCAGCCACCGGGAGGACTGGATCCTCAAGCTCAATGCCGCGCCGGAGTTTGTCGACGTCAACCCCGATTACCTGCTGGCGCTCGATGCCGGCGGCCGCGTCGTCGGCCATAACCGCCGGGCCCAGCAGATGCTGGAAGCCGAGCTGGGCACCGCGCCCGGCGGCGCGCCGGTGCTGGGCATGCCGTTCGAGTCGCTGTTCGAGGCGCGGCTCGACGAGCTCGGCCGCTTCGTGCATTCGCGCCCGAGCGAACAGCGCGCACTGGCGCTGGCCCGCAGCGGCGCCCGGCTCTACTTGAGCGTGCTGCCGCCAGCCTTGCGCTGGCAGCGCGCTCGCGAGACCGGCGAGCGGAGCACGCCGCTGCAGGCGCCGCTGGCCGCGCTCTGCGGCGGCGATGCGGCACTGCAGCAACAGTTGCTGCGCGCCGCCAGGCTGGTGGATTCGCCCATCAACCTGCTGATCCATGGCGAGACCGGCAGCGGCAAGGAATATCTCGCCAAGGCCTTGCACCACGCCAGCTCGCGCCGCCATGGGCCTTTTGTCGCAGTGAACTGCGCGGCGATTCCGGAATCCCTGATCGAGAGCGAGCTGTTCGGCCACCTGCCCAACAGCTTTTCCGGCGCTGGCCCGCGGCCCAAACGTGGCCTGATCCAGGAAGCCGACGGCGGCACGCTCTTCCTCGACGAGATTGGCGATATGCCGCGCGAGCTGCAGTCGCGCCTGCTGCGCGTGCTGGCCGAAGGCGAAGTACTGGCGATTGGCGCTGCGCGTCCGGTGCCGGTCAACCTGCGCGTGATCTCCGCTACCCATCATCCACTTGACCAACTGGTCAGCAGCGGACGCTTCCGCGAGGACCTGTACTACCGGCTCAACGGCGCGCGGCTGATGCTGCCGCCACTGCGCGAACGCACGGACCTGGACTGGCTGATCGGCAAGATGCTGGGCACTGGCGAGAAACAAGCCGAGGTCAGCCTGTCGCCCGCGGCGCGCGCGCGCCTGCACGCGCATCGCTGGCCCGGCAACCTGCGCGAGTTGCGCAACGCGCTCGAATACGCGCGGGCGGTCTGCGACGACGGCCATATCGAGGTGGAGGACCTGCCCGAGGGCATCGGCGAGATGCCGCTGCAGCAAGGGCTGCTGCCCGCTTCCGCGAGCATGGCGCCGGCCGAAGCCGTGCCTGCGGCGGCACTACCGGTTCCCGCCTTCGACAGCCACCTGTTGCCGCCCGAAGGCATGCTGCTGATGCAATACCTGCGGGCGGCGGGCTGGAACCTGAGCGCGGTGGCGCGGCAGATCGGCGTCAGCCGGATGACGCTGTACCGCCGCATGGCGCGCTACGGTATCGAGTCACCCAACCAACGCGACGCGGGACACCACTGAGCTTGGCGGCGCGGTGTGCCATCGCCGCGCGCTACACCTGTTCACCGCCTGGACAACTGATGCTGTGACACCTGTCACGCCCAAGCCTGCGTACACCCCGCAACGCCCTCGCGCGGCCTTGTTTTCCTCGGGGTAATCCCGAGTTTTCGCCGCTGAAACCCGCTTTCGCTGGGTGGCACGCCCGTTGCGATATGCGTGTCGGAGCCTGGAAAAAAACAGGACGACAGGAGACAGGCATGGGTGAGCAAGCGCTGGCTGCACGGCCGCTGGTCGGCATCATCGCCAATCCGATTTCCGCGCGTGATATCCGCCGCGTGATCGCCAACGCCAACACGTTGCAACTGGCCGATCGCGTCAATAGCGTGCTGCGTCTGCTGGCCGCGCTTTCGGCTTGCGGGGTCGGCCGCGTGCTGATGATGCCGGACCGCGAAGGCATGCGCGTGCTGCTGGCGCGCCACCTGTCGCGCCGCCAGGGGCCGGACGCCGCGCTGCCCGAAGTGGAATACCTCGACATGCCGGTCACTGCGCGCGTCGATGATACCTTCCTGGCCGCGCGCAGGATGCGCGAGGCGGGCGTGGCCGCCATCATCGTGCTCGGCGGCGACGGCACCCACCGCGCGGTGGTGCGCGAATGCGGCACCGTGCCGATTGCCGGCCTCTCCACCGGCACCAACAACGCTTACCCCGAAATGCGCGAGCCCACCATCACGGGCCTGGCCACCGGCCTGTTCGCCAGCGGCCGCATCCCCGCCGCGCATGCGCTGGCCGGCAACAAGCGGCTGGACATCGCGATTGCCGGCGAGGGCGGCGCTCGCCACGACATCGCGCTGGTCGACGCGGTGATCTCCCACGAGCACTTCATCGGCGCGCGCGCCTTGTGGAAGACCGAGACGCTGGGCGCAGTCTACGTATCCTTTGCCGATCCACAGGCGATTGGCTTGTCCGCCATCGGTGGACTGCTGGAACCCGTGGGCCGGCACGAGCCGGGCGGCCTGGCGATCGAGCTCGCCGCGCCTGGCGAGGGCCGTTTCGCGCTGCGCGCGCCGATTGCGCCGGGCCTGCTGCGCGCCGTGCCCATCGCGGGCTGGGAGCGCCTGACCGACGGCGTGCCGCACCGCGTGCGCCAGCGCGCCGGCATCGTCGCGCTCGATGGCGAGCGCGAGCTGGTGTTCGGCCCGCAGGACGAAGTTACCGTGACGCTGCGCGAGCGCGCTTTCCTGAGCATCGACGTGGCGGCCTGCATGCGCTATGCCGCGGCCGCCGGGCTGATGCGCGGCGGGTGTGCACCGACACCGCAGCAACAACCGCCGCCGCACCGGCAACAGCAACAGCAACAGCAGCATCCCCCACCCCAGCCACTCACCGAGCTTCTAACCGCCACCACAAAACCTTGAAGGAGACAGACATGACAGCCAATGCACCCGGTCCCAAGAACACGCTGCCCCTAAACAAGCAGGAACTGCTCGCCGTTTATCGCAGGATGCGTACCATCCGCGATTTCGAAGAGCGCCTGCACGTGGACTTCGGGCGCGGCGACATTCCCGGCTTCGTCCACCTCTACGCCGGCGAGGAAGCCGCCGGGGTCGGCATCCTGCACCACCTGGGCGATGGCGACCGTATCGCCAGCACGCATCGCGGCCACGGCCATTGCATTGCCAAGGGCGTCGATCCGGTGGCGATGATGAAGGAGATCTACGGGCGCAAGGGCGGCTCCTGCAACGGCAAGGGCGGCTCCATGCATATCGCCGACCTGTCCAAGGGCATGATGGGCGCCAACGGCATTCTGGGCGCGGGCGCGCCGCTGATCTGCGGCGCCGCGCTGGCCGCCAAGTTCCGCGGCAAGGGCGAGATCGGCATCACCTTCGCCGGCGATGGCGCGTCCAACCAGGGCACCTTCCTGGAGAGCCTGAACCTGGCCGCGGTGTGGAACCTGCCGGTGATCTTCGTGATCGAGAACAACGGTTACGCGGAATCCACCGGGCGCGATTACGGCACGGCAGTGGACAGCTACGTGGACCGCGCCGCCGGCTTCGGCATTCCGGGCGTGACGGTGGACGGCACCGATTTCTTCGCGGTGCACGAGGCCGCCGGCGAAGTCATCAAGCGTGCCCGCGAAGGCGGCGGCCCCGCCCTGCTGGAATGCAAGATGGTGCGCTTCTACGGCCACTTCGAAGGTGATGCGCAAACCTATCGCGCCTCGGGCGAGCTCGACGACATCCGCGCCAACAAGGACTGCCTGAAGAAATTCTCCGCCACCGTGACCCAGGCTGGCGTGATCGCGGCGGATGAACTCAAGGCCATCGACGAGCAGGTTGCCGCGCTGATCGAGGACGCGGTGCAGCAGGCCAAGGCGGCGCCGTTCCCGACGCCCGCCGATCTGCTGACCGACGTGTACGTCAGCTACTGAGCGCGCGACCTCAGCCATCCCGAGACATAACGACAGCAAGCACGATCCACGATCAGGAGACCAAATCATGTCCCGTAGATTAAGCATGAAGCTGGCGATCAACGAAGCGATCGACCAGGAAATGACCCGTGACCCGAGCGTGATCATGCTCGGCGAGGATATTGTCGGCGGCGCTGGCGCGGACGGCGAGAAAGACGCCTGGGGCGGCGTGCTCGGCGTGACCAAGGGCTTATACGCCAAGCACGGCGACCGCTTGCTGGACACGCCGCTGTCCGAGTCCGCCTACGTGGGCGCGGCCATCGGCGCCGCCGCCTGCGGCATGCGGCCGATTGCCGAGCTGATGTTCATCGACTTCATGGGCGTTTGCTTCGACCAGATCTTCAACCAGGCCGCCAAGTTCCGCTACATGTTCGGCGGCAAGGCCGAGACGCCGGTGGTGATCCGCGCCATGGTGGGCGCGGGCTTTCGCGCGGCGGCCCAGCACAGCCAGATGCTCACGCCGCTGTTCACGCATATCCCCGGCCTCAAGGTGGTGTGCCCAAGCACGCCGTATGACACCAAGGGCCTGCTGATCCAGGCCATCCGCGACAACGATCCAGTGATCTTCTGCGAGCACAAGAACCTCTACGGCTTCGAAGGCGAGGTGCCGGAGAACTCGTACGCTATCCCCTTCGGCGAAGCCAATATCGTGCGCGACGGCAAGGACGTCTCCATCGTCACCTACGGCCTGATGGTGCATCGCGCTCTGGAGGCGGCAGCCACGCTGGCCAAGGAAGGCATCGAAGCGGAAATCGTGGACCTGCGCACGCTTTCGCCGCTGGATATCGACACCGTTCTTGAGTCGGTGGAAAAGACAGGCCGCCTGGTGGTGGTGGATGAGGCCAGCCCGCGCTGTAATATCGCCACCGACATTTCGGCGCAGGTCGCGCAGCGTGCGTTCGGCGCGCTAAAGGCCGGCATCGAGATGGTCTGCCCGCCGCACACGCCGGTGCCGTTTTCGCCAGCGCTGGAAGACCTGTACATCCCCAGCGCGGCGCAGATTGCCGATGCCGCGCGCAAGACCGTGAAAGGAGGGAAACGCTGATGGCCGAGATCACTCCGATCGTCATGCCCAAATGGGGCCTGTCGATGAAAGAAGGCACGATCAACGACTGGCTGGTCGAGGAAGGCACGCAGATCTCGGTCGGCATGCCGATCCTCGACGTGGAGACCGACAAGATCGCCAACGCGGTCGAAGCGCCGGACGCCGGCACCCTGCGGCGCAAGGTGGCGGCGGTGGGCGACGTCCTGCCGGTCAAGGCGCTGCTTGGCGTGCTGGCGCCGCCGGAGGTCAGCGACGCGGAAATCGACGCCTACGTGGCTGCCTACGAGACTCCCGCGGCCGATGAGGACGACGAAGACGCGGCCGCTTCCGCCTGCCACTTTATCGATGTCGACGGCATCCGCGTGCGCTATGCGAAGCGAGGCGAGGGCGCGCAGACGGTGCTCTTCATCCACGGGTTTGGCGGTGATCTCGACAACTGGCTATTCAACCTCGACGCGCTGGCGGAAACGCACATCGTGGTCGCACTTGACCTGCCGGGGCATGGCCAGTCCACGCCGAAGTTGCCGGGCACCACGCTGGCAGCGCTGGCCGGATTCGTCGCGCGCTTCATGGACGCGCTGGATATCGCCCAGGCCCACCTCGTCGGCCACTCGATGGGCGGCGGCATAGCCGCGCAGCTAGCGGTGGACGCGCCGCAGCGGGTGCGCTCGGTGGCGCTGGTATCGCCGGCCGGCCTGGGTGACGAGGTCAACAACGGCTACACCGAAGGCTTCGTCAACGCGCAGTCGCGGCGCGATCTCAAGCCGGTGGTGGAACTGCTGTTCGCCGATGCGAGGCTGGTCAGCCGGCAGATGCTGGATGACCTGCTCAGGTACAAGCGGCTCGATGGCGTGACGGAAGTGCTGGGGAGCCTGGGCGCGAGTCTGTTCGGCGGCGGCCGGCAGACCGAGCAGCCGGGCCGCAAGCTGGGCGGCTGCGGCAAACCGGTGCTGGTGATGTGGGGCGCGAAGGATCAGATCATTCCCGCAGCGCATGCGGAGAATGCGCCCGCGGGTGCCACCGTGAAGGTGTTCGACGATGCGGGACATATGAGCCAGATGGAGAAGGCCAACGAAGTCAACGCGCTGCTAAAGCGGCATATCGACGGATGACCTATCCGAGTCCCGTGCGGGACTCGGGCAGTATCTGCGCAGTGCGCACCTTGAAAAATGGTGCTTCGGACTTTCGCGTGTGCTGGATTTGGCCCCAGCGATGCATCGACCCACACTGAAGTCCGATGAACCTGAAAAATCAACACCAGAACACGCAAAGGAGATCACCCATGACCGAACCGCTAAGGGGACAAGTCGCCGTAATCACCGGCGGTGCCCGCGGCATTGGCCGCGGTATCGCGCTGACGCTTGCGTCGCGGCCCGGCTTGCGCGCTTACCGGTCATCCCATGCGATTTGAATTCCTCGATCCCGATCCCACCGACCCGGACCCGCTGCATGCCGAGCAGGCGCTGCTCGAACAGGCCGGCGCCGGCCGCTGGCTGGCGCACCTGTGGCAGGCACCCGTCTCGCTGGTGGTGCCGCGCAGCTACCTGCGCCATGCGAAACTGGACACGGCGCGCCGCGACTTCGCCGCGCGCGGCTGCCCGGTCTGGCTGCGACTGTCCGGCGGCGGGCTGGTGCCGCAGGGCCCCGGCATCCTCAACCTGAGCCTGGCCTACCCCGTGCGCGGCGGCGCTGGCACCTGCGCCGAGGCGGTCTACCTGCATCTGTGCGAGGTGCTGGCTGGCGCATTGGAGACGCTGGGGCTGCGCACGCACTGGCAAGCCGTGGACGGCTCGTTCTGCGATGGCCGCTTCAACCTGGCCTGGGGCCCACCGGAGTCCGCCCGCAAGATTGCCGGCACCGCGCAGTACTGGCGCCGCGTGGCGGGTGCCGAGGATGCGACCCTGCATGTCGTGCTGGCCCACGCCGTCCTGCTGGTCAGCGCCGATCCGGAAGAGATCAACCGGCGCGCCAATGACTTCGAGGCCGCCATCGGCAGCGGACGCCATTACCGTGCGGACAAGGTGGTCAGCGTGGCCCAGGCGCTGGCGCAGAGCGGGCAGCCGGTGCTGGAGGACCTGGCCGGCCGGACCGCTGAAGCGCTCCGCGGGGCGCTTGACGCAATCCCGCCTTGACGTGGATTCGTCGGTATTGACGATTCCCCGCTGGGACAAGCGTGTCAAACTGTCCGGCTAGACGCTCCGGGGACGCCCCGGGCCGGGCAAACAAACGGAGACAGGACATGGCGGGACCGTTGGCGGGATTGAAAGTGGTGGAAATGGTTGGGATCGGCCCGGCGCCGTTCTGCGCGATGATGCTGGCCGACCAGGGCGCCGAGGTGATCCGCATCGACCGCCCCCGTCCGGCCGGGCCCGGCGAGGCGCCGGCCACCGGCGCGGGCAAGGCGCGCTGCGACGTGCTGGCGCGCGGCAGGCGCTCCCTGGCCATCGACCTGCGCAAGCCCGGCGCGGCCGCGGTCGTGCTGGACCTGATCGCCAGGGCGGACGTGCTGATCGAAGGCTTTCGCCCCGGTGTGATGGAGCGCCTGGGGCTGGGCCCGGACGTTTGCCTGGCGCGTAATCCGGCGCTGGTGTATGGCCGCATGACCGGCTGGGGCCAGCACGGGCCGCTGTCGCAGGCTGCGGGCCACGACATCAACTACATCGCCATCGGCGGCGCGCTGCATGCCATCGGCCGGGCGGGGCAGCCGCCCGTGGTGCCGCTCAACTACGTCGGCGACTTCGGCGGCGGCGGCATGCTGCTGGCGTTCGGCGTGATGTGCGCGGTCAACGAGGCACGCAATTCGGGCATGGGGCAGGTGGTGGACGCGGCCATGACCGACGGCACCGCGGTGCTGTCCGCCATGATGTACGGCTTCAAGGCGGCCGGGCGCTGGAACAACCAGCGCGGCGACAACCTGCTCGACGGCGCCGCGCATTTCTACGACACCTATGCCTGCGCCGACGGCAAGTACGTGGCGGTGGGCGCTATCGAACCGCAGTTCTACGCACTGCTGCGCGAGCGCTGCGGGCTGGACGATCCGCTGTTCGACAAGCAGCTCGACAAGCTCCACTGGCCCGAGCTCAAGGCGCGCATGACCGCTTTGTTCCTCACGCGCACGCGTGCCGAATGGTGCGAGCTGCTGGAAGGCAGCGACGCGTGCTTCGCCCCGATCCTGGACTGGGACGAGGCGCCGCAGCATCCGCACAACCGCGCCCGCGAGACGTTCCTGGAAATCGACGGCGTGATGCAGCCGGCCCCGGCGCCGCGCTTCAGCCGTACGCCGGCGGCCGTGCCGCAGCCGCCGGCCGAACCTGGTGCGCATAGCGACGCGGTGCTGCGGGATTGGGGCGTGGATGCCGAGGTGATTGTCGCGTTGCGGCGCGATGGAGCGATCTGATACTGATACTGCTTAAAGTCAAAGGCAAGAAGGCGCGATGTGCATTGCGGGATTCGGGGTAGCGCAAAGGAAAGGTTCATCGCCGATTTTGCGGGATGGGAAAGCCGTGTGGCTGTCAGGGAGGGCGGCCGGACTGCGGTATGTTACGGGGAGGAGCCAGGCGACCGAGATCGGCCACGAGCGGTCGTTCGCCATCACCGCCACGCGGTCATTCGGGTGGCACTTTCGCAGCCAGAAGCGGCCGTTGACCTCCTGCCAGTGACGTTGCGCGTCTGCGGCAAGAATGAGGCGTCCGCGGACTCGCAGTCAGCGTGTGACAGCGGAGAATGATCTTGCTGCCAACCACCGCCCAGCGACTGGAACACGCTCACCTGGTAGTACGCGATTTGCGCGTCTGATTCGGCAAGTGTCGCCTCGGCGTTGGCCAGCGTGCGGTCGGCGTCCAGACTCAAAAGATAAGGCACGCGACCACCTTGGTACAGGCGGCGCTGTTCATGAGCAACCACGCTGGCCTGGTCGCGTGCCTCACGCAGCGAGCCATTGCGGCTAAGTTCGTTGGTATAGCGAGCCAGCGCGCTCTGCGCCTCCTCCAGCGCCTTCAGTACGACGCCATCAAAGTGTGCCAGAGATGCATCGGCGCCCGCTTCCGCGCCGCGGACACGCGCCCGCGCGCCATTGGTCGGGAAATTCCACGTCACCAGCGAGCCGAAACTCCAGTGACGCGTGTCGCCCATGCCGAGATCCGACAGGGCGCCCGCTACACCGCCTGTAGCGCCGAGGCTGATCGAAGGATAGAGATCGGCCGTCGCAACACCGATCTTCGCGGTAGAGGACGCCAGTTCGCGCTCGGCCTGCCGGACATCTGGCCGTCGTTTGAGCAGCGCGGCGCCGTCGCCGACTGGAAGAGGCTGTCTCAGCCGCGGTTCCTCGCGACACTCTGCTTGCGGCAATGACGGCGCGCCCGGCGGCTGACCTAGCATGACTGACAGTCGATAGGCAGCTGCCGCCTGTTCGGCGCGAAATCGCGGCAAGCTCGCGCGCAGGCTTTCCGCTTGCGATCGTGCCTGCGGGACGTCCGCCGGCTGGTTGCGACCTGCATCCACCAGTTTGCGTGTCAATGTGACAGCGCTTTCCTGAAGCGCGAGCTGGCGCTGTGCAACTTCAAGTTCATGGGTGGCCGCGCAACCCTGCACATAGGCAAGAACCGTCTGCGACACTACCATCACGCGGGCCGAGTCGAGCGCGGCCTGGCTGGCCTGCGCGGCGGCAAGCGACGCCTCGTCTGCGCGTTCCAGTTTGCCGAAGATGTCGATCAGATACGACACCGAGATGCCATAGCTGCCAACATTGATGACAGGGGGCTGTTGTTTAGTCAGAAAAGCCTCGCCCGAATACTGCTCGCGGCTGGTTCCAGCCGTGATATTGCCCTGAACCAGGTGCTCCGCCTGCACCTCCTGGAAGTTCGCGAGCGAGCGCCGAAGGTTGGCGGTGGCTACTCGCAGGTCGGTATTGGCACGCAGAGCCTCCTGCACCAGTCCATTAAGCTTCGGATCGTCGTACAGCCGCCACCAGT
Source organism: Cupriavidus sp. 01T418 (assembly GCF_056398885.1). Classification (NCBI taxonomy): domain Bacteria; kingdom Pseudomonadati; phylum Pseudomonadota; class Betaproteobacteria; order Burkholderiales; family Burkholderiaceae; genus Cupriavidus; species Cupriavidus sp. 01T418. Next base: position 300,272 of record NZ_JBFTQG010000001.1, read on the forward strand.
CATCCGGTAACGGCGCCAGCGAGATCGCGGGATCGTCGGAACCTTGCAATGGTTCCTTGATCATCGGCGATTGAACCACGGCGTTCTCAGGCACGTGATAGTCCGGGCCGACGGTCATGCAGCTGGACAATAGCGCGATCATGAGCGCGCCAGCGGCACGCGCAAGCCAGATGCGAATGTTCATTGCCGCGTCTCCCGGCTTGCGGGCGTTCCGGACGCACGTTCTCCACGCACACCGACGGTGGCGGTACGTCCCGATACCAGTTGTACTTCGGCAGGCACGTTCTCAAGCATAACGCGGACTGGCACACGCTGCGCCAGGCGCACCCAGTTGAAAGTCGGGTTCACGTTGGGTAGCAGATTCGATCCGGCGCTGCGGTTGCGGTCCTCGATGCCAGCCGCAATACTCTCGACGTGACCGTGCAGCACAGTGTGCTCGCCCATGATGCGCACATCGACGGGGTCGCCGATACGGATCCGGGGCAGCTTGGTTTCCTCGAAATAGCCCTCGACGTACAGGGAGTCGCTGTCCACCGCGGAAAGCGCGGGCTTGCCGGCGTTGGCGTAGTCGCCTGGCCGTGGCATACGGTCATTGACGAAACCATTGATGGGACTCACGACACGCGAGCGCTCGATATTGAGGCGCGCCACGCCGACGGCGGCTTCAGCCTGCGCAAGAGCAGCCTCGCCTTGTTCGACGCGCGCCTGCGTTGCCTCAACTGTCTCGCGCGCCACCACATCGACTAGCGAGCGATTGCGTGCGGCTTCGCGGCGCGCCTCGGCCAGTGCAGCACGATAGCTGGCTGCGGTTGCCTCGGCCTGTTGCAACGCAAGGTCGTATCGCTGTGGATCGATCACAAACAGCACCTGCCCGCGATGCACCTGCGCGTTGTCCTTCACATACACCTCGGTCACCAATCCCGATACGTCGGGCGCGACCTGGACAATGTCGGCCCGCACGTGGCCATCGCGGGTCCACGGCGCCGTCGTATAGTAGTTCCACAAATGCAACCCAACAAAGGCCGAAACGCTGACGGCCACCAATGTGAGCAAGACGGGACCGAGGTGAAAAACGATACGCTTCATGATGGCATTCTTTGTGCAAGCGCCAGCAAGGCGCCAAGCATGATGATGTAGATGGAGGCATTGAACAGTGACCGATGCCAGACTCGTCGATAGAAACCGGCACGTGCCAACAGTCCACGCAGAACCGAGGTCAGTCCGAACGCCAACAGCATCAGCACGAGCAGGCTCGGGACGAACACACCGTAGACGTCGATCTCACTTGGCATCGTCATCGTCCGTTCCAAGGGCAGGCTGGTTACCCGGAAATAGCGTCAGACGCAGCCCAACCAGCGCGGTCAATGCCGAGCGCGCATTGGATGTTGCCTGAAGGGCGACGGCGTGGCAGGCGGCATCGATGCGGGCTGCGAGCGCCACGGGGACTTCGGCCGGGCGCCTTCGACGGCCTCGGCGACTTGAGTAAATTGCGAGCGCACGCAGCACGCGGACCACGGCACGCTGCGTCGACGGCGCCATGTCCTCCGTGTCGCGTTGCAACGCCAGCGTGTCGAAGCCCACCTGAAGTCCCACGAATTTGTCGTGCGAAGAGGCTTCCCCCGCGATCGTTTGCATGGGTATCAACCGCGCAAGCCGGTCAAGCATGCGGGCGCGAAGCAGTGGAGACGCAACCCAGCCGCCGTGATCCGCGCCATGCGCGATGTCGCGCCAGTTCGCGCGGAGCAACCGGTCGGCTGCCAGCTGCTGACCAAACGGCCGCGTGAGCATGTACCAGAGCGGCGCGAATGACATCCCCGCAAAGATCGCCAGGCTGCTGTTGAAGAGATCGTCGAAGGGTGCGTCATAGAGCGTCTGCACATTCGCGAATGTGACCGCGTTCACCGACAACAGCACCGCGTACAGATTAAAACCAGGGCGCACTATCAGCGCGCCGATGACGATGTACGGTATCGCCAGCAAAGCCACCAGCGCTTCGAAATCATGGGCCAGGGGCAAAACCACGAACAGGTAGAACCAGACCACCAGCAGGCAGACGGCACTCCAGGTCACGAAGCGCCATGCCACCTTGCGCGGCTGGTCGACACCGTTCAGCAGGCTGATCGTCGACGCCGCCAGCCCGACGGGGCCAGCTCCGTTTTCCCAACCCGAGACGATCCAGAATTCACCGACGCAAAATATGGCGAGTCCCGCCGATGCCGCCTGGAATAGCAACAGCAGATGATCGTGGTGGTAGGCGCGCGGGGCCGGTTCACCTTGATAGCGGAGCACTGGAATCGATACCGCAGGCGTGTCGTTGCCAATGCTCCGCTGCAAAACCAGACAGTCTTCCCACAGATCAGCGAGCGTGTCGAGATGCCGCTCTGCCGCTGTCACCAGGCCGGCGTGCCAGCCTGGTGCGCTTGCATGACCGGCCGACACGTCACCTTGCGCACCGCCGGAATCGGGGCGCGTCACGTCTGCCTCTGCGCGCACCCACGCGCCCAACGCAGCCAGTCGCGCAACCAGAGCCGGTGGCACCCCGGCGCTATGGTCACGCAGGGCATGCACCACCTGCGCGAGCGCCGACAACACAGGAAGCAGCATGGTCATCCGCTCGTGAAGCGCACGCGCGCCTGCTACTGCTGCTGGACTATCAGCCTCATAAGAGAGGTGATCGACAAGATGGCCGATTGCGGTGATATTGGCCGCTAGCCGGTTGCGGCTGTCATGGCGCACGACGTTTCGCGGATCTCCCGAAAGCATGTCGGTGACCCACAGCGCCGCATCGGCAAGCCACGTTTGCGATTGCGCACGCAACACGGTCGCGACGCGAGTCGGAAACATCAGAGTGGCAATCACGCTGGCGCAGGCGATGCCGATTACAGTTTCTTCGACCCGTACCAGCGCCACGTCGAATACGGTAGTCGGATCAGTGACTGTTGGTAAGGCGACGATCGGCAGCGTGAACGCTGCCAGCAGGAACGTATAGCTTCGCGGCCCGCGCTCCATCTGGGACAGGTACAGCAGCGCGGCCGTCCAGAACGAGATGGCGGCCATCAGGGCTAACGGCTCATTGACCAACGGCGGCACCAGCACGAGTGCTGCGGCCGCGCCTAGCACCGTGCCGCCGATGCGATAGGCGCTCTTCGAGCGTGTTGCACCGTCCAGCGGATTCGAAACCAGATAGACCGTCGCCATAGCCCAATAGGGGTGGTCCAGGCCAAGCGCGAGCGCAATATAGAGCGAAAGCATCGCGGCGCCGAATACCTTGACCGAGAAAAGCCACTGTTGCTTCGCTCGCCATTTGGGCAGCATCGACAGTATCCGGGTAGCGGACAGAGGGATCATGCGAGCGGGCCTCCACCCAAACCAGGTCGGAGCAGACTTCGCCTCCAATCGGCAAAAATGTGATCGACACCGGCACGACTACGTTTCGAAGAATGGCTGGTCATCTGCGCTCTGCCTGATGAATGGAGTGTTCTTGCGTAGAGGCGTCTGCGTGGTCGCCAATCCGATGCGCTGGCATTCGTCGCGCACGAATTCGCGAATTGACCGGCGTGACGCTTCGGTCCGATCGTGCCGACGCATTGGAAATTTTTCGCGGTACGGCACAGAATCTAAGCCTTTCCTCGTCGTTCCAGTAGCCGGTCGAATTGGGAACTTCCCTTTCTTTTCTGGAAGGCAAATGCCGACCTGAGCGATGGGCATCAGGTGCACTGGTGCTTTTACGCACATGCGTTCTACCTGTGCCAATTCGGGAATTGCTGAGGTGGCGGGACGAGTGCTTCGTCCGTGTCGGTTACTTTCTTGTGGGGCACTGCACGAGGGCGAAGCACCCGTTGGAAAAGCGCATCGCCGCGGCTGGCGTCGCCCGTCGGCGTTCGACTATCGTTCGGCCATTGCGGGCCGTCGGACTGGCGTCGGCCAGTTGCGGACAATCGTCGACAAGTGTCGAACGGCCGCAAGAGGACTGTGGTCGCCTGGCGGCTCGAAAACTCCGAACCAGTGAGTCAGATCGGGATAGAGGATGTCGAGCCCAGATTTTCATTCCTATGCATGTGTCACTAACGGGGCGCCACCATGCAACTCGCAGAGTGGGCCACCGGCTAGTGGGAACGCTCAGGTTTCTAAGACGATGTCGGCCGCTTGCGGGCCGGGCGGGCCGGCCGCGGACCTGCGGCATTCGCGTAACCGAGCCTTTCCCTCAGCTTCGGCACCAGGAAGTCGATAAGTGCCCGCAGCTTGAGTGGTATCTGGCGTTGGGCCGCGTACATGAGGTTGACAGGCGCCGGCTGTGGCTCGAAGGCTTCCAGGAGCTTCACAAGACGACCGGATTGCACGGGCTCTTCAATCTGGTACGACACGACCCGCGCAATGCCCGCACCCTCCGCCGCGGCAACGACGGCAGCCTCCACTGAACTCACCACCAGCCGGGACGGCACCTCGATCTTCAATGTCCGGCCTCTGGAGTGAAATTCCCAGTTGCTGCCCACCGCATACCCTTCGAATGACACGCAGTCGTGCGAGAGAAGATCCTCGGGCTTGCGCGGTGTCCCATGCTTTTTCAGGTAAGCAGGGCTTGCGCACAGCACTTGCCGATGCAGGCCGACACGCGTTGAAATCAGGCTGCTGCTCGGTTGTTCCCCAAGCCGCAGCACGAGATCCACACGCTCATCCAGCAGATTGACGAGCCGGTCCGTCAGTTGCACGCGCATGCGGATTTGCGGAAACGCGGCTAGAAATTCGACTATCACCGGCATGACGTGGATGCGCCCCATCACGGGCGGCACGCTGATCACCAGTTCTCCCTGCGGCGCCTGATATTCGCCGGAAGTCGTGCGTTCGATTTCCGCGACCTCCTCCAGAACACGCCGGCATGACGCCACGTAGCCGCGCCCAGCTTCCGTCAGGGTCAGCGCGCGGGTGCCGCGCACGACCAATTGCACATTCAGGTGTGCCTCCAGCTCGGAAACGCGTCGGCTCACGGTTGCCAGAGGAATACGAAGTTTTCGACTGGCGGCGGACAGGCTTCCCGTGTCTATCGCCGCCAGCAAGATGCCCATTGCCTCAAACCGATCCATTGCCTTCCACCAATGAGAGGTCAGTTCCCAATTCTACCGGCTACTCGAAGGACCGGGAACGGCCTAGATTCTGTATCGATCCGGCCGCGCTTGCGCATCCTGTGCGCCACTGTCCCAGGCGCTCGGCCTCGTGTACCACCAACCAATACCGATTTTCCCATCGGGAACCAGCCATGACATTTGAAACGCTCAAAGTGAACCGCGACGGAGCAATTCTGTTCGTGAACATATTCGCGCCACCCATGAATCTGCTCGGCCCCGAACTCGTGCGCGACCTCGTCACGCTGATCAAGGACGCTGAAGCCGACGATGACATCAAGGTGCTCGTCTTCAGCAGTGCCGATCCCGACTATTTCATCTCGCACGTGGATGTGACAAAGGTAAAGGAGTATCGCGACGAAGCTGCAAAGCTGACCGGCGAACCCTCGATCGCGCTGCTGTTCCGTCATTTGAGCGCAAGCCGGCTTGTCTCGATCGCGCAGATCGAAGGGCGTGTGCGCGGTGCCGGCAGCGAATTCGTGCTCGCCTGCGATATGCGCTTTGCCGCGCTGGAATCAGCGGTGTTCAGCCAGATGGAACCCGCCTTCGGACTCATACCCGGCGGTGGCGCGGCCCAGTTCCTTACTCGCCTGATGGGCCGCGGCCGTGCGCTCGAAGTGATGCTGAGTGCACATGACTATGATGCGGACATCGCGGAGCGGTACGGATGGATCAACCGGGCATTGCCCGCCGGGTCGCTCGGCGACTTCGTTGCAACGCTCGCGCAGCGAATCTCCCGTTTCCCAGCGGCCGGACACGCGATCGTTAAGGAGCGCGTCAATGCCATCGCATTGGCGCCCATCGACGAGTTTCGGCGCGATTCAAATCTGTTCGGAGAAAACGTGCGGTCGCAACCCGCGCAACGCCGGATGGCATCTGCCATGGCGCGCGGCTTCCAGACGCGCGAAGCGGAACTGGACCTGAGCCAGCTACTTGGCGACCTCGACGATTGATAACCAGAAAGGAGTGCATTGATGTACCAGAAGCAACACGTAAGTATCCCCGTCGATGGTGGAATCGACCTGTCGGCATGGCTGTTCTTGCCAGAACATCACGACGCGCTGCTGCCCGCCATCACCATGGCGCACGGCTTCGCGGGAACGAAATACCATGGCATCGAGCCGTTTGCCGAAGCATTCGCTGAAGCCGGCTTTGCCGTGCTGCTGCACGACCACCGCAACTTTGGCGAAAGCGGCGGTGAGCCACGGCAAGACATCAATCCGTGGCAACAGATCACTGACTGGCGCCGCGCCATCTCGTACCTGCAGGCGCGGCCGGAAGTGGACGAGAACCGTGTCGGCATTTGGGGCACGAGCTTCGCGGGTGGGCATGCCTTCGTGCTTGGTGCGACTGACCGGCGTCTGAAGGCGGTTGTCGCGCAAGCGCCCACCGTCGACGGTTACGCTGGCGGTCTGCGACGGATTCCACCGGAGGGCGTTGCTGACCTCGAGGCGAGGTTCGCGGCTGATGAGCGCGCGCAACTCAATGGCGAACCGCCAGCGATGCAGCAGATCGTCAGCGGCGATCCTGCCGTGCCGGCCGCTTACAAGGCTGCGGATGCGGTGAGCTTTTACTTTCAGCCCGTGCCGGAGGGAGTCTGGGAAAACAGGCTCACGCTGCGCTCGACGCGCTGGGCGCGCATGTATTCACCAGGCGAGTACATCCCGCGTGTATCGCCGACTCCGCTGCTGATGCTGGTGGCGCAGCATGACCACATCGCCGTTACCGACCTGGCGCTCAAGGCATACGAGCAGGCACTGGAGCCGAAGCGGCTGGTCATGCTCAAGGGAGGGCACTTCGACCCGTATCTGGCCGAACTTCCGAGCGCTTCTCGCGAGGCCGTCGACTGGTTCAGGAAGCACCTCTGATGTCGCGCATGGGGCGGTCGCCACCACGGCTTCCCCGCATCGATCGCGCGAACGCGTCTGTCCGCGACGGACGTTGAGGCGCAACTGATTGACGGATGCCAGGACAAAAACATACTAAAGATCAACGTGGTCTTCCACCACTTTGGCTACTTTCTGGAGAGACTGTCGTAGCGTTTCGAGATCAACAGAGCCAAGTGCCAGTCGAACGGCGTGTGGAACGTGCTTAGACGTAGCGAAGGGATGGGCTGTCGACACAGAGATTCGCTCGCGCAGCAGCGCCTTCGTAACAGCATCCGCGCGGACTTCTTGTGGCAGTGGGAGCCAGACGAAGTACGAAGAGGGGTGGCGGACCAACTCCAGATGACCAAGGACTTCGCTCACAACGGCCTGGCGCAGGGCAGCGTCACGCCGTTTCTCCGCTTCCAGCCTCGCAACCGTGCCATCCTCAATCCAGCTGCAGGCAATCGCCGTCATGGTTGTGGGCGTGTTCCAAACGGTCGCCCGGATCGTGCGCTCCAGTTTGCCGACCCAATCGCGCGGTGCGCTGACCATGCCGACGCGAAGCCCTGTTGCGATGCTCTTCGACAAGCTGGACACGTACACCGTCAGTTCAGGTGCAAGCATCGCTAGTGGCGGTGGCGGACGCTTCTCCAGAAAGGCATAAGCTGCATCCTCGATCAGAATCAGTCCATGTTGTCGAGCAATAGACACCAGATCACGCCTCCGACGGGCGCTGACTACCCAGCCCAACGGATTATGCAGTGTCGGCATCGTGTACATCGCGCGGACCCGTCTTCGCCGACACAATTCCGCCAAAGCATCCAGATCGGGTCCGTCTGCAGCACACGGAATCGTAACGAGTTCGAGCCGGAAAGCCTCGGCGGTCAGCTTGAAACCGGGGTACGTCAGCGCGTCCACGGCGACGACATCGCCGGGTTCAAGCAATGCTATGGCTGTCGCAGTCAGCCCATGCTGCCCACCGCTCACCAGCACAGTGTTCTCGGGCGAGGCTGACAAACCGCGACTGGCCAGATGGCGGGCCATTGTCTCCCGCTCGTGCGGCCGCCCGCCATGGGGATGGTACCGAAGCAATGCTTCCAGGTTGCCCGACCCCGCCAACTCTCGAAGTGCCGTTCTCAGGAGCTCGCCCTGACCCGGCATGGAAGGATTGTTGAAGTTCAGGTCGATCGCGGCGTCGTTCCAGGTCTGGAGATCGACGCCATGGCCACGCGGAAGCACTTCCTTTACAAACGTGCCCCGGCCGGTTTCACCGCTTACCAATCCCATTGCATGAAGCTCGGCATAGACGCGCGTGGCAGTGGCGAGCGACAACCCTTGACTTGCGGCGAGATCGCGGTGGGTAGGCAGTCGCGTTCCAGGACGCAGTCGACCTTCTTGGATGTCGGCTGCGAACTGGTCAACGACTTCCTTGTAACGGAGTCGAGGCATGGCGATTCCATGACAATCGTTCGAATGTATAGATTATCTTCCAAACATCGTTCATGACACAAACGCTTCCCGTCAGGTCACGTCGCCCAACACTTGCCAATACTCGTTGGACGAAGAGATTTCCCTTCGCACCCGGACTCTCGAAGCTCCACGATCTCAGTGAAATTTAGCCGTCGTGCACACGTTGCGGCCAGCAGTCCGAGTGGCTCTTGCCCGGTCCGGCGGGTACCCGAAAGGGCGCAAGCCCAGTTGGCGACGTCACGCTCAAGGTGCCGCTAGATGTATCTATGACAATAATTTGATTGTACTGAAACCCAAGATTACGATGCATTATCCATTCAGCCTTAGACCATCGATCTTGGGCAGAAGGCCGCACTTGTGTGGCCGGATCAAGCCCTCGGCATGCTGTTCGTGCGCGGGGCGGGACGCCAAGTTCACCGAAAACTGGAAATGCGTATGTATCTGACTCAAGCCACCGCACTTGCCCCTGTTTGTGAGGCCAATCTCAATGAACAGTTTTCCCGTTATTGGGGTGAAGGTTGGGGGGCGACATGGAACTGAATGCCGCTGTTATCCTCATCACATTCGCTGGTGTTTTCCTGATCTGCTTCATGAAGGGAGCCTTCGGTGGCGGCTTCGCCATCGTCGGCATTCCGCTGCTGTCGCTCGTCATGGATCCCGTGACGGCGGGCGGCTTGCTTGCGCCCCTGTTCATTGCAATGGATCTGTTTAGCCTGCGCTACTGGAAGCCATCGACCTGGTCTAAGCCTGACCTCGTGTTGCTGGTGCCCGGACTGGTGGTTGGCATTGGGCTTGGCTATCTGCTGTTCCGGGAGTTGGACCATCGCGCAATAGCCGTCGTGATGGCCATCGTGACACTGGCTTTCGTCGGTCTGTGGATCAAGCGCGGTGGAGAAGTCGTGGTGCGTCCGCGCTCCTCGCGCAAAGCCGTCACAGCCGGCATGACTTCGGGCATTACCACCATGGTCGCGCACTCCGGGGGGCCGCCGCTGGCGATGTACTTGCTGCCACTCGGCCTCGGCAAGCAGATGTATGCCGGGACGACCAGCATGTTTTTCACGGTAGGCAATATCTGTAAGGCGTTGCCATGGCTGGCTCTGGCAAGGCCGACGGGTGCCGTCTGGACGTTGATGGCAATCTGCCTTCCAGCAATTCCTGCCGGTGTCTGGCTTGGTTGGCGCCTGCATGACAAGCTGGACCAACGTCAGATGTACAGAGCCTGTTACGGTTTGCTGGTTGTCACAGCCATCAAGCTGCTGTGGGATGGCGCGTCGGGTTTTCTACACTAGATATCGCGTCTGTACAACTGAGTCACTTGCGAGCAACTTTTTGGAGACTATTATGTTTTCCTTTCTTTTTGTAGAGATCGGCCGTTGGCTTGATCGGGCAGCACAGCGCCGCGATGATGAGTACCTTGCGGGTTCGCGAGACCTCGCGGAGCTTGAATGCCGCATGCGGTCACGGGAAGAATGTTCTTGGCCGAGAAGGCTTCCGTGATCAAAGGACCAACAGTGGTTCCGCGTAGGCGTCGACAATCGTCGTGTAACGAGGTGGGCACGCATTTGCCCGCAGCGCGCAGAGTCAGGGCAGGAGAGCCTATACATGACGATTTCGACATCACGATCAAGTCAGAGGCTTCGGTAAATGTACGTGCACTCCACCCGTGCGTCCGGCCATAAGCAGTTGCTGACCTTTTCCATCTGAAGGTCCCGCAGTGACAGAACCACGTCATTCCCGCACTCACAACCTCGCATTGGCTGTGAGCCTCGTACTAGTTGCATTTTCGCTGCGAACGCCCATTACGAGCGTCGGCCCAATCCTCCTCGAAGCGGTTCGAGCGACGCACCTGACACCCGCCGGCGCGAGCATGCTGACTACGCTTCCGTCGCTATGCTTTGGCTTGTTCGGGCCGCTTGCACCGATGCTCGCCCGACGCATGGGCAGTGAACGTGCATTGCTCGCGCTGCTGGTGCTGGTCACCGCCGGCATCGCCTTGCGTGCTGTACCTTCGTGGCAGATGTTGTATGTCGGACAAGTCGTCGCCTGCTTTTCGATTGGCTTGATGAATGTACTACTGCCCGGCGTTGTGAAGCGTGATTTCCCGCATCACGTTGCTCTCATGACGGGACTGTACAGCGCCTCTATGGCCGTGGGCGCGGCCGCGGCTGCCGGAGCGACTGCGCCAGTCGCCAATGCTCTAGGACGCCTCGTCGGTGACGCCGGTGGCAATGCATGGGCGTGGGCATTGGCGCTCTGGGCACTGCCCGCCGCACTGGCCATGCTCATGTGGTTTGGGCAATTGCCTGCGATGGAAACTCAGGCAGGAAGGGGCACGCGGGTCGTTCGCGGTTTATGGCGAGACCCGCTCGCATGGCAGGTCACACTGTTCATGGGCTCGCAATCGTCGCTTGCGTATATCGTGTTCGGCTGGCTGGCAACTGTTTTGCGCATGCGTGGAATGAGCGCAGTCGATGCAGGAATGATGCTGTCGCTTAGTGTGGTTGCTCAGGCCGCAGCGTCTTTACTGCTGCCCTTCCTGATTGCGCGCCTTCCGGATCAACGCGCGGTGAACGTCATCGCATTGGTGCTAGTCGCCGTGAGCCTCATGGGTTGTTTCTTCGCGCCTCTATCGACGATGTGGGGCTGGACACTGCTGCTCGGCCTCGCGCAGGGTAGCGCCTTTACGCTCGCCCTCACCGTCATAGGGTTACGCTCGTATGATTCGCATGTGGCCGCGCAGCTCTCCAGCATGGTTCAAGGGGTCGGCTATCTGATTGCGGCCAGCGGCCCATTCATCGCCGGATCCTTGATGCACACAACCGGTTCCCTTCACAGTCTGGCCTTTCTGTGCATAGCCATCTGCGCGATGTCAGCCTGGCTCGGTTATGCCGCTGGCCGGCGCGAGCACGTGAACGTGCACATTGAGCCGGGTACGGCCTGACAGCGTCGAACATCTGCTTACGGACATAATGGTTCGATGGATATTCCGGCTGCGGTGCGACGGTCTGCTCTGTGTCGAGCACGCGCAGGCAGAGATGATCGTGTGAATGTCTGTTATAGCCTGGAAGCTGCCGTGGCGTTCACACTTGGGCGAACGACTGGAGTGGGTCGCTATGCAGAGGTTTACATAGCGACCCCTGTACTAAACCGCTGACGCGGTAGTGGGAGGGAAGCGAGCGTTTGTGCCTAGCGTTCTGTGAGAACAGTTGCCTGGTACCGCGTCACCGCGAGGTGGTGACCACGCGGCCAGGAGCAGGATGGAAGTTGCCCGACCGGGCATTCCATTCACTGTTCCCAGGAGGTCCGTCATGACCCCGCTCCGCCAACGCATGCTAAATGACATGCAGATCCGCAACCTCGCAGACAACACGCAGAAGGCCTATCTGCGGCAGGTTTCCAGTTTCGCCCGGCACTTCCGGCGCTCACCCGAAGTGCTCGGACCCGAAGAGATCCGGGCCTGGCAAATCTACCTGACCAACGAACGCAGGCTCGCCCCGAGCAGCGTGCAACTGGCTGTCGGCGCACTGCGCTTCCTGTACCGCATCACGCTCAGGCGGGAATGGAGCGACGAGGACTTCCCACTGCCAAAGCGACCCGTGAAGCTGCCGGTCATCCTGAGCGCCGAGGAAATCACCCGTTTCTTCGAGTCAGTCCCCAGTCTCAAGCAGCGCACCATGCTGATGACCGCGTATGCGGCTGGCCTGCGCGTGTCAGAAGTCGTCCATCTGAAGGTCACCGATATCGACAGCCAGCGCATGGTGATCCGCGTGCACCAGGGTAAATCCAGGAAGGACCGCTACGTGATGCTTTCCCCGCGGCTGCTCGAGGTCCTGCGACTGTACTGGCACGAGGCTCACCCCCGCGAGTGGCTGTTTCCTGGTGAGATGCCCGGGCGCCCCATCACCCGGTCCGCAGTAGGGCTCGCATGCCAGCTCGCGCACCAGCGCAGCGGGATCACGAAACCCGTTACACCGCATTCGCTGCGGCACGCCTTCGCGACCCACCTGCTGGAAAGCGGTACCGACGTCCGCAGGATCCAGTTGCTGATGGGCCATCGTAGCTTGTCGACCACGGCACGCTACCTGAAGCTGGCGACCAGCTCCGTGTGCGCCACCACCAGTCCCTTCGACCTGCTACCGCACCCCGAACCGATCCCGCCTGAGCCCACACCGCCCGTATACTTCTGAACGCGGCGATGAGACCGACGCTCGAAGTGGCGGACATCTTCCGCCGCTACGGCCCGCAATATCGGCAGACTCATGTCGACGCACTCAGTCGTGCGCAGCGGCGCGCCATGAGCGCCATCGAACTGTGCCGCACCGCCGTGCTGGGCGGCCATGTCGAGCAGTGCGATACCTGTGGCCATCAGCGCATCGCCTACGACTCGTGTCGCAATCGCCATTGTCCCAAGTGTCAGTCGCTCGCCCGCGCGCAATGGCTCGAACGCCGGCAGGCCGAACTGCTTTCCGAGGTCGAGTACTTCCACGTCGTGTTCACAATCCCCGAGCCCATCGCCGCGCTCGCGCATCAGAACAGGAAGCTTCTCTATGACATCCTGTTCCGCACCAGCGCTGAGACGCTGCGCACGATCGCCGCCGATCCCAAACATCTGGGCGCCGAAATCGGCTTCATCTCGGTCCTACATACCTGGGGGCAGAACCTGCAGCATCATCCGCACGTGCACTGCGTCGTGCCGGGCGGCGGCCTCGCGCCCGATGGCGAGCGCTGGATTGCCTGCCGTCCCGGCTTCTTCCTGCCCGTGCGGGTGCTCTCACGCCTGTTCCGGCGGCTGTTTCTCGACGAGCTGCGCCGCGCCTTTGCCAAGGGGGCGCTGCACTTCTACAGCCAGCTCGAACCCCTCGCTGACGCTCAGGCCTTTGCCGCGTGGCTTGCACCGACGGCACAGGCCGAATGGGTCGTCTATGCGAAGCCGCCCTTCGGTGGTGCCCAACACGTGCTCGACTATCTGGGCCGCTACACCCATCGCGTCGCGATCTCAAACCACCGGCTGGTCAGCTTTGATGGCGACTCGGTGATGTTCCAGTGGAAGGACTACCGGCATCGCGCCAGGAGCAGCACGATGACGCTTGCCGCCGACGAATTCATCCGTCGCTTCCTGCTGCACGTGCTGCCCAACGGCTTCAAGCACATTCGCAGTTACGGGTGGCTGGCCAATCGCCACCGCGCAGCCAAGCTTGCCACCTGCCGCCGGCTGCTCGGCGTCGTTGCCCCTGTGCAGGAAACTTCCAGCCTCATGGACGACTACCGTGACCGTTACCAGCGACTCACTGGCAGGTCGTTGCGCGATTGCCCCGTCTGCGCCAAGGGCCACATGGTATGCATCGAAACGTTCCTGCCGGGTGCACTTCCGCGTGCACCGCCCCGCAGCCACCATGCTCACTGATCCGTTGGTGTTACCCTCGACCACGTTGCCATTCATTCCTGCTGGCAACGCGTCCGGGCCTGCGCCATCCAGTCCTTTCCTCGGGCAAATGATCCGGAGGCTGCCCAATGCATCGCGCCATGTCGACGCTCGCACCGCCATCGCACGATCGCCATCGTCACTTCACCGTCGTCCCGTGGTCGGCTTACGCGTGTGGAGTGCGCCCGATCATCGCGGCGACCATTCAATGCCCATAGACGCTACCGCCCGTGGAGCGGTTTAGCACAAACGGTTTTTTGGTTACCGGTCGCGGGCTGCTCTCCCAGGTGCTGTTCATATGCACGCGGCCGCGACCGCTAACCAAAAAACCCTCTGCTCTATGCTCAGGTCACAACTATGCGCAGATGGTCATCGTGGTCGCAGCCAGCCCCTTGAGTGGTGCGATCGGGGCTGGCGAAGCCTACGCATAGTTACAGCGTCCGCAAGAATCGAATCAACGAGTCCGGTGCCTGATACCGGCGAATCCTGGCGTCAGGCGCTTCCAGTCGACCGAGGGCTTTCTCCTTCATCGCGAGGTCAGCTTCGACGTAGCGGTGTGTCGTGATCGGACTCTCGTGACCGAGCCACAAGGCGATCACGTTGAACGGAACACCCGCCTGCAACAGGTGCATTGCGGTCGTATGCCTCAGGATGTGTGGTGATACGCGCTTCTTGAGGAGGCCGGGTTGCTCCACGCCTGCGCGGCTCACGGCAAGATCCAGACGTTGCGCGACGTTGGATCGCGACATCGCTTTCCCATCTCGGTTGGGAAGCAAGGCGGCTTCGCCGCGCAGCGTTGGATTCAATCGCAACCAACTGCGGATCCCGGCGACGGTGGCGTCCCACAGGGGGATCGATCGCAGCTTGCGCCCTTTTCCATGCAGGTGCACGCAAGCTGCGCCGTCGAGGACCACATCGACGACGCGCACGCCGATGATCTCGGAGACACGCGCCCCCGTGTTGTAGAGCATCGTCAGCAGCAGGTAATCGCGCTGCGAGGACCAGCTCTCTCCCGGCTGGCCGAGGACGGCCACCATCTCTGCCCGCGTAAGGTAGTTCAGCATCGGCCGCTCGAAGCGCTTCATCGGTACCGCCAGTGCGCGTTCGACATCGTGCAACGAAGCTACGTCACGGCGGCCGGCGAACTTCAGGAACGCGCGCAGCGCGGTGAGCCGCAAGTTGCGGCTGCGAACTGAGTTCTTCCGATCCTGTTCCAGATGATCAAGGAAGGCCAGAATCAGATCGGGTTGGAGGTCGGCCAGCCGCATCGTGGTCGGCGCCTTGCCGAGCTGGCGACAGGCGAAGTCCAGAAACAGCAGCAAGGCATCCCGGTAACAAGCCACCGTACGCGGACTGACCGCCCGCTGCGCGACCAGGTATTCGGTGAAGAACTGCTGGACAAGCGCAGCGAACGAAGGCGACTTCGAGGCAAGGGTCTCACGCATCTTGCACCTCACTCTTGGTCGCGAACGACTCGAAACGTCCGGCAGCCAGCGCCATCAACTCGGGCACCGCAGACAGGTACCAGTAGGTGTTGGTCACCATCGTATGCCCGACGTAGGTCGACAGTGACAGCATGGCCTGATCGATGTCCACGCCCTGGGCCTGCCACTGCACGATGCGGCGCACGACAAAGGTGTGCCGCAGGTCATGGATGCGTGGGGCGTGGTGTGCTCCGCGGTTGCCGCAGCCCAACCGCTGTTGCAGGTCGCGGAAGACGCGATGCACCTGACGGTCGCTGAGTGGCAGCCCTCGTCGTCGACCGCGGGTGCCAACGAAGAACGGGCCATCCTCCGCTGGCGAACCCTCGACCAAGTCGCGCAGCCGTCGATACCGGCGCAAGGCATCGACGGTGCTCGGGTGCATGGGGACCTGGCGCGACTTGCCGAACTTGGTCCGGCGGATGGTCAGCATCCCATTCTTGAGATTAATGTCGCCGTTGCGCAGCGACAGCGCCTCGCCGATCCGCAGCCCCGTGGCGGCGATCAGTCCGAATAGCGTCTCGTAGACGGCGCCTCGTAGCCCCGGCGCGGGCCCGAGACGGCGTGCACAAGCGAGTAAGTCGACGATCTCCTCCTCGCTGAAGATGTGTGGCGCCTGCCGCTCGGGCAATCGCCCGAAGATCGTATCGTCGGGCACCTCGGTGCGAGGCTCGAACTGCTGCAGCCAGCGAAGGAACGTGCGCAGCTTCTTCAGCCGCCGCGCCCAGGTCCGCGAGTCATTGCTGTCGTGGCGGTCGCTTCGGGCCCAGGCGGCCATGAGTTCCACAGTCAAGGCGCCGCGATGACCGGTAGCGTGGACATGACGCGCGAAGCTGCGCAGGACATAGCCATCATTGCGGGTGGAGAACCCCAGTCGGCGACGCTCGATCAGAAACTGTTCAACGCGTGCTTGTATGGAAGTTGACGCGCTCATGATGCACTCCCCGGCCACGGTAACGCGACCTCGACCAACTTGCGGCCGTCGAGCTTGGCGTAGATCAGGGTCGTGTTCAGCGAGCGGTGACGCAGGACGTCGGCTACTTCCTTCAGCGAGGAACCGCCGGCCAGCAACCTGTTGGCCATCGTGTGGCGCAGCAGGTGCGAGCGCGTGTAGGGAAGGCCGGCGCGCGCGAAGGCTTGGCGGATCGTCTTACGGACGAGATCGGCACCGGCGGGCTGGTCGCGGGGCGCGACATGACGGACAAAAACGGCTCGATTGGAAGTCTTGGGACGCTCCTGCGCGAGGTAGGCCGCGATAGCTTCGCCGGTAGTGGCGGGTAGCGGTAGCACGTCCTCGCGACGGCCCTTGGTGTGGCGCAGGACGAGCGTGCCGGCTTGCCAGTCGATGTCATCCAGGCCGAGACGAGCAATCTCGCCGCTGCGCAACCCGAGGTCGAGCGCACAGCGCACGATGGCGTCGGCTCGCCGCATTGAGCGGCCCCGTTGGCCGAGCGATCCGATCAGCCTGTCGACTTCTTCCGCCGTCAGCGTCTTGGGTAGCGAGGACAGGGACCAGTTGGCAGGATAGGACACCGCGCCAATGAGTCCGTGGACGAGATCGCCGAGCGAGGCACGGTAGCGGAAGTAGCCGCGCAATGATGCTACGACCACCCCGGCGTTCACCGGCTTGGTGTAGAGCTTCGCTTGGCCGGCGAAGAAACGCCGAACATGCTCGGGCTTGATCGCGGCGAGGTCGACTGCGTCCACGCCGAAGCGGGCCGTCAGCAACCGCCCGACGATGCGCAGTGCGATGCTCCGTGTCTTCGGCGCCAGACCCCGCACATGCTCCATATACTCGCCGTAGCGGCGCAGTTCCTCGTCTACTGGTGTTGCGCCGACCGCTGGCACCGCAATGACGCCCTGAGCGCGCAGGACCACGAGCAAGTGTCCCAGAGCCGCTCTATGGTCACGCCGATCGTGTAACGCGCCAGGGCACTTGCATTGGAAATGCTCGTGGAGGAACTCTGCAATCAACCCTTCATCGATTCGGCGCCGCCGATAGCGCCCGGAGTCCGCCCATTGCGCGAAGTGCGTGATGCAGCGCAGGTAGGTAGCGACCGTCTTTGCAGCGTACCGGCGTTGGCTCAGGTACTGCTTGAAAGCATCAACGTATGCTCCGATCGGCCCATCGGCGAAACGGTGCATGTCGGTGTGGTTGGAGCGACGAACGATGTCCATGGTGATCTCCCAAAGTGGGACCACCACTGCATCCGCAGATTAGAACTATGTCCAGATCCTCGCTCGCTCACCTTGCCAGAGCCTTGCCATGCTCGGAACAGCGCTGTAAGTAACCGAGCATCTGCGCATAGTTGTGACCTGAGCATAGGGGTCGACAAGAGACGAACGGGTAGCGGCGGGTCGAAATCCTTTACCGGTTGAATCCGCTGCCAGTTCCGGCCGCTCGTTGATCGCCGATGACCGGTCATTCTCGCCGTCATTGGCGGCGGACTCCTGATCCGCCGGCTCGGCAGCTCGGTAACGGTTAGCCCTAGCGGCCTGCGTTTGTGACATTTTGCAGTTGTTCGCCAAGTCCGGCGATCCTGGCGCGCATTGGGTCACCCGCCTCCCCACCGCCGCCGAACAGCGCCTGCATGCCTGCGGCCTTTCGTCTCTCGTCAGCCCAGCCAGCCCTTGATGGTTGCCGCCATGACGTTGGCCGAGATGCCGTAGCGATCGTGCAACGTAGGCAGTGCGCCAGCGTCGAGGAACGCGTCCGGAAGGCCAACCTGCTGGAACGGCGCGCTCACGCCCGCGCGCATCAGCGCAGTCGCCACGCCTTCGCCAAGCCCCCCGATTACCGTATGGTTCTCGGCGACGACGATGAGCCGGCCGGAGCGTCTTGCCTCGCGCACGATAGTTTCGGTGTCAAGCGGCTTGATCGTCGGCACGTGCAGCACAGCCGTGCCGATGCGATCCGCCTGCAGGGCCTTGGCCACTTCGAGCGCGCGCATTGTCATGATGCCCGAGGAAATCACGAGCACCTCTGCGCCGTCGCGCAGCAATTTTGCCTTGCCAAGTTCAAAGCGATAGTCATATTCATCGAGCACGACCGGGACGTTGCCACGCAGTAGCCGCGCATAGACAGGACCGCGATGTGCCGCGATGGCGGGCACCATTTGCTCGGTGTCCAGCGCATCGCATGGATCGATGACGGTCATGTTCGGCATCGCGCGCATCAAGGCCAGATCCTCGGCGGCCTGATGGCTTGGTCCATAGCCTGTCGTGAGGCCGGGAAGCGCACAGACGATCTTCACATCCAGATTGTCTTCGGCGATTGCCTGGTGCATGAAGTCATAGGCGCGGCGCGTGGCAAAAACCGCGTACGTGGTGACGAAGGGCTGTGCGCCTTCGTGCGCAAGGCCCGCGGCGGCGCCCATCAGCAACTGCTCGGCCATGCCCATCTGGTAGTAGCGTTCCGGGAACGCCTTGGCGAAGAGATGCAGGTCGGTGTATTTGCCGAGGTCGGCCGTCATAGCGATCACATCGGGCTTGTTGCGGGCGAGTTCCACCAGCGCATGTCCGAACGGGGCAGGGCGGGTCGCCTGCCCCTCTCCGGCAATCGACGCGATCATTGCGGATGTCTTCAGGCGCGGCTTGTTCAAGGTTGCGTTGCTCATGCTTGTCTCCCAGCTTCCAGTGCTTCCAGCGCGAGCTGCCACTCGTGGGCGTCGACGCGGATAAAGTGATTCTTCTCGCGTTGCTCCAGGAAAGGAACACCGCAGCCCATGCGCGTATCGCAAACGATCATGCGAGGCTGGGCGCCCGGATGCGATCGCGCCGCATCGAACGCCGCTGCTACCGCCTCGATATCGTTGCCATCGACGCGCTGCGTAAACCAGCCAAACGCCTCCAACTTCTCCACCAGCGGCTCGAATGCCATGATCTGCGTCGAGGGCCCGTCGGCCTGCTGGTTGTTGACATCGACAATTGCGATCAGGTTGTCCAGCTTCCAGTGGCTCGCCGACATGATGCCTTCCCAGATCGCGCCTTCATCCAGTTCGCCATCGGAGAACAGCGTATAGACAAAGGCATCGGAGCCCTTGCGCTTGAGGCCAAGGCAACGGCCAACGGCTATCGTCAGGCCCTGCCCCAGAGACCCACCAGACATCTCCATGCCTGGCGTGTAGCTTGCCATGCCTGACATCGGCAGGCGGCTATCGTCGCTGCCATACGTCTCCAGCTCTTCTGGCGGGAGAATGCCTGCTTCGAACAAGGCGGCATACAGCGCGATCGCATAGTGCCCGTTGGACAGGAGGAAGCGGTCACGGCGCTCCCATTCGGGGTCTTCCGGGCGGTAGCGCATGGCACCGAAGTAGGCGACGGCAAGGACGTCTGCGATGTCGAGTGCTTGGCCGATATAGCCCTGGCCCTGCACTTCACCCATCAACAGGGCATTCCTGCGGATTCGATAGGCGCGCTCTGGCAGTGCCACGGGCGCTTCGGATGAGGATGAATTCATATTCGTCTCCTGCGTATATCTGATGGTCAAGGGGATGGAGAAGCTCAACGGTTGACAGTCTTCGCTGGCACAAGGAAGACCAGCAGTGCGCCCAGCACGATGGCGCCAGAGATAAAGATCAGGCCGGCCGTCGATTTTCCGGTCAGATCGTTGAGCCAGCCGACGATGGCCGGGGAAAAGAAGCCGGCAAGGTTGGCGAAGCAGTTGACGGCGGCGATCCCGGCCGCTGCCGACATGCCACCCAGCAAAGCGGTGGGCAATGCCCAGAACTGCGACGAGGACGTCAGGATGCCCGCTGCCGCGACGCTCAGGCAGACGATCGAAGCAGCGACGCTGCCAAGCAGAGGAAGGGTCGCAAAGCCGGCCGCCGCCACCAGCATCGGGATCGCCAGGTGCAGGCGCCGCTCGCGACGCCGGTCCGCGCTCATGCCGACCAACGGCAGCGCAATAATCGCGCACAGGTATGGCAAGGCGGTAAGGATGCCCACCCACAAGGGATCCGCGACGCCGGCCTTCCTGACGATGGTCGGCAACCAGAACGTCAAGCCATACTGTCCGAGCACGACGCAGAAGTAGATGGATGCCATCAGCCAGAGCCGGCGATCGGCGATGAACCCCCGAATCGACACGTGCGAGACCTTCTGGGCGTTGTCGCCGGCGACGTTGCGTGAAAGCAGCGCTTTCTCCGCTTCGGTGAGCCACTTCGCGCTCTGGATGCCGTTGTCCAGGTAGAGCAGGATGGCGATGCCGAGAACGAGCGAGGGCAGCGCTTCCAGCACGAACAGCCACTTCCACCCGGCCAGATCCATCACACCGTGGAACGCGTGCATGATGTAGCCGGACAGCGGCCCGCCCACGATGCCCGCCAGCGGTATCGCCATGAAAAACAGGGATAGCGCCTTGGCTCGTCGTTCCGACGGAAACCAATAGGTCATGTACAGAATGACCCCAGGCGCAAATCCGGCCTCCGCGACGCCCAACAGGAAGCGCAACACGTAAAAGGTGGTGGGAGAGCTGACAAACACGAAGCTCGCCGAGATGACGGCCCACGTCAGCATGATGCGCGCGAGCCAGTTGCGCGCACCCACCTTGTGCAGAATCATGTTGCTCGGGACTTCGAAGAGGAAATATCCAAGAAAGAAGATGCCGGCGCCGAGGCCATAGATGGTTTCGCTGAAGCGCAGATCATTGAGCATCTGCAACTTGGCGAACCCCACATTGACCCGGTCCAGATAAGCGCCAAGGTAGCAGAGCATCAGAAACGGGATCAGGCGCCGCACCACTTTTGCATAGGTTTTTGATTCGAAGGTGGCGGCATCCGTGTGCGCCATCACATCGCCCGCGACGGGCGAAGCGTATTTGGTCTTCATGTTGTCTCCTGCCAAGCGCCCCGGGTTAGCCCGAGTGCGCTGATTGTTCCGCCAGGTGAAGGCGGCAGTCGAGGGACGATCAGTGAATCAGCATCCCGCCATTGACGTCGAGAGTGATGCCGGTCAGGTAGGCGGACAAGTCGCTGACCAGGAACAGGCAGGCATTGGCCACGTCGGCGGCATTGCCCAGGCGGCCGAGCGGAATCCCCTTGATGATGTCGGCCCGCATGTCCGGCGTCAGCTTGTCGCCGGTGATGTCGGTCTGGATCAGGCCCGGCGTGATGGAGTTGACGCGGATGTTGTCGCCGCCGAATTCCCGGGCCATGGCGCGCGCAAGGCCGAGTACGCCTGCTTTCGCCGCGCTGTAGTGCGGACCGCCGAAGATGCCGCCGCCGCGTTGCGCGGACACCGACGACATGCAGACGATGCTGCCGTGCTTCTGCTCCTTCATGGGCGGGAGGACGGCCTGCGACATGTAGAGGGTGCCGCGCAGGTTCACGTCAATGACGGCATCGAAGTTGCCGGGCAGGATGTCCAGGGTGCGCAGGGGCTGCGTGATGCCGGCGTTGTTGATCAGGCCATCGATCCGGCCATATTGCTCCAGGGCGGCGCGCGCGGCCGACTGGCAGGCCGCCAGGTCGGTGACATCGCAGGCGACGCCGAGGTGGCCTTCGCCAAGATCCCGCGCTGCCCGCTCCGCGTCTTCCAGGCGCAGATCCAGAATCACGACTTTGGCGCCCTGCGCGGCCAGCGCGATTGCAGTTGCCTTGCCGATGCCGCGGGGGGATGCCGCACCGGTTACGATGACTACCTTGTTCTCGAGCATCATGTCTGTCTCCTGACTGTTGAGATGATGGTTCGAGTGTGGTGCCTGGCCTGGATCCGATCAACGCAGTCCGTCTCAGCTATTGCTGAGATATTTTCAGATGACAGTGCGGACGGGGGGCGGCAAGGGAATGCTGCGGCGCACAAGCCGTGTGCGGCATGATGCTCGGACCTACTTCAGTTCCCGATCCATCCAGTCGAGAAACCGCTGTACCCGGGGCAAGTCCGCGTTCTGCGATGGGCAGACGATGTGGTGCGCGCCCACCTCCACTGCAAATGTCGGGTCAAAGACTGGTACCAGCGTCCCCTTGCTGATATGGATCGACGCCAGCAGCATGCTTTCCAGAGCCACGCCGATGCCAAGGGCCGCGGTCTCCAGCGACATGTATGAGCGGTCAAAGGAGAAGTCGAACGCCTGGTGCTCGCCTGAGACGCCAAACCTGGCAAACCACTGTTGCCACTGGACGAGAGGTGTCTCGGAGAAGACCAGGCGCTGGCCTAGCAGGTCTGCCGGAGTGCGGATAGGGTGTCTGGCAAGATACTCAGGCGATGCCAGCGGAGCAATGAACTCATTGCGCACTGTCTTGACCTGCAGATCGCGCCAGTGCGCGTAGCCGTACCGGATATCGATGTCGTAATAGCCGCTGGTGAAAGAGATGTCCTCATAGGAGCAGGCTACGTTCAACTGAATGTCGCCATTGTCGGCCTGGAACGATTTCAGCCTCGGCAACAGCCACATCAGGCCGAAGCTTGGGCTCGAATGCACCCTGAGGATGTCGACTTCAGCCTGGCTCGATGCACGTTCGGTCGCGCGATTCAGCTCCGCAAGCGATCCTGTTACGTCGCGCAAGTATTGCTCCCCGACTGGCGTGAGGGCCAGCCCCCGCCCCTGCCGGAAAAAGAGTGGCTGCCCAATGATGGACTCGAGGTTGGCAATCTGATGGCTCACCGCCGAGGCGGTCAGGCCCAGTTCCTCGGATGCACGGCTTACGCTCTTCGTTCTCGCAATGCTCTCGAACGCGATGATCGATTTCAGCGGAGGAATGCGCATACCCGGTTCTCTAGTGACGGCGGCAAGACGATTAGGTAATCCAAGGGGATCCTCCCCGTCGCAACTGACCTCGGCAGGCCAGGTGAGCGGCATACGCCCGAGGCAAGCCAAGGCGCGCAAGGAGCGCACCGTTTCCCACAGACTCTGCCGCTGTCCTGGCGGATTCCGCAATGATCATATCGCATGGGGCAGCCACGGGCGGTGTAATACGTCCGCTATGGCTACACGCCCTCTCGCCGATGAAGAGACGATCGCCGACCGTCGTCCTCTTTGCAGATCGACGATGAACCAAAGGAAAGCGGCGGCACGGATGCGCTCCGTTCCTTCACGGCAATGGCTCAGATGCCAGCCATGCAGGTGTACTTGATGACCAGGTAGTCCTCGATCCCGTAGTGCGATCCTTCGCGGCCCACGCCCGACTGCTTGACGCCGCCGAATGGCGCGACCTCATTGGAGATCAGGCCGGTGTTGACGCCCACCATGCCGTACTCCAGCCGCTCGGAAACGCGCCACACACGGCCGAGGTCGCGTGCGTAGAAATAGCTCGCCAGGCCGAACTCCGTGTCGTTGGCCATGGCCACCACTTCGTCCTCGGTCTCGAAGCGGAACAGTGGCGCCAGCGGGCCGAAGGTCTCTTCACGCGCCACCAGCATGTTGGGCTTCACATCGGCCAGCACGGTCGGCTCGAAGAACGACTGGCCGAGCGCATGGCGCTTGCCGCCCTGCAGCACGCGGGCGCCCTTGGAGATCGCGTCGGTGATATGTTCCTCGACCTTGATCACGGCCTTGTCGTCGATCAGCGGTCCGATGCGCACGCCGTCGTCCATGCCGTCGCCCACCTTCAGCGCGCGCACTGCCTCGACCAGCTTCCCGGCGAAGGCGTCATAGACCTTGCTGTGCACATACAGGCGGTTGGCGCAAACGCAGGTCTGGCCCGCGTTGCGGTACTTCGACACGATGGCGCCTTCCACCGCGGCATCCAGGTCGGCATCCTCGAACACGATAAAGGGCGCGTTGCCGCCCAGTTCCATCGACACCTTCTTGATCGTGGATGCTGTCTGCGCCATCAGCGTGCGGCCGACTTCGGTGGAGCCGGTGAAGGTGAGCTTGCGCACCAGCGGATTGCTGCTGAGTTCACCGCCGATGGCGGAGGCCGAGCCGGTGACCACCGACAGCACGCCTGCGGGGATGCCGGCGCGCTCCGCCAACACCACCATTGCCAGCGCGGTCAGCGGGGTTTGCGAAGCGGGCTTGACCACCATGGTGCAGCCGGCCGCCAGTGCCGGGCCGGCCTTGCGGGTGATCATGGCCGCCGGGAAATTCCACGGCGTAATCGCCGCGCACACGCCCACCGGTTCCTTGGTGACGACGATGCGCTGGCTGCTCACCGGCGCCGGAATGGTCTGGCCATACACGCGCTTGCCTTCCTCGGCGAACCACTCGATGAAAGAGGCCGCATAGCCGATCTCGCCGCGCGCTTCGGCAAAGGGCTTGCCTTGCTCCGCGGTCATGATGCGGGCCAGGTCGTCCTGGTTGGCCAGCAGCAGCTCGAACCATTTGCGCAGCAGCGCGGAGCGCTCCCTGGCGGTACGCGCGCGCCAGGCGGGCAGGGCGCGGTTGGCGGCCTCGATGGCCTGGCGGGTTTCTTCCGCACCGAGCAGGGGCACCTGGCCCACGCGCTCGCCGGTGGCGGGATTGGTCACATCGATATGACGCTGCGCATCGATCCAGCGGCCGTCGACAAAGCACTGCTGGCGCAGCAGCGTGGGGTCTTGGAGTTGCAACATGGTCTGGCTCCGGTTCCGTAGCGATGTTGGGGGGATTCGGCGCAACGCCGTTGACCGCAGGTTAGCAGGATCCGGCGCTCTCGTCGGATCCTGCCGGCCGCGGCTGGAAACGCTGCACCATTGTGCTCCCCGCGGGGGGCGGATCAGTCGTGTGGCGGCCTGCGCGCCAGCTCGTCCACGCGGTTGACCACTTCGGCCAGCAGCGCCGATTGATCGTCGCTGCGATAGCTCATGATCACCGGGGAGGTAAAGCCGGGTGCGTCAATCGGCACGTAGGCCACGTCGTCGCGGTGCAGGCGCTGCACCGATGCCGGCACCAGGCAGATCCCCAGTCCGGCGGCCACCAGGCCGATGGCGGTCTGCAGCTCGTTGGCTTCCTGGGCCACGCGCAGTTGCAGGCCCTGGGTGCGGAACAGCGCCAGCACGTGGTCGGCGTAGCTCGGGCGGGGCCGCGCCGGATAAAGCACGAAGGGGTGGGCCGCAAGCTGCGCCGGCGTCATCGGGGGGGCCTTCAGCGCAGCATGGCCGCAGGGCACGGCGGCCACCAGCGTTTCGGCCATCACCACCGCGCGGGTAATGGCCGGGTCGTCCAGCACGATGCGGCCAAAGCCGATATCGATGCGGCCGGCCTTGAGCGCTTCCAGTTGCTGCACGGTGGTCAGCTCGGACAGGCCGACCTCCAGTGCCGCGTCGGAGCCGCGCACCAGGCGGATCAACTCCGGCAGGAAGCCGTACAGCACCGACGGCACGAAGCCGATGCCGAACCAGCGCTTCTCATTGCGGCCGATGCGCCGCGTGCCTTCCACGATCTCATCGATGCGCTGGTTCAGCTGCAGCGACTGCTCCAGCAGGAAGCGGCCCGCCTCGGTAAGGCGCACCGTGCGCGCGGAGCGGTCCAGCAGCACCGTGCCGATTTCGTCCTCCAGCTGGCGGATCTGGCGCGACAGCGGCGGCTGGGCGATATGCAGGCGTTGCGCGGCACGCGTGAAGTTGAGTTCGGCCGCGACAGCCTGGAAATAGCGCAGGTGGCGAAGCTCCATGGGCCTGCCCCTCCATACTTTAAAGGTATCGATCGGGACATACTCGGTCTTGGACACCCTGAATGTCAAGCCACATACTGGATCCCAGCGAATTCCATACTTGGTAGGCAAACAGCATGAAAGCAACCGTCACCTCCGTCGAAGCCATCCTGGTCGACCTGCCCACCATCCGGGCGCACCAGCTTGCCATGACCACCATGCAGCGCCAGACCCTGGTGATCGTGCGGCTGCGTTGCAGCGACGGCATCGAAGGGATCGGCGAAGCCACCACCATCGGCGGCCTGAGCTACGGCGATGAAAGCCCCGAGGGCATCAAGCTGACCATCGATACCTACCTGGCGCCCGCGCTGGCCGGCATGGATGCGTGCAATATCCACGCCGCCATGCAGCGCCTGGCCTCGGTGGCCCGTGGCAACCGCTTTGCCAAGTCGGCGCTGGAGTCCGCGCTGCTCGACGCGCAGGGCAAGCGCCTGGGCCTGCCGCTGTCCGAGCTGCTGGGCGGCGCGGTGCGGCCGAACCTGGCCTGCCTGTGGACGCTGGCCAGCGGCGATACCGGCCGCGACATCGAAGAGGCCGAGTCGCTGCTCGAGGCGCGCCGCCACAACACCTTCAAGCTCAAGATCGGCCGGCGCTCGGTACGTGACGACGTAGCGCACGTATCCGCCATCAAGCGCGCGCTGGGCGACCGCGCCTGCGTCACGGTGGACGTCAACCAGGCCTGGAACGAGGCCGACGCCGCCACTGGCATCGCCATGCTGGAAGCCGCCGGCATCGACCTGGTCGAGCAGCCGGTGCCGCGCGAGCAGCGCAGCGCGCTGGCACGGCTGGCGGCACGCTTCGTGGTGCCGGTGATGGCCGACGAATCCGTGTGCGGCCCGGAGGACGCCATGGAACTGGCGCGTATCGCCGGGGCGGACGTGTTCGCGCTGAAGATTTCGAAGTCGGGCGGCATCTTCGAGATGCTGCGTACCGCGGCGGTGGGCGATGCCGCCGGCATTGCGCTCTATGGCGGCACCATGCTGGAAGGCAGCGTAGGCACGATCGCCGCTGCCCACGGCTTTTCCACGTTGCCCCGGCTGGCCTGGGGCACCGAGCTGTTCGGCCCGCTGCTGCTCAAGGACGATGTGGTGACGGCACGCCCCGAGTACCGCGACTTTGCCTTGCACCTGCCGGTTGGCCCGGGGCTTGGCCTGACGCTGGACGAGGATAAGCTGTCGCATTACCGCCGTGCCGCCTGAGGCGCGCCCGGCCCGATACAAACAAACGCAGACGAACGCAGACGAACGCAGACCCGAGGAATCAACGATGCTGTTTCTGGTGAGAATGGATGTAAAGATACCGGCCGACATGCCGGCCGCGCAGGCGGACGAGATCAAGGCGCGCGAGAAGGCGTATTCGCAGGATCTGCAGCGCCAGGGCAAATGGCCGCATCTCTGGCGTGTGGTCGGCGAGTACGCCAACTACAGCGTCTTCGACGCCGAGTCCAACGACGATCTGCACGCGATGCTCTCCGGCCTGCCGCTGTTCCCGTACATGGAGATCCATGTCACGCCGCTGGCCAGGCATCCGTCGTCGATCAAGTAAGCCCGCAGTCTGCCGTAACCATGAGCACCGCCGCGGCCTTCGATGGCCGCGACCCGAAAACCAGCTTTCACTCCAAATCCAACTGGAGGAGATTTTGATGCGCTTGCCTTTCCTGCGCGCCTGGGCCGCCTGCGCCTGCGCGCTGGCCACCCTGGCCGTGCTGCCGTCCGCCCATGCCGGCGCCTACCCCGATCACCCGATCCGCTGGGTCGTGCCATTCCCCGCCGGTGGCGCGATGGACAATATCGCCCGCACGCTGGGCGAGGAAATGTCGAAGTCGATGGGTCAGGCGATCGTGGTGGAAAACCGCCCCGGCGCAGGCGGCAATATCGGCGCCGAGCTGGTGGCGCGCTCTCCCGCGGATGGCTACACGCTGATCATCGTGGCCAACGGCATGGCGGTGAACCCCGCCCTGTACGGCCGGCTGAACTATGACCCGGTGAAGGACTTCGCGCCGGTCTCGCTGCTCGCGGTGGTGCCCAATGTGCTGGTCACGAACAAGGTCAGGAAGCTGCCC
Source organism: Cupriavidus sp. 01T418 (assembly GCF_056398885.1). Lineage (NCBI taxonomy): Bacteria > Pseudomonadati > Pseudomonadota > Betaproteobacteria > Burkholderiales > Burkholderiaceae > Cupriavidus > Cupriavidus sp. 01T418. The sequence continues at coordinate 328,266 of NZ_JBFTQG010000001.1, forward strand.
GCCACGGTGCCCGACCTGATCGCCGCCGCGCGCGCCACGCCGGACAAGTACACCTATGCTTCGGCCGGCAACGGCACCTCCATCCACCTGGCCGGTGAGCTGTTCACCTCGCTGACCGGGGTCAAGATGCTGCATGTGCCTTACAAGGGCAGCGGCCCGGCCATGACGGACCTGCTGGGCGGCCAGGTCGACTATATGTTCGACAGCATCACCTCGGCCAAGCCGCATATCGACGCCGGCAAACTCACGCCGATCGCTGTGACCACCACCAGGCGCTCGTCGGCGCTGCCCAACGTGCCGACCATGGCCGAAGCCGGCGTGAAGGGCTATGACCTGTCGCCGTGGTTTGCCGCGTTCGTGCCGGCCAGGACGCCGCCCGCCGTGGTCGCGCGCCTGAACCAGGCCATGGTGGACGCGCTGGCCAAGCCGTCGGTGCGTACCCGCCTGGCCGGCATCGGCGCCGAGCCGATCGGCAGCACGCCCGCGCAACTGGGCAAGCACCTCGCCGCTGAAACCGACAAGTGGGGCAAGCTGATCCGCGAACGCGGCATCCGCGCAGACTGAGATCGTCATGACTACCGCATTCAACCAAGGCATCGCGCTGCACTACCAGATCGAGGGAGCGCCGGACGCGCCCGTGCTGGTCATGTCCAATTCGCTCGGCACCGACCTGCGGATGTGGGCGCCGCAGATGGACAGCCTGCTGTCCCGTTTCCGTGTGCTGCGCTATGACACGCGTGGCCACGGCGGCTCCGGCCTGCCGCCACCCTCCGAGCCGTTCGGGTTTGCCGAACTGGGGCAGGACGTGCTGGCCATCATGGATCACGCCGGCGTCAAGCGCGCGCACTTTTGCGGGCTGTCGATGGGCGGCATGACCGGCATGTGGCTGGCCGCCAGCCACCCGGAACGCTTCGAGCGCTTCGTGCTGGCCAACACCGCGGCCCTGATCGGGCCGGCCAGCGGCTGGGATACCCGCATCCAGACGGTCCGCGCCCAGGGTATGGCGGCCATCGTCGACGCCGTGCTGGCGCGCTGGTTCAGCGCCGGCTGGCTGGCCGGCGATGCGCAGCGCATCGCCCCGGTGCGGCAGACGCTGCTGGACGCATCGCCTGAAGGCTACACGGCCAATTGCGCCGCCGTGCGCGATGCGGACCTGCGTCCGCTGCTATCGCGTATCGCCAGCCCGGTGCTGGTGATCGCAGGCACGCACGACCTGGCCACCACGCCGGCACAAGGCCGAGAGGTCGCAGATGGGATCGCCGGAGCGCGCTATGTGGAGCTGGACGGGGCACACTTGTCCAACTGGGAGCAGCCTCGGGAGTTTGCCGAAGCGGCGTGCAGGTTCCTGGGGGAATAAGGCGGGGCACCCGGAAGGCGAGCAATCCATGCCATGGTTCTGACCTGGCTTCAGGGCGTGACCGTGGCAGATCCTGCGCCTTTGCCGCACCGCGCCTCGTGCGGCTACTTCGCCGGCCTGAACCGAAGATCCCCATACCAGGCGCGCGCCGTTGCGCCGGTATTGTCCGTATCGGTGAGCAATCCATAGGCGGTAACCCTGCCCGGCTTCTCGTTGAAGGCGTGCTCGTAGTCCTGCTCCACGTTACGGCTTAGCGTCAGCCACTTGCCTATGCCATCGGCGCCGCCCGAAACCACGATCATCCTGATTCGCGAGGTGTGGGGATTGTCGATGACCGTGCCGACCGGCGCGGTATTGGACCAGATGTACATCAGCGTGGCGTAGGGCAAATCCTCTCCCGCCAGCGTCCTGGCAAGCTTGATGGCGGTACGGTCGCCCAGCGACAGCTTGCTCGTATCTCCGTCGAACAGGAATACCACGCGCGCCGGCGCATCTTCCTTCGACGCGACGCTGTTGTCGGCGTCGTCGATAGGCCGCTCGACCTTCCAGCGCCAGGTCAGCTGCGGCGTTTCCTCCAGATCGACATTGCCCTTGTGCATCAGCGCCGAGGCCGAGGCTGCGGCATCGGCTTCCAGCACCGTGGCGTGGTCGTCCATCACCAGGCTGTAACGGGTCAGCGCCTTGCCATGCGCGACCGGCAGGTTCTTCCAGCCGGCCGGTAGCGGGCCGCCTGGCGTACCGGCGGAGAAGGCGGCGCCGGGGGCGGCCGGGGCTGCAACCGGTGTCGATGCGGCCGGCGCCGATGCCACCGACGCCTGCGCCCGGGCCGGCGGCACCGGCACCAGCAACAAGCCGCACGCCAGCAGTCCGGCCCGCACGCACGCATGCGCGCCGGGCAATGCCTGGCCCGTCGCCGTCGCGGGCAAATGCTTCGAAGCCAGTTGGAAGGTCATGATGAATTGCCCGATGGGCGCCGTCATTGTTCTTGTTGTTCCCATTGTAGGCAGAGGGCAGGGCGTTTGCCCATGCCTGCGCCGGTGACGGGAATGACTTGCCGGTTGGTGCTTGGCATGATGCTTCCCCTGCTGCGTTGTGATCGGTGGCTATCGGTAGCTCTGTGTCGGGCAAAGCGATCAGGCCACGCCGCCGTTGGCGCGCAGGATCTGGCCGTTGACCCAGCCGGCATCGGGACCGGCGAGGAAGGCGACCACGGAGGCGATGTCTTCCGTCTGGCCCAGGCGTTGCAGCGGGGGCATCCTGGCAAACGTCTGGATCTGCTCTTCGGTCTTGCCGTCGAGAAACAGCGAGGTGGCAATCGGGCCGGGGGCGACGGCGTTCACCGTGATGTTGCGGCCGCGCAATTCCTTGGCGAACACATGCGTGAATGCTTCGACGGCGGCCTTGGTGGCGTTGTAGACGGCGTAGCCCGGCATGTTCAGCGCCAGCGTGGTGCTGGAGAAGTTGACGACGCGCCCGCCGTCGTTGAGGCGCGCGGCGGCTTCGCGCAGGCTGTTGAAGGTGCCGCGCACATTGATGTCGAAAGTCTGGTCGTAGAGTGCGTCGCTGGTGTCGGCCAGCGGCACGGTCTTGAGCACGCCGGCGTTGTTGACCAGCACGTCGGCCTTGCCCAGCTGCTGCTCGGTGATCTCGAACAGGCGACGCACATCGCCGGCCCTGGACACATCTGCCTGCACCGCGATGGCCGACGCGCCGGCCGCCTTCAGCCCGGCCACGAGGGCCTCGGCCTGCGCCGCGCCGGCAGCGTAGTTAAGCGCGACCGCGAAGCCGTCACGGGCAAGCCGCTGGGCGATGGCGGCGCCAATGCCGCGGGATGCGCCGGTCACGATGGCGACTTTGCCGTGGTTGGCGTTGTGGCTGGCGTGGTTGGCGTGGTGGCTGGTGTTGCTCATGATCCGTTTCCTTCAGGTGGCGGGTTGGTGAAACGAATAGTGGACCATTCCGATGGGAAGATAATTTGTCCATACTTGCTATCATTGCTCCATTCACTTTAACAATCCGCCGGGCGTTACCATGGACCGATTCCAGGAAATGCAGGCCTTCGTGCGCATCGCCGAGCGCCAGAGCTTTACCCAGGCCTCCGAGGACCTGCGGATCCCGCGCGCCACCATCACCAACCTGATCAAGCGCATGGAGCTGCGGCTTGGCGCGCGGCTGCTGGAGCGCACCACACGCACGGTGCGGCTGACCCACGACGGCGAGGCGCATTACCGCCGCTGCGTGCGCCTGATAGCCGACCTGGAAGAGGCGGAGGGCTCGTTCAGGGATGCCGCGCCCAAGGGTCTCTTGCGCGTGAACCTGCAAGGCACGCTGGCGCGCCATTTCGTCGTGCCCGCGCTGCCGGGATTCCTGGCGCAGTATCCCGGCCTGGAAGTCCACATTGGCGAGGACGACCGCCTGGTGGACCTGGTGCGGGAAGGGATCGACTGCGTACTGCGTGCGGGGAACCTGCAGGATTCTTCGATGGTGGGCCGGCGCGTCGCGCTGCTGGAACAGGTGACCGTGGCGAGTCCGGCCTATCTGGCGAAGCACGGCGAGCCGGAGGACCTGGAGACTTTGTCGGCACATCGCGCGGTCAACTACATCTCCAGTGCGACAGGCAAGGCCGTGCCGATGGCGTTCACCGTGGACGCACGCGTGACGGCGGTGCAGCTGGCGGCCACCGTCTCGGTCACCGGCGCCGACCTCTATGCCGGTGCCGCGGTGGCCGGGCTGGGGCTGGTCCAGGTGCCGCGTTATCGCGTGGCCGCGGAACTGAAGGAGGGTCGCCTGCGGGTCGTGCTGGCGGCTATGCCGCCGCCGCCGATGCCGGTCTCGGTGCTGTATTCGCAGAACCGCCAGTTGTCGTCGCGCGTGCGCGTCTTCGTGCAATGGCTGCGCGAAGTGTTTGAGTCGGCGGGGAACGGGAAGGGCGAGGGAACAGGGACGGGGGAAGAGACGGGAAGCAGGGCCTGATTCCCGTCGGAGCGCCGCTCGATGCGAACTACACGATCGGCGCTCAAGCGCGGCAGCCGGCTATTTCCGAACGCTGGACGGCAGCACCGAGTTCCGGTTTGACGGCTTGCCGGACTGTGCCGACTGTTGCTTGCTGCCTGCCGACGTCTTTTGCGGCGCGGCGCCGGCGACCCCGGCAGCGGCGCCAAGCAGGACGGCCAGCAGCGCCGCCGGTGCCTTCTTTCGCAAGTTCATGATGGACTCCTGTTGCGTGGCCGGCGCACCCGCGCGTACCGGCCACTGGTTGGTTCAGCTTCAGATGCCTTCGGCCGGCGTCAGCGAGGCTGCATCGGGGCCGCCCTTGCGCCTGCGATTGCGGTTGACCCAGGAGAACACCACCGGCAGCACCAGCAAGGTCAGCAGCGTGGTGGTCACCATGCCGCCCACGATCACCAGCGCCAGCGGCCGTTGCGCTTCCGAGCCGATGCCGTGCGACAGCGCCGCCGGCAGCAGGCCCAGGCCCGCCAGCATGGCCGTCATCACCACCGGGCGTAGCCGCAGCGCGGCGCCCTCGACCACGGCTTCATGCAGGTCTTCGGACTGCGCCAGCCGGTTGACGTAGGAGATCAGGATCACCCCGTCCTGGATCGCGATGCCGAACAGCGACAGGAAGCCGATACCCGCCGAGATCGACAAGGTCTCGCCCGCGATATGCAGTGACAGCAAGCCACCGATGGCCGCGAACGGGACGTTCAGAACCACCATCAGCGCATCCTTGAAGTTGCCGAAGGTGCTATACAGCAGCAGGAAGATGACCAGGATGGTCAGCGGCACGATCACGGCGAGCTTCTTCTGCGCGATCTTCATCTGGTTGAACTGGCCGTCCCAGAAGATGCTGTAGCCCGCCGGCAGCGTCACGGCCATGTTCACCTTGTCCTGTGCCTCGGCCACCGCGCTGCCCAGGTCCCGCCCGCGCACGCCGAACTTGATGGCGATGTAGCGCTTGCCGGTTTCGCGGTAGACGAAGAATGGACCATCCGTCGCTTCCACCTTGGCCACCATCGACAGCGGGATGCGCTGGCCGTCAGGCGTATCTACCAGCAGGCGGCCGATCACGTCCGGGTTGTTGCGTGCCTGGTCGTGCAGCCGCACCGACAGTCCGAAAGTCTTCTCGCCCTCCAGGATATTGGTGACGTTGTCGCCGCCGACGGCATACTGCACCGCGGTCTGGATGTCGCTGACGTTCATGCCGAAGCGCGCGCTTTTCTCGCGGTCCACGGTGATGTTCAGCGTGGGCTGCCCCAGTTCCTTGAAGATGCCCACGTCGGCCAGGCCCGGTACCTTCTTGAGGATGGACTCGACTTCCTTGGCCTTGTCTTGCAGCGTCACCAGGTCGGAGCCGTAGATCTTCACCGAATTCTCACCCTTGACCCCGGACAGCGCCTCGTTCACGTTGTCCTGGATGTACTGCGAGAAGTTGTACTCGATACCCGGGATGCGATCCAGGTGCCTGGACAGCCGATCCACCACCTGCTGCTTGGTGGTGCCCTTGGGCCAGTCGGCCGGGGGCTTGAAGTAGAGGGCGTATTCCTGGTTGAACACGCCGGTGGAGTCGGTGCCGTCGTCGGGGCGCCCGATCTGTACCGACACGGTCCTTACCTCGGGCTGCTCGCGGAAGAAGCCGCGCAGGTCGCGCGCGATGGAGGCCGAATAGTCGAGATCAACGGTGTTGGGCAGCGTGATGCGCAGCCACAGGTTGTTCTCTTCCAGCGTGGGCAGGAATTCGGTGCCGAGGTAGCGCGAACTGTACAGCGTGCCGGCCAGGCCGATAAAGGCAGCCAGGAACACCAGGCCGGGCTTCTTCAGCAGCTTGCGCAGCAACGGCTTGTAGGCGCTCAGAATGACGGCGATGAACTTCGGCGAGTGCGGCCGCAGCGAACCGCGGAACACAAAGGATGTCACCGCCGGCACGAAGGTCAGCGCCAGCACGATCGACGCCAGCAACGCGAAGCCCATGGTGAAGGCCATCGGCTGGAAAATGATGCCTTCCACCCCGCCCATGAAGAACAGCGGCGAGTAGGCCACGATGATGATGCCGGTGGAAAAGATCATCGCGCGCTGCACTTCGCTGGTGGCCTTGACGATGCCATCCTCGACATTGGACTCGCCTTCCTCCAGGTGGCGCATGATGTTCTCCATCACGATCACCGCGGCATCCACGATCAGCCCGAAGTCGATCGCCCCGAGCGAGATCAGGTTGGCCGGCACCTTGAAATGGTCCATGTTGATGAAGGACACGCATAAGGCCAGCGGGATCACCGCCGCCACCACCGCCGCGGCACGGAAGCTGCCGAGGAAGATGAACAGCACGATCAGCACCAGCGAGATGCCGACGAACAGCGCGTGCTCGACGGTACCCATGGTGAGGTCGAGCAGGTTCTGCCGGTCGTAGAAGGTCTTGACCTGGATGCTCTTCGGCAGCACGTTCTGGTTGATGTCCGCGATCTTGTCGCGCACCCGCGCCAGTACCTCGGTGGCGTTCTCGTCGCGCTTCATCAGCACGATGCCCTCGACGATATCGTCATGGTGGTCGAACTGCACCATGCCCAGGCGTGGCGTGTTGCCCACCCGGACTTCCGCAATATCGCGCACCCGGACCGGCACGCCGTTGGACACGGAGACGGTCACGTTGCGGATATCGTCGAGCGTCTGCAACAGGCCCACGCCGCGCACCACGAACTGCTGCTCGCCGGACTTCATCAGGCCGCCGCCGGCATTGGCGTTGGCGTTCGACACCGCGTCGACCACCTGCTTGAGCGAGAGCCCGTAAGCCTGCAGTTTCTCCGGCGTCGGCACGATCTGGTACTGCTTGACCTTGCCGCCGAAGGCCGTGATGTCGGCCACTCCGGAAACGTGCTTGATCTCCTTGTAGATGTCGTAGTCCTGGTAGGTCTTCAGCGTGGTCACGTCAATGCCGTTACCTTCGACCCGGTAGCGCAGGATTTCACCGGTGGCGTCGCCGTCCGGCGACAGGTTGGGCTGCACGCCGGGCGGCAGGCTGGCCTGCGACAGGTAGGTGACGAAGTTCTGGCGCGCCTTGAAATTGTCCACGCCCTCCTTGAACTTGACGGTCACCACCGACAGCCCGAACAGCGAGACCGAGCGGAAGGACTGCACATCCGGCACGCTGGCCAGTGCGTTTTCCACGGGAATCGTGATCTGCTGCTCGACTTCGACCGTGCTGCGGCCGGGCCACTGGGTGATGGCCTGCACCGTGACCGGCGCCACGCCAGGATAGGCCTGCAGCGGCAGCCGCAGGAAGCTCAGCACGCCGGCCGCCAGCAGGCCGATCGCCAGGAACACGATCACCAGGCGCCGCTTGAGGATGCTTTTAATGGGCGAGAAGACCATCTCAGGCCTCCTGCTTGAGCAGCATTTCGTTGAGCAGCATGCCGCCCTGCGTCACCACGCGCACAGGTGCGCCCGTCGCCACGCCTTCGGTCACCTGGAAGGTGCCGTCGTTGCGCGGCGTGCCCTGCACCAGCACGCGCTCCATATGCTTGTCGTCAGGCTGCGTCATCAGGTAGAGCTTGCCCTGGTCCTTGACGATGGCCGATTGCGGCACTACCAGTGCCTGTGCCGAGCCGGTGACGATGCGCGCCGTGGCGTACATCTCCGGCTTGAGCGTGCCGTCCGGGTTGGGCACATCGCAGCGTACCTGCAGGGTGTGCGTGTCGGCGTCGACATTGGGCGCGATGAAGCTGACGCGCCCGCGGTAGCGCCGGCCCGGGTAGGCCGGGGTTTCGATCTCGATGACCTGGCCCAGGCGCACGTTCCGGATATCGTTCTCGTAGAGATTGCCGGTGAACCAGATCGAGCGCGTGTCGATGACGCTCATCAGCGAGTCGCCGACATTGAGGTAGGAGCCGGGGTCCATGTCGCGCTTGACGATGGTGCCGCCGATCGGCGCGCGGATGGTCAGCGTATCGGAGGCGACGCCGCGTTCGCGGATGCGGGCAATGTCCTCGGTGGTCGCGCCCAGCACGCGCAGCTTGTTCTCGGCCGACTGCATGGTCAGCTTGGCGTCATCCACCAGTTCCGTCAGGTCGCTGTTGTTCAGCGTGTGAAAGGCGTTGTGCGAAAGCAGGAATTCGTTCTGCGCGGAGATGTACTCGGGCGAGTACAGTTCGGCGAGCGGCTGGCCGGCATGGACCACGGCCCCCTCGAATACCAGGATGCGCTCGACGCGGCCGGCCACGCGCGCCGACGCCAGCTTGGCCTGCTGCACGTTATAGGCCAGCTTGCCGGGCGTGGGCGTGTCGATCGTCACGGTTTGCGTGCTGAACTCCGCGGACTTGACCGCCTTCGGATCGAAGCCGCCTTCAGGCAGCTTCAGCAGCGATGGCACCGGGCGCGGCTTCGCCGCCTCGGCCTTGGCGTACGGCGCCGCGGCCGGCATCGACGCGGCAGCCTTGCCAGGCAGTTCGGCCTGCTGCGCCTGGGCCCAGTATTTTCCACCCCAGATACCGCCGGCGAGGACCACCACGAAGCCGGCGCCGATCATCAGATTCTTTTTCATAGGTTCAGGGCCTCGCGGCCATCAGAATTTGTCCCGGCCCACCGCGGCGGCGAGCGTGTAGTAAGCCTGGCGCGCTTCGGCTTCGGCCTGCGTCACCGCGAGTTCCGCATTCTTGAGCGCGGAGCTGGCAGTGAGCAGGTCGGTGAAGTCGGCGTTGTTGTTGGCGTAGTTGGTGAAGGCCATCTTGTAGGCCGTCATGGCTTCCGGCAGTTGCCGCTGGCGCAGGAACTCGGCCTGGTTCACCGACTGGCGCAGGTTGTTGTGCGCGGTATCCACGGCCAGCAGCGTCTGCTGGCGCACCGACTGGTCGTTGGCGTCGGACGCCACCTTGTTGGCCACGGCTTCATCCACGCCGTACTTCTCCTTGGTGAAGAAGAACAGCGGGATGATCACGTCGAACTCGATGCCGTAGCTGGCCGGCCTGAAGCCCAGCGGCGGGTTGTTGCCGTTGAAGGTGCCGATGACCTGGAAGTCCGGCAGGTAGGCCTTGCGGGCCAGGCGCACGCCCTTCTCGGCCGCGTCCACCAGGAAGCGCGATGCCCGCACATTGGGATGCTCGCGCAACGCCATGTCTTCCAGTTCGGGCAACGGCGTGGGCGGCATGCGTACCGCGCTGGCATCCGGGCGCAATTCGAGCGGGAACTCGGGATTCTTGCCGATCAGCGTGTTGATGGTCTTGCGCGCGTTGTCATACTGGCGCTCCAGGCCAAAGGTATCGTTCTGCGCGCTGCTCTGCGCCACCTGGGCGTTCAGGTAGTCGACATAACCCGCGGCATTGTTGGCGTAGCGGATGCGCGCCACCTGCTTGACCTGTTCCAGCCGCTTGAGGTTCAGGCGCAGCACATCGAGCTGCGCCTTCTGCGCCAGCGCCTGGAAGTAAGTCGTGCTCAGCTGCGCGTAAAACTGCAGGTACAGCGCATCGCGCTGCGCGTCGATGGACTCCGCCTGCGTGTTGGCGATATCGGCCGCCAGCGCCTTCTTGCCCGGGAACGGGAACGACTGCGTCAGCGTATAGCTGAAGCTCTCCGCGCGCGCCAGTGCCAGCGGGCTGTTCTTGGGCAGGTTGCCCCAGATAAAGCCGACCTGCGGATTGTTGGGCGCGGCGATCTGCGGCACCGTGGCCTTGGCCGCCATATAGAGCGAACGCGCCTGGATCAGTTGCGGGTTGTTCGCGCGCAGTTCTTCCGAAAGCTCCCACAGGGAGAACCCCGGCCCGACCAGGCCCTTGGTTTTTTCTTCGTCGCTGAGCGGTGCCGCCGGCGGGGTGGGCGCGCGCGGTGTTGATAGCGGCTGATCCCACCCGCTGGCTGGCGCTTTGCCGGCACCCGGGGCCTTCTTTACCGGTGGTATCAGCGGTACCGGATCGGTATCTCCGCTTAGTTGGACACCCCAGGCGACCCGAGCCGCCAGGACCAGAATGACCGCCGCCCCAACTTTTATATTGGTTGGTTTTTTAATCATGAACTCTCCCATTGCTACTTGTAACAGTTATGACAGGAAAAACTTTCATTCTCCCTTCCAGAACATTGCAAATAGCTTTCGGAAATGTAGGTAATTGCCCGTACTTTGTAATTAAATTGGGTGCCGCAAATTCCACGGGAGATGGCGCAATTGCGATTGAATTCCAGTGAAATGATGCGGCCTTGCAACAAGCGTGATGGCGCGCATGAGCGTGCGCCATCATGCCGAAAGCGGCCGAATTTAAAGCGGAAATTGACGCGGCGGGTCCTGCGCGGAACGCGCGGTGTCTGGCGTGCGATGTGAGCGGTTGCCCGGCCTTTAAATGGATGGCATATCGGGATCAGATTTAAAAAAATGATAGACGCAATCGCTGGAGAAAGCGGATTGGGGTCCGGGCGAGTAAGGAGATTTCCTTTCGGTGGACTGGATTAGTCCATGCTAATGCGCCGTTTGCTCGCAGAATGCGCACACCCGTATCAGCAAAGGCGCGTTCTCCATTTCGGCGAGTGCCTGGCTATCGTCGGATGCGATGGAGCACTTGCATCCAGGCGTGGCGGGTGCCGGTTCGCCGCGGGCAACCGCGGGCATGACCGCGTAACGAACGCCGAGCTGCACGCGGCCTTCCCAGTCGCCTTGCGGATCCAGTGCCAGCAGCCACAGGCGCGTCTGGATCGACCAATGCCTGACAGTCTCGCTCTTGATCGCCAGGCGGCGCGCCGCTTCCGCAACCGACACCTGCTGCGACGCCAGGTTGAAGAACGCCTCCGCCTTGTCTTCCAGCCGGAGCCGCGCCAGTGGCGTACCGGTCAGCCGGTTGAAGCGCTGGCGGCAGCCCTCGCACTGAAAGAACGGCAAGCCACTGGTATCGGCGCCGTCATAGACAGCCTTGCGCGCGCGGCAGCGCGGGCATTGCGGTGGCCGGTGGCTCGCGCTATGCAGCTTGCGCCATGCGGACATCAGGAATGCCGTCAGCCCGTCATCGCCGACTTCGGCCGCCCCGTTCGCGCGGAAATGGATCAACGTCGTCGCGCGGCGAATCTCCTCCGCAATGGGACGCTCGCGGGCGCCCTGGCCCGTGGCCGGGATATCCTGCTCGGGCGGCGTCGGCTGCGGTTGCAATCTGCTCATATCGTAGGCGGGAGCCGGGCCGGTCCGTAAGCCAGGGAGCCGGAGCTGGCACTCCGCCTGCTCCAATGCGCCGTAACGCGGTGCGCGCTACCAGCTGATTCATTGATGCCTGCGTTCCGTGGCATCAAGTCGCGCCGCGGCAGTGCATTGTCGGGAGGCGTTGTCGCCCCCCGGGCCTCTTCATCCCGCCAGCCGGTACGCCGGGAGCGATGGAATTGAATTGCGCCGATTCTATTTGTAATGGCGTCCGCCGCGTACTGTGATTGATCACAGTAGACATCGCTGCGAGGATGTCCGCGGGATGGATGGGGCGACGCCGGACCTGAACCTGGTGCGGGCGCGCTACGGCTTGATGATGCCGGCGGACGCGGCCTTGACGACTGCTTCGATGCGTGTGGCCACGCCCAGCTTCTGGCGCGCATTGTCGATATGGAAGTCGACCGTGCGCTTGGACAGGCCGAGGATGGTGGCAATCTCTCCCGAGGTCTTGCCGCGCGCCGACCACACCAGTGTCTCCACCTCCCTTTCGCTGAGCTGGACGGCCGGCAGGCCAGGCCGCTTCCGCGCAACCCTGGCAAGGCGGGCCTCGACGATGCTCGTCAGGATGTCGAAATCGACCGGTTTGGTGACGTAGTCGTCGGCGCCCAGCCTGCGGCCCTTGAGCTCGGCCTCGCGCTGGGCCATCGCCGTAAGGAATACGAAGGGCATGTCGGCGAAGCGCGGCGCCAGCGAAGTGATCTTCTCCAGCAGCTCGAAGCCCGTCATCACTGGCATACTCACGTCGCACAGGACGAGATCCGGCGCGTCGCGCAGGATGGCGGCGAAGCCTTGCTCGCCGTCGTGCGCGATGCTGACGGCAAAGCCCCGCTCGATGAGCTCTTCGGCAATCAGATCGGCCGTTTCGGCATCATCCTCGATGCAGAGGATCTTCCGGCGGGCATCGGTCATTGTGGTCCTTGGTAGCGGCGGCGGGGAGGGGCTCCCGGCAGGCCGCCAGGCGCGCACGCGCACGGGCACAGCATAGCGAATTTCAGGATAAATGTCTCATGAATCACACAATGCGTCCGGCGCCCGCCAGCCGGCGAGTGCGTCGCGGCCTGGGGCGGCGCCTGGTCGGGTTGCCCGATTCAGTACCGATGCTCAGGCCGATCCGGGTGCGGCTGTCGCTCGTATTCGTGCTGTTCCTGCTCCTGGTGGTGGGCGTGGGGCTGTTCGGGATCAACCGGCTCAGCAACTTTCATAGCGTATCCGCGCAGATCAGCGGCCGCTGGCTGCAGAGCAACCGCATCCTGGGCGACCTCAACAATTATATTTCCGACTACCGCGCTTTTGAGGCCGATGCGCTGATCGCGACTTCGCGCGCCGACCTGCGCGCGGCCGAAGGGCAGATCGGCGGGCTGGACACTGTGATCAAGGAGGTCGAGGCCCGTTACGGCAAGATCGAGCATGATCCGACGGAACTGGCACTCTACGAGCAGTTCATGTCGCAGTGGTCGGCTTACCGTCAGCTGGTCGACCAGGTGGTGTCGCTGGCCCACAAGAAGGACACGACGCAGGCCGTGGCGCTTTACCACGGCGAGTCGCGCCGCGCCTTCGAGCAGGCCAACGGCACGCTGGGTGTGCTGACGGAGCGCAATGTCGCCGGCGCGGCTGAGGCGACCGCGCGCGAAGCGGACGCTTACCATGAGGCGCGCCGGCTGATCGCCAGCGCCATCCTGGTGTCGGGCTTCCTGGTGATCGCGGCCGTGATCTATCTGGTACGCGCGGTATCCAATCCCATCGCGGCCCTTGTCGAGCGCATGCACCGCATCACCGACAACGATCCGCATATCGATATTCCGGGTGCCGGACGCAAGGACGAGATCGGGGAGATTGCCCGCGCGGTGGTGCGTTTCCGGGACAATACGATCGAGCTGGAGCGCAGCAAGGCGGCGCTGGCCGCGCAGACCAGGATGTTGCGGGACACGCTGGAGAACGAGCGGCGCCTGGCGGTGCTGCAGCGCAATTTCGTCTCGATGGCCTCGCACGAGTTCCGCACGCCGTTGAATGTGATCGACGGGCACGCGCAGCGGCTGATGCGGATGAAGGAGGCACCCGCCGCCGACGTCCTCTCCGAGCGCTGCGGGCGCATCCGCGTGGCTGTGCGGCGCATGACCAATCTCATCGACCACTTGCTCGATTCCTCGCAGTTGCTGGATGGCGGCCGCCTTGCCACGCTGCAGGGGGTCGATTTTTCCCTGGCGCTGCTGGTGCACGAGGTCTGCGAGATGCACCGGGAAAGCTCGCCCGCAGCGGTCATCGAGGAAACGATCGAAGCCGGCGTTGGCGAGATCTTCCACGGCGACGCCAAGCTGCTGTTCCAGGCCTTCAGCAACCTGGTCGGCAACGCGATCAAGTACTCTCCAGCGGGCGCCCCGGTTGCCGTGCACGTATCCGCGGACGCGGAGGCGATCCGTGTCTCGGTGTCCGATCGGGGCATGGGTATTCCGGACAAGGACCGCGATCACATCTTCGAGCGCTTTGTGCGCGGCGGCAATGTCGCCGGCACGGCTGGCGCGGGCGTGGGCCTGTACCTGGTCAAGCTGGCGGTCGACCTGCATGGCGGCGAGGTCGCGGTCACCAGCAAGGAAGGGCAAGGCTCACGCTTCGAGGTCCGGTTGCCCAGCGCGGCCGGAATTACCTGAGGGGCCGTCCGATCTCACTTGGCCGCGGCGACGGTTCTGCCACCTTTTGCGCCTGCCATCGCACCCCAGGCCAGATTTGGCAAGGCAGCCCCGGCAGGCAAATAAAAACCCGCCAGCCCTTACGGGTGGCGGGTTTCGATACTGCAAATCCGGTGCTGCAACCTCTTCGGGTTTGTGATGCATTCGGCAGCGTGGCGGAGTGGACGGGACTCGAACCCGCGACCCCCGGCGTGACAGGCCGGTATTCTAACCAACTGAACTACCACTCCGCAGTGGCTTTGGAACCGTTTCAAAACGGTTCCCGACGCGCTTGCTGGAGACCGCCCTGGCTTGCGTGGCGTGCTCCCTGAACTGGCGTCCCCTAGGGGATTCGAACCCCTGTACTCACCGTGAAAGGGTGATGTCCTAGGCCTCTAGACGAAGGGGACTTAGGCTTGCTCGCGACGCTATGTGCTTTTCGTGTCGCGAGGGGCGCGATTATAGCGCCCTTCTGCGGATGTGGGAAGGGCTAATTTGCCCGCTGCCGGGCGATCCGCCTGAACGCTTGCGCCCGCCCGTGCCTCAGCGGTCGCGCCGCCGCTCGCGCATGGGTCCGTCCGCGTCGATGCTGCCGCCCGCGTTTAGCGGCCCATCGATATTCACGGGGCCATTGACCAGTACGTTGCCCCGCACCACCAGTGGCCCGTGCACGGTGAGCGGACCATGAAAGACCTTTTGCGGGCCGGCTCCCGGCGGCGGCGCGTAGGTCGGCGCCAGGGTGGCGAACCAGGCCGCACTGAGCGGCCCGTGCGCAAGGACGCTGCCGTCCACGGTGAGCGATCCATGCACGGTGAGCGGCCCTTCCACCACCAGCGAACCGCCAACGGTCATCGGCCCTGTTTCCGCCGGCTGGCAGTAGGCCGCCGGCGCCAGCCACAGCGCTGCGGCCAGCAGCGGGATCGCCGGCAGGATGACGAGGGCTTGCCGGGCAATGCGCCATTTCATGACAGCTCCCAGGGTGCGCGGCCGGGTTGCCGCAAGGTGCTTCCAAGCTTCCAACTTAGTGTGGCCGGCGACTGCACGCAAGGCCGGCCCGTAGCCTCGGCGAGGCCGCCGCGGCAGCCAGGTAACGCTGTCCTTTTGCGAACCGATCTGCCACCATAGCGGCCCTCGATTCCACAGCGGCTAAAAGACGCAACGACGATGGCTTCCAGCAAAGCACACCATGCCACCGGATGGGCGGCGGGCTTGATCGCCGCCGCGGTGGTGGCCAAGGCAGGTGCCGGTGGCCCCTATCACCTTGCCGCCCTGCTTGCCTTTGTGGCGGGCGTGGCCGGCGGCGGAGCGCCCGACTGGCTGGAGGTGGCCTGGTGGTCGAAGTCCCGCCGCCTCTGGGTCACGCATCGCACATGGACGCATTGGGGCATCGCCTGGCTGGCCTTGCTGGTGGTGGCGCATCGCTCGCTGGGTTCGCAATGGCTGGCCGCGCCGGCGTTCGGCTTTGCCTGTGGCGGCCTGATGCATTTGCTGGCCGACTGGCCAAATCCGCTAGGCGTACCCTGGATCCTGGGCCGGCACTCGCTGAACTGGTGGAAGAGCGGCCGCTGCGACCTGATGGTGGTGGCCGCCTCATGGATGGGCGCGCTGGCGCTGTCGCGGCATGTCTGGTTCCACGGGACGCATGGCCTGGACCTGCTTCACTACCTGCGGGCCTGGCATCCGCGGGTTTGAGGGAGCGTGCAAGAAAAAAGAGGCGGCCACGAGGGGCCGCCGATCGGGAATGTCGAGGGAGGCAATTCCCTCGCAGAAGGTATCGGCGGCGCAAAGTGCCGGATGAACCCCACTGAGGTGGGGTCCTGTTTCCGCCATGCAGACCGAGTCAGGCGCAACGCCGCGGGGTCATGCCTGCAGGCAAGTGGCCGCGGTGCACGGCAGGCCGGCGCCTGACTCCTGCTGGCTATGCCTGCGCACTGCCGTTGCCATCTCGGCATGGGCGGCGTCGAGCCAGGCGGTGCGATGGCGCACGGGATCGCGCGGCGACAGGTCGGCGCCGGTCACCTCGCCCAGGAAATACTTCACCATGCTGCCCGCGCGGGCGGGCACGGGCATCATGCCCAGCAACTGCCACCGCTCCAGCAGGCCGCGATCGACGGCGTAACCCAGCGCGGACCACGCCGTGCGCCCCAGCGCGACGTAGAGTGCCTCGCCATGGCTCCGCGCGAGCGCGCCGAGGAAGTGTTCCTCAAACACCGCGCGCAGCATGGGCACGGCCAGCAGCGCTTCCAGGTCGCCGTCGAAGGCGAGGCCGCGCCGGGTGGTGGCATAGGGCAGCAATGCCAGCGGCTGGAGCCGCTCGAAGCCTTCGTCCCAGAGCGCCGCCGCACCGGGCAGGCCGACAAGTTGCGCGATGCCGAAATGATCCAGCATGCGCACCAGGTTGGGCCGCACAAGCCGTCCGCCGAGTTCCACCCGCCGCTTGTTCTCGCGCTGGATCGTGCGGCCTGGCGCACGCCTTTGCAGCAGTCTCTCGGTCAGTTCGGCCGCCAGCTGGACGTGCATGTGTCCTGGCGTGGTGCTCACCAGGACCAGCCGCGCGTCCGCATGGCTGTGCTCGAACGGCACGTAGGACATCGCGTAGATGCCGTCGCGGTCAACCAGCACCGGCTTGTCGATGACAGCCGTTGCCGACCCGTGCCTGATGCGTGCGCAGTACTCTTCCAGGTAGTTCGCCAAAGTATCCCCGCCTTACCACGATTTCTCTCTGGTACATCCGCCCTGTAACCGGGCTTGGCTTTCCTAGCATGGTAGGCCGCGACCGTGCTGCAAGGCAAAGCGGGCGGTGCTGTTCCCTGCCTGCGGCGATGCATGCTGTGTGGGGCAGCGAACCAAGCCCCTGCCGATGCGGGACGCAACGCAATGCGGGCGGCGCAGGGCTCCCCGCATGGACCCCGCGCGGCGACGAGCCATGCTGCCGCGCCAATGTGGCCGGGATGTGGCACTGAGATGACAGTGAGGTGGCAGTAGGTGACAACAAGGTGACAGCAAGGTGACAACGAGCTGGCAACAAGGTGGCAACAAGGTGGCAATGGAAGCCAATGCGGCGGCGATGCGGGCCACGTCCTCCGTGAACAGCAAGTGTGCCGGTCAGTGTGCGGCGTCGTGCTGGCCAGCTACCTGGCGCGTCGCTGTTCCCGGCCGGGCGGAGGCGATCAGCAACGCAGCGGTAGCGATAAAGGCCGGCAGCGAGAGCAGGCCGAAGATCTTGCCGAAGCTCCATCCCATGCCCAGGATATGCGCCCCCAGCAGCGCGCCGACGATGCCGCCAAATCGGCCGATGCCAAGCATCCAGGCTACGCCCGTGGCGCGGCACTGCGTGGGATAGAAGCCGGCGGCCAGCGTTGGCATGGAGGATTGCGCGCCGTTCATGCAGGTGCCGGCGGCGAACACCAGCACGCCCAGCAGGAGGAGATCGCCGGCGCCGTGGCCGACCGCGTAGACCAGCGCGCCCGTCAGCGCATAGGTGCAGGCGACGATGCGCCACGGATGGCCGCGGTCCATCAGCCAGCCTACAGTCAGCGTGCCGATGCCGCCGCCAAGCGGGAACAGCGCGGTGATGAGGGCGGCTTTCTCGATCGGGTAGCCGGCGTCGGCGAACAGCGTCGGCAGCCAGCTGGTCAGCAGGTAGAAGATCAGCAGGCCCATGAAATACGTGGTCCACAGCAGCACGGTGCCGGAGAGAAACCGCGGCGTCAGGATAGTACGCAGCGACGAGGTTGCCGCGGATGCTGCATCGACGGCTACGGTCTCCTGGATATGGAAGCGTTCATCACCATGCAGCGCGCCCGCGCGGATCTTCGACAATGCGGCCGCGATGCGGGCGGACGGCGCCTTGCGCGCCACCATGAAGCGCACGGATTCCGGCAGGCAGAAGGCCAGCAGCACGGCCAGCACCAGCGGTGCGATGCCGCCAACCAGCAGCACCGAATGCCAGCCGTAGTGAGGAATCAGCCAGGCCGCGGCAAAGCCCCCGGCCGACGAGCCCAGCGTGAAGCCGCAGAACATGGCGTTGACCGCCAGCGAGCGGCGCCGCGTGGGCGCGTATTCGGACATCAGCGTGACCGCGTTCGGCATGGCCGCGCCGAGGCCCAGGCCGGTCAGGAAGCGCAGCACGGTAAGCGTCTCGAGCGAGTTCGAGAAGGCTGAGGCCACGCTCCAGCCGCCGAAGCACAGCACCGAGCCCACCAGTACGCTCTTGCGGCCAAAGCGGTCGGCCAGCGGTCCCGCCACCAGCGCGCCGGCAGCCAGGCCGAACAAGGCGGCGCTCATCACCGGTCCGAGATGGGCGCGGCTGATGCCCCATTCCCTGGCCAGCACCGGTGCGATAAAGCCGATCGCCGCGGTGTCGAAACCGTCGGCGGCGACAATCAGGAAGCACAGGATCAGGATGATCCACTGGAAGCGCGAGAAGGGTTGCTTGTCGATGAACTGCTGCACGTCGATGCTGGCGCCAGGCTGGCGCGCGGGGTCGCGGGTTGCGGCCGGCTGGCCGCTGTTCGGGGGCGTCATGATGCGGGTCTCCTGTCATGCCGCTCGTTGGCGGCGGATTTTCGTATTTCTCAAGGCCTGGCGCGAGGCTTCACCAGGCTTCAGTAAGGCAGGCCGACGTAGTTCTCGGCCAGCGACATCTGGGCGGCGCGCGAGCCGGTCAGGTAGTCCAGTTCGGCTTGCTGGATGCGCAACGCGAAGTCATCGGCAGCGGGAAAGCGATGCAGCAGCGATGTCATCCACCACGAGAAGCGCTCCGCTTTCCATACCCGGCGCAGGCATTTCTGCGAGTAGGCATCGAGTTCGCCGGCATCGTCGTGCAGGTAGCGTGCAATCAGGCCGTCGGCCAGGTAAAGCACGTCGCTGGCAGCCAGGTTCAGGCCCTTGGCGCCGGTGGGTGGCACGATATGCGCGGCGTCGCCCGCCAGGAACAGGTTGCCGAAGCGCATCGGCTCGCACACGAAGCTGCGCAGCGGCGCGATGCTCTTCTCGATGCTTGCGCCCGTCGCCAGCGCCTCGGCGGCCGGCGCGTCGAGCCGGCTGCGCAACTCGTCCCAGAAGCGTTGATCGGACCAGTCCTCGACCCGTTCGTCGGCGGCAACCTGCACGTAATAGCGGCTACGGTTGAGCGAGCGCATGCTGCACAGGGCGAAGCCGCGCTCGTGGCTGGCATAGATCAGTTCCTCCGCTACCGGCGGCGTGTCGGTGAGCACGCCGAGCCAGCCGAAGGGATAGACCCGCTCGAAGATGCGCTTGGATGGCGCCGGCACGCTGCGCCGCGTGACGCCATGGAAGCCATCGCAACCGGCAATGAAATCGCAGCGCAGTTCGCACAGCTGGCCATCCTTGCGATACCGCACCACGGGCGTGGCCGTATCGAAATCGTGCACGCTCACGTCCTCGGCGTCGTAGACGGTGACGGCATTGCCGGCCTCGCGCGCGGCCATCAGGTCGCGGGTGACCTCGGTCTGGCCGTAGACAGTCACGGAGCGGCCGATCAGCGCCTGGAAGTCGATGCGGTGGCGTTCGCCGCCGTAGGACAGTTCGATGCCGTGGTGAACCAGGCCATCGTGATGCAGGCGCTGCGCCACGCCGGCGCGTTCGAGTGCATCGGCGGTTACGCTCTCAAGGATGCCGGCGCGGATACGGCCGAGGATGTAGTCGGGATTCCGTTGTTCGATGATGACTGCATCGATGCCGGCCTTGGCCAGCAATTGTCCTAGCAGCAGGCCCGAGGGGCCGGCGCCGATGATGGCGACTTGTGTGCGCATCGCGTGTCTCCTGGTGCGGGGGATTGTTATTGAACGTAACAATAGCGGCGCCAGGCAGGGGAGGGAATAGACGGAACGAACCATCAACAGGACAAAACGAACATCCGGCCTTATCGCGTGACAAGGCCGGATATCCTGTGGATACGAGGGAAAACCCTAGATATCTGCCTGAAATTAGCCGGAATTACCGGGCCGGTTCCGCCGCGGGGAGGGATCTTCAGGCACATCGTCCAGGTGTGACCGCCTTCACATTCCATACATCGTGCACCACTGGCGGCGCACCCGGCACACGACTGCCCGGGAACCTCAGCGGATCAGGCGCTGCTCTTTGCGGCAAGCCTTGCAGATGTGTTCGAGGCCATCCTGGCGCCGCGCGTCGCGCGCGAAGAACTCGCTGTCGGCTGGCCAGTGCTCGCCGCAATGCCGGCATAGCTTCAGCAGACCGATATCGGACATCAGGACGTCGCCGCAGGCAGCTGCAGCGACGTGGCGGGCGCGCGGCGCGGGCGCGTCTTGCATGACGCCGTTGGTCATGGCGCGGTGGTTCTGGCTCTGGCGCGGCAGGGCGGCGCGATCGTACATGGTCTCTCCTTGCTTTGGGAAGGGGCCGGTCAGGCTTGGGGCGCGCCGCGGGGTTCCGTAGCGCGGATGAAATATGCCGTTACCAAATGGCGCGCGGATCAGGGGTCCGTGAGGTGGATGGACGATGGGCCGATGCCTGCATTCGCGCTTCCGGGTTTCGGAAACTCACTGCCCGAGCAAGCTGGAGCACGCCATCAGCAACCATCCGATGCCGACGCAGACGCCGAGCCAGCCGAGCAGCACCAGCACGATGGTGGACCACTTCATTGGGGCCACCGCTCGGGCGCGGCAGGCGGTGGTAGCAACTTCAAAAGCGAGCGGCTCATATGTACTTTCCTGGTCTGGGCAAGACACGGCTTGCACAAGGGGGCAGCTTAGCGAGCGAGTGATACCGATGTGTGTCCGGGTTGTAAGGAAATGTGCACGAGAACCATGTCCAGCCGTGTTGGCGGCCCCGATACCGATCAGCTTGCCGCCGTTGCCGCACGCCGGTTCGAGAGCCTGCCTATAATGCCGGATCCGATACCCTGCCCGCCGCGCGTGGTGCCAAGGCCAGCCATGACGATCCTGCTCGACACCTCCATTTCATGCACCCTGGATGGCTTGGTCGAGCGCCTGGGCACCATGCGCGGTGCGCGCGTGGAAGCCTGGGTGTTCGAGGATGCCGCCGCGCGCCGCGCGGCCGAGGATCGCCTGGCCGCAACCGGTGTAGCGGCTGTCATTCGCAGCGCCTACAAGCCGCTGCTGCATTTTTTTCTCGATGAACCGGGACTGGCACGCGATGGCGGCCCGCTCGCCGGCGCGCGCGACGTCGCCGTGCGCCTGCCCGCCGCCACGACGCCGGCAATGGCACAGCGCTTCCGGCTGGAAGCCTATCCGCTCGCCGGCATGTTGCCTGAGGGCAAGCTCCGCATCAGCGAGGGAGAGGACGAAGGGCACTACGCCGTCCAGCTCGATGGCGGCGTAGCCCATCGCGTATTCGTGCCGCTCGCGGCGTCGGGCGCGCCCTGCGGGTGGCTACGCGTGTGGCAGGATGGCGCCTGCCTGGAGGACGGGCCACTGGCCACCGAGTTCGAACTGGCATTCGCCGCGGCCATGGATGCGATCCGCAGCCATGGCTGGGGCACGCAGGCCCCCTATTTCGATGTGCTGCGCATTGCCATCGACACCGGCGGCATCGAGCGGCGGCTGTCCTATGAGGACGAGTGCATCAGTACGCGCGAAGCCCTGCACGAGGACCTGTACTTCTCCATCCTCGAGTTCTTCCAGGATCGCGCCGGCTTGCCGCGCGGCGATCGCACCTTGCAGCCTGGCCAGATCGTGCCCGACGTACGCGCCGCCAGTGGCGCCACCCGGGTGCGGGTGAAACTGCTGCCGCATCCGCGCGCAACGGTGGCACCTGCCGCCGGGACACCGCTATCCGCCGCGGCGCTCGCCGGCCTCTCCCGGCCACTGACGCCGGACGAAGCCGCCATCGAGATGCACGCGCTGGGTGGCAATCGCTTCGCCGTTGCGTCCACGCAGGGGCGCGTGGTCCACGGCACCCACATCGAAGGCGCGCTGCCGGGGCTGGTGATTTCGGCTGGCCAGCATGCCAACGAAACTTCCGGCGTGGTGGGTGCTCTACGCGCGGCGCAAGCGCTGAAGCTGCGCCCGCATGCGCACTTCGCCCTGATTGCGATGGAGAATCCGGACGGCGCCGCCTTGCACGTGCAATTGCGCGAGGACAACCCGCGGCATATGTCGCATGCCGCGCGCTACACGGCATTGGGGGACGACCTCGAAGCGCGCATGGCGCCGCCGTTCGGGGAGAAAGCGGCCCGGCTGGAGGCGATCGAGCGCACCGGCGCAGGGCTGCACATGAGCCTGCATGGCTACCCCGCCCATGAATGGACGCGCCCGCTGACCGGCTACGTGCCGCCGGGCTTCGAGACCTGGACCGTCCCCAAGGGGTTTTTCCTGATCCTGCGCCATCACGCGGGGCGCGACGGGCTGGCATTCATGCAGGCGCTGACCGCGCAGCTCGCGGCTTCGCCGGAACTGGCCGAATTCAACGCCCGGCAGCTCGCCACTTGGGGCCGGCATGTGGGGGAGGTGCCGTTCCCCGTGCTCAACGGCATTCCATGCATGATCTGCGAGGATCATCGCTCAACGGTGCCCTACACCCTGGTCACCGAATTTCCGGACCAGACCGTCTATGGCGATGCCTTCCGCCTGGCGCACACCACGCAGATGCGGGCCGTGCTGGCTGCGGCGGAACTGTATTGGGCAGGGCTGTTGAACTGAAGCCAGGCGACCCAGGGGCCGTCCGCTGATCCGGACGAAGCGCGTGGCGGGGGCAAGGCATTGGCCCCGGCCGGGCGGCTTCAATGAATGGTACGTGTCACCTTGGCGTGCGGAACTGCCGCCGCCGCCGCGCCTTCGGGCGTGGCACCTTCGTCTTGCTCGATCATGGTCGCTGCGAGGCTGAGCGCAGCTTGCATCTCTTCGTGCGACAGGCCGGACGACAGTGCAAGCCGCACTGCCAGGGACGCCAGTCGTGCGACTTCATAACTCGGGATGGTCATCTCAACTCCTTGTGTCAGCGTCCTGCCGGGTTCCGCAGCATCAGGCAGCGGGGCCGGTGGCGCGCCTTATTGGATGAATCGGCAGCCGGCGCACTCCTGCGCCGGCGCCTGTCAATCTCCAGTATGGTTCACCGCGCGCTCCGCCGCCCAAAGAGATTCCGGCGGCGCTGCGCGGCCTCACGCTGGCAGGAAACCTTCCACGGTGAGATAGCGCTCGCCGGTGTCGTAGTTGAAGCCCAGCACGGTGGCGCCGGCCGGCAGGTCGGACAGCTTCTGCGCGATCGCGGCAAGGGTGGCGCCCGAGGAAATACCTACCAGCATCCCTTCTTCGCGGGCGGCGCGGCGCGCCATCTCGCGTGCCGGCTCGGCGTCGACCTGGATCACGCCGTCCAGCAGATCGGCATCGAGATTCCTGGGGATGAAGCCGGCGCCGATGCCCTGGATCGGGTGTGGCGCGGGTGCGCCGCCGGAAATGACCGGCGAGGCCGTGGGTTCGACCGCGAATACCTTCAGCGCAGGCCACTTCTGCTTCAGCACGCGGGCGCATCCGGTGATATGGCCGCCCGTGCCCACGCCGGTAATCAGGGCATCGATGCCTTGCGGGAAGTCCGCCAGGATCTCCAGCGCGGTGGTCTGGACGTGTGCCTCGATATTGGCGGGATTCTCGAATTGCTGCGGCATCCACGCACCGGGCGTGGCCGCCACCAGTTCCTCGGCACGGGCGATGGCGCCCTTCATGCCTTTTTCGCGCGGCGTCAGGTCGAAGGTGGCGCCATAGGCCAGCATCAGGCGTCGGCGTTCCACTGACATGCTGTCGGGCATCACCAGCACCAGCTTGTAGCCCTTCACCGCGGCCACCATGGCCAGGCCAATGCCGGTATTGCCCGAGGTAGGCTCGATGATGGTGCCGCCCGGCTTGAGCACGCCGGATTGCTCGGCCGCTTCGACCATCGACAGGGCGATCCGGTCCTTGATGGAGCCGCCGGGGTTGGCGCGCTCGGACTTGATCCAGACCTGATGGGTATCGCCAAAGAGCCGCCGGATGCGGATATGGGGCGTATTGCCAATGGTCTGCAGGATGTTGTCGGCCTTCATGCGGGAACTCCAGGGATGTTGTCGAACCGGACTTGCAAGTGCGTCCGGACTAGCAAGCGCTGGGAGATTCTAGCCGCGCGGCGCGCGGGCAATGCGATTTGCCCGTCATATGCGTGACTCAAGATTCTCTTGCTCAATACGTGGACTTGCGTGGAGCGTTGTATTCCTGCCCTGGCCACGGCGCGATTCGTGATTTTTCGCCCCTCACTGACACATCGGCATCGAGTTTCCGACACGTATTGTGATATTTTGTCGGGTCGGAAAAATGCGGAAAATGCCCAGGCAATGCGAAGCTTGCCGCATGCGGAAACCAACCCGGAGCAGCGGACGCCGCCAAGGCGCGCTCGTAGTGATTGGCGCCGGCAACCGGCGTTAGCCGTTAGAGGTTAGCGGCCCCAAGGCACTGCATTTGCCCTGGCACGTAATCCCTAGTCCGAAATGCTTATATCCACGCTTACCCCCAATACCTCAGAATCTTTCGCTTTCAGTGCTCCAACCAGCACTTTGAGCACGATGTATCGATAAGTGCCCCGCGGGGGACTGCCTGGAATTTGCGGCAGCGCGGGAAGCAGTACATGGGAACAGCCATAGCCGGAATGCATCGCCTGTCGGCAACGCGCAAGAGCGCGCAGGCAAGCAAAGCGAGCGATTCCGGAGCGGGACAAAAAAACGGAAGAAAACAGGGGTCAACAAGTGAATCTGTTGCGATTGCACGGCGTCATGCGCCGCGTGGCCGGCTTGCGCCAGGCAAGCCGGGGCATGTCGATGACGAGAGCCTGGCCTGGCGCACGCCAGGCCGTATTTGCTGCCTGGCCATGCCCGGCGCAGACGCAGGCGGTGGCCACTGCGGGCGCCTGCCTCCCCGGGCGCCCGCAGCATCGTCTTCCACCCTGGCAGCAGGCCGCCGGTGGGCTCCCCGCAAGTCTCCGATATCCCGACCGTCGAACCTGACAGCGGCTTCGGCCCGCGCACGGCCGCCACACCCAAAACACGACGGTTTTCCCACGTCGGCATTGGCGAAGTCGATGACTGAACCAGCCCAAAATCCTTCCACTGCGTCGTCAGCCTGCGCCGCGCCCGTGTTTCTCGCGAAACAAACGAACGGTTAGAATTCTGCCTCTATTTGCCGTACTGCCATGAAAATCCTCTCCGTGTTCGGCACCCGCCCCGAAGCCATCAAGATGGCGCCCCTGGTCAAGGCACTCGCTGGCCATGATCACATCGAGTCGATTGTCTGCGTCACAGGGCAGCATCAGCAGATGCTGCAGCAGGTGCTCGAGCTGTTCGATATCGTCCCGCATTACAACCTGGAGTTGATGACGCGGAATCAGACGCTCAACGACCTGAGCGCACGCCTGCTCACGGCGTTTGATTCCGTTCTCGACACGGTGCGCCCGGACCGGATCCTGGTGCACGGCGATACGACATCGGCGATGGCCGCGGCCCTGACGGGGTTTCATCGCCGAATCCCGGTCGGCCATGTCGAGGCGGGTTTGCGCACCGGCGACCTGTCCCAACCGTGGCCGGAGGAAATGAATCGCCGCACCATCGACGTCTGCGCCGATCTGCTGTTCGCGCCTACCCTTTCCTCGCGCGACAACCTGCGCGCCGAGAATCTCGGCGGCCGGATCGTGGTCACCGGCAACACCGTGATCGACGCTTTGCTGCAAACCACGGACAGGATCCTCGCCGATCCGGCGTTCCGTGCCCGGCTGGATGCCCACTTCCCCTACCTGCGCGAGGACCGGAAGCTCCTGCTCGTCACCGGCCATCGCCGCGAGAACTTCGGCTCCGGCTTTGCCAATATCTGCGACGCACTCGCTCTGCTCGCCCGGCGCGAGGACATTCAGATCGTCTATCCGGTGCACCTCAACCCGAACGTGCAGGAGCCCGTGCTCGGCAAGCTGTCCGGCTTGCCGAACGTGCACCTGATCCCGCCGCTCGACTACGCGCTGTTCGTACGCCTGATGCAGCGGGCCCACGTTGTCCTGACCGATTCCGGCGGCGTGCAGGAGGAGGCGCCGTCGCTGGGCAAGCCCGTGCTGGTGATGCGCAATGTCACCGAGCGGCCGGAGGCCGTCCTGGCGGGCACGGTGCGGCTGGTGGGGACCGAGGTCGCGAGCATCGTGGAGTCGGTCAGCTCCCTGTATGACAACGACGATGCCTGGTGGGCCTTCTCCCGACGCATGAATCCGTACGGTGACGGCCAGGCTTCGCAGCGCATCCTGGCGGCCCTGTCCGGCGCTGCGGTGAGCGAATTCCAGTGCGATCAGCGGGCGGCAGCCTGATCGTCATGAACGCAGCTGCTCCCGTTTGCCATGCACTATCTGCGGACCGCCGCATGGCGAAAGCAATCTGATGCGGAACATGGATATCCTGTCGCTTATCAATCACGTGCTTCTGGCGGTGGCGCTGTGCATCATCGTGCTGCTGGTCATCTACACGGCGCGGCACTATATATTCACCCTCAATCGCCTGTTCGGCCGCCAACGGCAGCCGTACCTCGATATCGAGCACGGGGTATGGCCGCGCGTGGTGGTCTGCGTCGCCGCACACAACGAGGAGCGGGTGATTGCCGACTGCCTGCATGCCTTGCTGCAAGTCGACTACCCCCAGGACAAGCTGACCATCATGCCGGTCAACGATCGCTCGAGCGACGGCACCCGGGGGATCATCGATGACATCGCGGCGCGCCATCCCGGGCGCTTCTCGCTCTTTCATCGCACCGAGGGCCGTCCGGGCAAGGCCGCCGCGCTGCGCGATGCCACCGCAATGATCGATGCCGAGATCATGATCGTATTCGATGCGGATTATCTGCCGGCACGAGGCTTGATCAAGCAACTGGTCGCGCCCTTCTTTGATCCGGAGGTCGGCGCGATCATGGGCCGGGTGGTGCCGATGAACGCCGGCACCAACCTGCTGACACGTCTGCTCGACCTCGAACGCGCGGGCGGCTATCAGGTGGACCAGACCGCGCGGATGAACCTGGGGCTGGTCCCGCAGTATGGCGGGACGGTCGGTGGCATTCGCTGCCGCGCGCTGGCTGAAATCGGTGGCTGGAATATTGATACGCTGGCGGAAGATACCGACGTCACATTCCGTCTGCTCCAGTGCGGATGGAAAACGGTCTATCAGAACCGCTCGGAGTGCTATGAAGAGGTGCCGGAAGTCTGGCCTGTGCGAGTCAAGCAGATCAGTCGCTGGTCGCGCGGGCACAACCAGGTGATGGTGCACAACATCAGGAAGTTCATCGCAAACAAACACATCAGCAGGCGCGAGCGCGTGGATGGGGCTCTGCTGCTGCTGATTTTCGTCATGCCCCCCATCCAGTTGCTGGGCTGGGTGATTGCCGTGATCCTGTTCTACACGGCGACGCAGTCTATCGTATCCGGTTGGGTTTTCCTGACCGCATTGCTGTGCTACGGGGGCCTCGGGAGCAATGCCGCGTTCTTCGAGATCGCTGCCGCTACCTATCTGGACGGCCACCGGAATCGCATCCGGCTGCTTCCCTTGAACCTGTTCGGCTTTCTCGTCAGCATGGTGGCGATCTCGCGTGCGGGGGGCACGCAAATCATGGATGCGTGGCGCAAGCGGGAACTGGTCTGGGACAAGACGGAGCGGTTTCGCAAGCCGGCGTCCGGACCCACCGGCGGTGTACCCGGCAAGCCCGATACTGCACCGGCGAAGGATCGGGGATGACCGGAAGCTATCTTCTCCTTTCCGGCTCGGTACTGATCCTGCTGCTTTTACCATTCATTCCCGCCATCGTGGAATGGCTGCGACCAACCGATTTCGCGCCGCTGCCAATGCGGCGGGATGAGCCGAACAGCCTGACCTTCTTTGCCAACAGCTTCCGCACGCGGCTTGCGGAGCAGCATGGCATCGATCTGCAGGCGCTCAAGCTGGAGGGCGACGCCTATGAAATACGAACCAGCAAGGCCTTGAGTGTCGGCCGCGATATGCTGACCCGGCCGGCAGACAAGTGGACGGCACTTAGCCGGGCACTCGGGCAGGCGAACCATATCGTGCTGTTCCGGGGCGATGCCTGGATCGCGCCAGGCAGCAGGGTTCGCGCGGATCTGTACGTCGTGCGCAATGTCGAGGTGGGCGCTGGCGCGCAACTGCGCGCATGCCTTGCGGAAGGCGATGTCTCGCTGGGCGAAAACGCGGTGGTGCAGCGTTGGGTGCATGGCAAGCAGGTACGCTTGCTTGGCAACGCGCGCGTGGATGGCAGGGTCACGGCGGTCGAGACGGTCACGTTCACGCCGCCGGCCCGCTTCGAGCGTGCGGGGGCGCAGGCTGTGCTGTTTGGCGAGGTCGCTGCCGCGCCCGCACCCGTGGCATTGCCGCCGGTGGTCAACTCGCGCCAGGTCCTGTACGGCGATGCAGAGATCGGGCCCGACAACGTGCTGTGCGGCGACTATGTGGTCCGCGGCAATTGCCGCGTTGCGGCGAAAGTCTCGCTCGTCGGCAGCATCAAGAGCCACGGCCACCTGCACATCGGCGATGGCAGTCGGATCGTCGGCAGTCTCTCGTCCAGAAAAAATCTGGAAATCGGTGCGGGCAGCGCGGTTCTCGGGCCGTTGATCAGCTTCGAGGACATCGTCATTGGTCCGAACTGCCGGATCGGCCGCCCCGACGCGCCGACCACGCTGGTTTGCAATCGGCTGACCGTCTCGCCCGGCTGCGTCGTTCATGGCGTCATTACCTCCCATGAATCCGCCCATGTTCTCGCTTAGGAGGCGAACCATGCCATGGTTCCCGAATGTCTTCCGGCGCAATGTCGCATGGCCGCAGGCATTGCTGCCCGGCGCCCGCCTGCCGCGGCTGGCAAATCGCTGCGCAGCCACCATGCTTGCGCTTGCGATGCCGCTGGCCGCGATGGCGGCGCCCGCGGAGACTGTGCCCATGTTCGAAGACTTCACCGTGCCCAATGGCGCCATGACCGTATTTGCCCATGGAGACTATGTGGAGCCGTATACCGCCCTCAAGGCGTTGCTGGTCGCGCATCGACTCGGTGTCGACGTGCGCGCGCCGGCAACAGCGTTGGCGCATTGGCTGTTGCCATACCAGCAGGCGAACGGGCCGTTTCCGCGGATCTGCCGCAGCGGTAGCACGGAATGGCTGGCGTGCGGGCCGGCCGATGCCGACGACTCCCTGGCTGTCTTCTGGTGCCTGGTGGCCAGCGAGGTGCTGAAGGGCGACCGGGCCCTGGAGGCCAGCTGCGGCAAGTCCCTTGAAAATCTCGCCACGCTATGGGATCCGCAGCGTGGCACCTTCCGTGCCCTGTTCGGCCAGCCCGTGGCCTATTTTGCCGATAACGTGGAAGTGATCGGCGCACTGGATCGCCTGCGCGCCGATCCGGACACCGCCGCGCGCTATGCGCGGGAACTGGCGAACCTGCCTGCGCGAGGCACGATGCTGGCCGGTCTGTCGCGCAACTATGGCTATGATCCAAAGGGGGCGCTGGAGCCGGAGCGGGCCAGCCTGCCGCCGACGCCGTATGGCTTCTATCCCAACGCCGTTGCGCCGGTCTATCTCTGGATCTATGACTTGAGCACGGGGCCGGTCGCCGCGCGCAACTGGATGGTCTGGAAGCACCGCTATGGCCAGGCCTGGCTGGACGGCAAGAGTGATCATTTTCCCTGGGGCCTGATTGCCTGGGCGGCCTACAAGATTGGAGACACGCAGACCGCCGGGGCCTGGCTGCGTGCATCCGCGCAGTGGCGCCAGCAGGGCCGCTGGAACGTACTGGAGGAGGGCGTGCGGATTGGACTCCTGCATGCATTGCCTGGCGAGACCAATAGAAAGCCATGAATGTGAAACTGCAAAAAATAATTGCGCTACGCAAGCACCTGTTCGGTGTGCTGGCGTTGGTGGCGTTCGTGGCCTGTGCGCTGTTTGCCTATCGCAGCATCAACGCGGGAGCCAGCAAGCCACAGAGCGACAGCATCGTCCTGGTGTTGCCAGACACGCTGCCGGGTGAGAACCGTGTCTACGCACAAGCGTGGGAGGATGCGGCCCTGGAGGAAGGGGTTCGCCTGCGTATCATCACGGCATCGGAGTTCGTGCGCCACGGCCTTGATGGCGAACGGGCTTTTTCCGGGGTGATCCTGCCCGATACGGTGCATCGCTCGATGACCACGGCATTCGTCAACAAGATCAGGCAGTTCGTTGAAGATGGCGGCGCGCTGATGCAGGTCTACGATGCCGGCATCCTGAACGAGGACGGTTTCTATGAGCAGGGCCCGGCGCGCATGTCGGGCCTGGCCGGCGTGTCGTACGGTTTTTATTCGAAGCTTGGCGACGGCATGGCAAATCAGGCGACTGTCTCCGGCACGCCCGATGTCATGGCGGAGCTGCACATCCCACCTGGCCGCTGGATTGCAAAGAACGGGCGTGCTGTGCTGTCAGGCTATGGACAGGACATCCTGCGCTATGCGGCCATGCGTACCAGCGGCAACTACAACGGCCGCGTGCTGATGCAGGCGGACGACAACTCGGTCATCGCCGGCGAGCGCAAGGTGGGAAAGGGCAGCGTGCTGTTCGTCAATTTGCCGCTGGGATACCTCAAGCTGCGTACCGACGGGGTCCTGCTCCATGGCTTCCTGCACTACTTCGCCAACCGCATGCTGGAGCAGCCCCAGCTTTCATCCTCGCCCGATGGGATTGGCGGCCTCGTGCTGAACTGGCATTGCGACGCCAAGATCTGCATTGATGCCACGGATAGCCTGATCAAGGATGGCGTATTCAAGCATGGTCCGTTCAGCTTCCACATCACCGCCGGACCGGACCAGCGCCAGTTCAATGACGGACGGGGCGTGGACCTGCCGAACAATCCGGAATTCGCCGAGGTTGTGCGCGGGCTGATGCGCGAGGGCCACCAGATCGGTAGCCATGGGGGCTGGATCCACGATTGGTTCGGGCTCAATGTCAATGAGAACAATCAGGCCACCATGGAGGTCTACCTGCAGAAAAATGCGGACGCGATCCGTGCGTTGACGGGCAAACCGCAGACAGAGTATTCGGCGCCAACCGGCAACCAGCCGGAATGGGTGACCCGGTGGCTGGACGAGCGGCAGGTCAAGGCTTACTACTTCACAGGCAATATCGGACAGGGTCCCACCAGAACCTATCGGGGAGGACGTCGCGATGAGCACATCTGGTCTTTCCCCGTGCAGACTTATGGTGAGTACAGCACGATCGAGGAAGCCTATATGGCGAACCTCCCGGAGTCGGAGATCGCTGCGTGGCTCACGTCCCTGGTTGAGTTCTCGGCAAATACCGGCGAGATCCGCCTGATCTACTTCCATCCGCCGGGGGCGGTACGGTATCTACGCGCCATCGACGCCCTGCTGGCCACGGCCGATAGCGAGCAGGCCCAGAAGCGCTTTCAATGGCGCACGATGACCGAGGTCGCTGATTTTGCGACGCGGCGCGAGCGGACCGTATGGCACCTCGCCTCCGACAAGAACGACGTACGGGTCTTCGCGGATAACGAGGATTCGCTCGACAAGTTGACGTGGCTGTTCCCGGCGGATCGCTATGCCAGGCCGCGAATCGAGAGCGGACAAGGCCGGGTGACGATGCAGGGGAATCGCTGGATGGTGATTGCGGCCCCTGGAAAGAAGATCGTGATCGCGGCCGCCCTGCGCGCCGGCGGGGCAGCCTGAATGCTTCGGAGCCTGCATTGAAGGCAAGCAACCTGGCCGCGGGTCGCACCGCCGCCGGGCACAACGCGCCTGCTGATGGTGGAAGCCGCACCGGGACGCTCAGTGTGGCAGCCTCAGGCACATGTCGCTCCGATGGACAGCTTATTTTGGGAAGAATTGAGCGTGTATTTGAATCGAATCGTGTGGTGTGCGTTACTGGCAGCATCGGCCATGACCATGGAAATTGCCTGTGCCCAGAGTGGGGCGCTGCCGGGCGGCACTCAAGCTCAGGCGGATGTCGCGCTTGCACCCGATGCGCCGGCCCTGGCGCAGACGCCGATGGCAACGCCGACGCCCGTGCCTATGGCGATACCGGAACCGGTGCCGGTGCCGTATGCGCCGGAGAAGGGGGCAATCGAGTTCGTCTTCGGCGATGGCCATATGACGAATGGCTTCGGCTCCGCGACCGCTGCGGCACTGCGCGGCATGGTCGTGACCTCGCTGGGGGTGGTACAAGGCGAACTGGACCGTGCGAGCCGTTTCGGCTTCAACGGCGAGTACGGCGCACTGTCGCTCACGCGTGACCTCTCCGAGGATTACTACATGACGGTTGGCGCGGGCCTGGGAAGCAGTGAACTGTTTCCCCGCTGGCGCACGGATGTGACCGGCTACCGCAAGTTTGGACCCGACCGACGCTTCGTCGTAGGGCTTGGCGGCTATTATGCAAAAGGCAAGGACAGCGGGCGTTGGGATGACGGCGCGCTGCTGAGCGGCATCGCCTATTTTTCCTCGTTGGTACTCGAAGGCGGCTTGCGCTTCAATCGCGCGAACCCGGGCCACGTGTTCGGGCCGAGCCAATACATCGCGGCCACGCTTGGCAGCGACGAGAAGCGGGCCTTCATCATGCGGGCCGAGCATGCAAGGGAGGCCTATCAGATCCTGACGACCGGCACCGAGCGTGTGAACTATGACAGCCAGAGTTATAGCGTTCAGTGGCGTGAGCGCATCTCCCGCGATCTGCTGCTGCTGCTGGGCGTGCAGTACTACCATAATCCCACGTACAGCCGGACGTCGGCGGAAGTGGGCTTTCGATGGAGCTTCCGGTGAACGACGCCAAGTCTCCAGGACAGCCCGAAGGGCAGTCGGTGCCGCCCCTCATGGCGGAGCCGGGACCCATGGCGCCGTTGCCTCCCGCGCGAGGACAGGCGGCAGAGGAAAACCGCGCGGCCGGGACGCGAGGCAGCGAGGTACGGCGCGTGATCGGCTATCGTGGCGACAGGATCGAAATGCACCGGGCAATGCGCCGGCTTGCGTTTCCGCCGGGGCGCTGGATCGATGTCTTGCTCATTCCCTTCGCGCTTACGCTTGCCATCTGCATGGCCTGGCCCTGGGTGGCGAACCTGTGGAGCCGCATCATCGGCTTCTGGAGCGAGACCCTGGGCGGCGAGATCGTGCTCCAGGCTGACAAGGCTCTGCTACCGGGTTTTGACCTGGTGCCGTATGCACACGCAGATGCTGCCTTGCCTACGCCAGTGCAATGGTTGTGCGGAATGGCAATCACCCTGGTCCTGCTGTTCGGCACCCGGTGGCTGACCGGCAAGTCGCTGCCTCTCGCCTACGGCCTGCGCCTGGTCGGCCTGATCCAGGCCAGTGCGCAGTTCTACTTCTATCTCTGGCCGGCAAGCTTCCACTACGAAGCGGACAAGTCCATCGCTTCACTGACGCAGGCGTCCCTGCTCGTTGTCGTGGTCACGCCATGGCTGTATGCGCTGATCTACAACGTCCTGGATTTTGGCTTCGTGCGCAAACTCCTGTTGTCGACCATGGCTGTGGCGTATCTGATCGTGCTGATTCCGATGCAATACACGCTGACCGCCGTCTGCCTGCTTCACTTTTCCATGCTCTGGTATCCCCTGCTCTTCCTGCTTGGGTCTATCTTCATTCAATTTGGTGCCCTGGTTGCGCTTTATGCCTGGGCGATGAGCTGGCGCCGGCGCGACTGAGAGGGGGCCACCGAAGAGCCATGCCGATCCACTGCACGCCGCTGCAGGCACGGCTCTCCACGGCGCAGGAAGCGCGCGGCATGTATCGGGCGCTTTTGGGGGAGTTGCCGTCGGAGACGGTGGCGCGGGGGCGGTGAGGCTCAACGGGGCCCGCCCCTCGGGCGCTCCGCACGGCTGCACCGATTTTTGAGCCGACGCTATCGTTTCTCCTTGCCAACGGTTGGCTCCCCTCTCGGGGTGCGCGGCGCGCGTGCGCCCGCTGGCAGTGCCACTGGCGTGACGCTCGCTGGAAGTCCCAGGGCCATCCTCCGCGCTCTCGTTGTTCCGAATCATCTGGATAACAAAGAGCCAATTCCCGCCATCAGCTTGAATGCAGTTTCGAGCTTTCCATAGGTGACAGGAGTGCGGCTGTTGATTTATAAGAATTTTGATTCGTTTTGCATAAAAGTGAATCCAGTTATCACGTCACGAATTTCCATCCCGACTTAAAGAATTCCGAAATACTCATGGCCCGAAGGATGAAGCATCACCCCCATCCTGGCGAGCTGCTGCGTGAAGACGTCTTGCAGCCGCTTGGAATCGAAGTTACTGACGCTGCGCGTCGTCTCGGCATGTCGCGCACGACCCTTTCGCGAGTTATCAATGGGCATGCCGGCATCAGCCCCGATCTTGCGGTACGCCTGGAGCGAGCTGGGGTAAGCACGGCTCGGTTCTGGATGACCTTGCAGGCTAACTATGCGTTGAGCCAGGCAGAGCAGCGCGAGCAGCCCGATGTAATGCCGCTTCGAAACGACGCGTTGTCGGCTTGATACGTCAAGGAAAAGGGAGCCGGTAGGCCGGGATCGCCATTTGCGCTGGCGGCGTTGACGGTTGCGGCCATCACGCTGGATTTTGGCGTGGCTGCGAACCTGGTCGTGGGCACTTCTGCGTTAGCGCTCGTCTCCCCCCAGCACTTCCAGGCATGGCCACGCGTCAGCCGGCTTTTTTTGCTCCCTGCGGGAAATGACTCATCTTGCAGTCAACCGGAAGCATTACAATTCGTTACGAAATATTACGAGGCAGAAACGCTTTGCCCGGCGGCCCTGCCAGGTCGCTGACCCTGCCTCGTGATCCAGGCCTGGCTGGCCATTTGCCTATCGTGTCGCTGAAGTTTCAATAGCAAGGGCAGCGCAATACAAGACCGGATACCGGCTTTGCTGCAACGGCTTAAAGGGGAGCATCAAGTCGTGCAAGGACCAATCTCGAGCCTTCAATGGCTATCAGGGCTCGCTGCCAGAGGATTCTTTCAGCATCCCGGGCCTTTTTTCTATTTTCGCTATCTGGGGACGCTCGCCGCGCTCTCCGTGTTTTGCTATCCGCCGGGCGGGAAAAAGTGGCGGCTAAGGCGCATCAAGCTGATCGTGCGCTCGGCATTCCGCTATGCCGCGGTGCGGAGCTGGCTGCAAGCGGTGAATTCCTGCACGCTGATGCAACGCGTCGCCATGATCAAGCCCGCGCTGCTCGTCCGTCCGTATCGGCCGCTCGGCGCATTCGGACTGGGTTTCCGCGAACGCATGCGTACCGTGCTGGAGCACTACCAGGCCATGAGCACGCTGGTGCCGCTGGCGCTTAGCGAACGGATCTACGTCGGCGGCGGCCTCGAATTCCCGCTGGGCGTGGGGCGGTATGCACTGCGCCTGGCCGACTCCGGGCCGAACCCCAGGGAGGGCGAGCTGGCCTTTTATTGGCGCGATACGGCCAGCGGCGTTTGCCTGAGCCAGCTCAGCTTCTACCTGGCGCAAGGCAAGCACGGGGTGGAGATCTTCGTGGGTGGCCTGCAAGGTCCCGTGGGCGAAAACAGCCGCGACCTGATCCGCGAATCCACCAAGGCATGCGATGGCCTGCGTCCCAAGGACGCGGTCATGGAAGCCGTGCTGGCCTTTGCCGCTGCGCTGCAGGTCAGGCGTATCGTAGGTGTTTGCAGGAGTAACCACGTGGGGCGCCAGCGTAATACCCCGCGTGAGATCCTCTGCGACTACGAAGGGTTCTGGATGGAGTCCGGCGGCCAACTGCTGGCCGGCGGCAATGTCGAGATACCGGTCAACCAGCCGCGCCGCGATGTGATGGAACTGCCCTCCAGGAAGCGTTCGGCCTACCGGCGCAAGCTGGCACAGGTCGAGTCCATCCATGCGAGCGTGCTCGACCGGCTTGCAGCGCCCGGCGTGGGACAGGCCATGGCGCCGGCGCCGGTCTTGACGCAAGTCATTGCACCGGCATGTCCGGAGGCGCTTGCGGCGTGAGCGGTGGCGGCGACAGGCCGCCGTGGATGCCGGCCAGGAAAAGCGCGGGATTTTGTCCCGCGCTTTTTTATGGACTGCGGTAAACCCCAGTGGTCTAGGTTTATAGACCTTATTAAAGTAGGCAGCTTCCTGCCAGCCAACCTTGCCGATCGGCCTGCCCACCGCGGCGGCTGCGCCGCTTCCGCCGACAATGCCGAACCCAGCTTCCACCGCCTTGCCTGCCAGCAGCGATCTTCTTTCCCGCAGCCGCCAGCCGGTCTACCTGCAGCTTGCCACCATCTTCCGCCGCCAGATCGAAAGCGGAGAATGGCGCCAGGGCGCGCGCATTCCGTCGCTTGAGCAACTCTGCCGCGAGTTCGGCGTGGCGCGCATGACCATGCACCATGCGCTCTCGCTGCTGGATGAAGAGGGCCTCCTGGCCCGCGAGCGCGGCCGCGGCACCTTCGTCAAGGCCGCCTGCCGCGAGCGCCGCGCGCTGATGTTGCCGGTCAGCTGGGACCAGGTGGTGGCGGTCGGGGAGCAACTCGATACCGAAGCGCTTTCCGAATCCGACGGTACCGTGCCGTTGCCGGAGGCGCTCGGCATGCCTTGTAGCGCGGCGCGTGCGCCGGGCTACCACTGCCTGCGCCGGCTGCACCGGATCGAGCAACGGCCCTTTGCCCTGGGCGAGGTCTTCATCGAAGCCAGCGTGTTCGCGCGCAAGCCCGAAGCGTTCCGCCATGGCCCCTCGGTGCCGGTGCTCGACCGCTTCCCGCAACTGAAGGTCACGGCGGCCAGGCAGCGCCTGTCGATCATTGCGGCGGGCGCGGAGTCGGCCGCCAGGCTGGCCTTGCCGGTTGGCGCGCCGGTGGCCGAGTTGCGGCGCTATGCCTGCGTCGACGGCGTGATCGTCTATTACGCGCGCATTGAATTCCCGAGCGAGTTCGTGTGCCTGGATTTCGACCTGCTGGCATCCGGTGGGGGCGCGGCCCCCACCTATGTTCCGCCGCGCCCGGCAAGCACGCCGGGCGCGCAGTCCTGATGCCATTCCAGCAACCTGCAAACTAGAAATCAACTAGAAATCAACTAGAAATCAACGAGATGCAGACTACCGAGCGCAACCAAGGGAACCATGCCAGCCATGGCGAAAACGGGCAGGGCGAGATGAACGGCGCCGAGAGCCTGGTCAAGACGCTGCTGGCCTGCGGCGTGGACACCTGTTTTGCCAACCCCGGCACCAGCGAGATGCACTTCGTGGCCGCGCTCGACCGGATTCCCGGCATGCGTTGCGTGCTGGGCCTGTTCGAAGGCGTGGTGACGGGCGCTGCCGACGGCTACGCGCGCATGGCGGACAAGCCGGCCGCCACGCTGCTGCATTGCGGCCCGGGCCTGGCCAATGGCCTGGCCAATCTGCATAACGCCCGCCGTGCGCAGACGCCGGTGATCAATATCGTTGGCGACCAGGCCACCTATCACCGTCCGTTCGACGCGCCGCTCACCGCCGATACCGAAGGCTGGGCGCGCCCCGTCTCGGTCTGGACCCGTACCGCGACGCATGCCGCTTCGGTAGGCGCCGACGCCGCCACCGCGGTACAGGCCGCATGCGCGGCGCCCGGCGGCGTGGCCAGCCTGATCCTGCCGTCCGACGTCTGCTGGGATGCCGGCGGCAAGGTGGCCGCGCCGCTGCCGCCGATCCCCGCACCCAAGGTCTCGCCCGATGCCATCGAGCAAGCCGCGCGCCTGCTGCGCTCGGGCCAGCCCACGCTGATCGTGCTGGCCGGCACCGCGCTGCGCGAAGCGCCGCTGGCCGACGCGCACCGTATCGCCGCCGCCACCGACGCCCGCCTGATCACGCCGATGTCCAACGCGCGCGTGGCGCGCGGCCGCGGCCGCTTCAATGTGGACCGGGTGCCGTACTCCGGCGACGTGGCACGCGCCAGGCTGGCCGGTATCCGCAACGTCATCCTGGTCGGCGCGCCGCCACCGGTGACCTTCTTCGCCTACCCGGGCAAGTCGCCGCGGCCGTATCCGGAAGATGCGGAGATCCACGTGCTGGCGCGTCCGGAGCAAGACCTGGCCGAAGCGCTGGCGCGTCTTGCCGACGCACTTGCCGCACCGTCCGTTTCCCTGCCGGCCTCCACGTCCACGCACGAGATCGCCAAGGGCGCGGTGACCTCCGAGGCCGTGGCGCAGACGCTGACCGCCCTGCTGCCCGAGCAAGCCATCGTGGTGGAGGAAAGCGTGAGCTTCGGGCGTGCTTTCTATCCCGGCACCGTGCATGCCGCGCCGCACGACTGGCTGCAACTCACCGGCGGTGCGATCGGCGATGGCCTGCCGTTGGCCACTGGCGCCGCGGTGGCCGCACCGGGCCGCAGGGTGGTAGCGCTGCAGGCCGACGGCTCGGGGATGTACACGCTGCAATCGCTATGGACGATGGCGCGCGAGAAGCTTGATGTCACCGTGGTGATACTGGCCAACCGCAAGTACGCGATCCTGCTGGGCGAACTGGCTGAGGTTGGCGCCAATCCGGGAAAGACCGCACTCGACATGCTCGATATCGGCAATCCGGATCTCGACTGGGTGAAGCTGGCCAACGGCATGGGAGTCGAAGCCGCGCGTGCCGACGATATGGCGCGTTTTGCCGAATTGTTCAGCATGGCGAATGCGCGGCCGGGACCGTTTGTCATTGAACTGGTGATCTGACCTGCGGGCCGCACCGGCTGGCTGATCGGCATGGCGGTACGATGCCGCCGTGTACCTGAATTTATCGCAAGGGGAGGACGCATGCTGCAGCTCAGGCCTGGTTGTGAATGCTGTGACAAGGATCTGCCGCCTGACTCGGCCGATGCACGGATCTGCTCGTTTGAATGCACGTTCTGTGTGGATTGTGCCGGGCAGCGGCTTGGGGGGATTTGTCCGAACTGCGGCGGGGAGCTGGTGGCGCGGCCACGGCGGCCGGCCGGGAAACTGGCCGGATTTCCAGCTTCCGAGGTCAGGGTTTTCAAGCCGGAGGGGTGCGGGGGCGGGTGAATGCGGCGCTTTGGATTCAACTGCTTGGCGTCCAAGGCCTGACTTCAACTTCAAAGGCCGATTCAGGTCTGCGCGGATGCCGGCATCCGCTCGCGATGCCGCGCAGGCATCGCGAGCGGCATCCTTACGCCGCCATCACCTCGCCATACCGTTGTACGTGGTAATCACTATCCCCCAGCAATGGGTCGATCATCGTCAAGCGCTTGAAATAATCCCCCACCTCCAGCTCATCGGTCATCCCCATCCCGCCATGCAGTTGCACAGCCTGCTGGCCGACAAAACGCCCGGCCTTGGCCACCGTCACCTTCGCCGCGCTCAGCATCCGCCGCCGCTGCGCCGGATCGCTTTCATCCAGCGCCTGCGCTGCCACATAAGCCATCGACAACGCCAGCTCCTTCTGCACCAGCATATCGGCCATTCGGTGCTGCAGCGCCTGGAACACCGCCAGCGGCTTGCCGAACTGCTGCCGCGTGCGCAGGTATTCGCCGGTGATCTCGATCAGTTTTTCCATCGCGCCGGCGGCTTCGGCGCATAGCGCGGCAATACCGTGGTCGATGCCGTGGAGCAGGGCGGCCAGGCCGTCGGCCGCGTCACCCACCAGGGCCGTGGCGTCTACCGCGACGTTCTGCAAGGCAAGGTCGGCGGCGCGCAGGCCGTCCATGGTGGGATAGCCGCGCACCGTGAGTCCGGCAGCGCCACGCGGTACCAGGAACAGCGCCAGCTCGTTGCTGCCGGCGATGCGCGCGGTGAGCAGGAAGGCGTCGGCGGCTTCGCCGTGCCAGGCCAGGCTCTTGTTGCCGTTGAGCACGTAGCCGTCGCCCTTGCGCTCGGCGCTGGCACGCGCGGTCTCGGGGCGGTAGCGGGTGGTGGGCTCCAGGTAGGCGAGGGTGACCACGCGCTCGCCGGCGGCGATGGCAGGCAGCCATGCTGCTTTCTGGGCATGGCTGCCGTAGGCGTTCAGCACCGCCGCGGACATGACGGCGCTTGGCGTGACCGGTTCCAGCACCAGGCCGCGCCCGAGTTCGCGCTGCACCACCAGTTGGCTGGCGGCGCTTTCGCCAAAGCCGCCGTATTCGCCTGGTACGGTCAGGCCCAGCACGCCCATCTCGGCAAGCTGTGCCCAGGTGGCGCGGTCAAAGCTGCCGCCGCCGCGGGCGCTCTTGCGGCGTTTGTCGAAGGTGTATGCGGTATCGATGAAGCGGCGCAGGCTGTCCGTCAGCATCTGCTGCTCTTCGCTGTAATTGAAGTCCATGACTGTGCTTGTTCCTTGAATCCCGGGTTGGTGTGGCGTCCCTGAAGTCCTGCGTGACTTCAGAAACCCAGGATCATCTTGGAGATGATGTTCTTTTGTACCTCGGTGGCACCGCCGTAGATCGACGTCTTGCGCATGTCGAAGTACGTCGAAGCGGCAGGTGAGGCCCAGGCCGGGGCGTGCAGCGGTGCGTCGGCCGGCGGCGCCGTGCCGGCTTCCAGCCAACTCGGCGAGTACGGCCAGGCATTGGGGCCGGCCACCTCCATCTGCAGCATGGCCAGGTCCTGCTGGATCTCGGAGCCGCGGATCTTGACGATGGAGGCTTCCGGGCCGGGGCCGCGGCCCGCGTCTTGCGTGGCCACGCGCAGCAGCAGCATTTCCAGCGCCATGATGTCCATCTCGATGCGTGCGATCTTGTCGCGCATGCGCACGTCATCGATCAGCGGGCGGCCGGCCCCGTCGGTGGCCTGGGCGGCGTAGTGCTTGAGCTGGCGCAGTTCGCGGTTGCAGTGGCCGATGCCGGCAATGCCGGTGCGCTCGTGGCCCAGCAGGTATTTGGCGTAGGTCCAGCCGCGGTTCTCTTCACCCAGCAGGTTGCCCACCGGCACTTCCACGTCCTCGAACCAGACTTCGTTGACGTCATGGCCGCCGTCGAGCGTGACGATCGGGCGCACTGTCACGCCGGGTGTCTTCATGTCGATCAGCAGCATCGAGATGCCTTCCTGCGGCTTGCCCTCGGTATCGGTGCGCACCAGGCAGAAGATCCAGTCGGCGAAGTGCGCCATCGTGGTCCAGGTCTTCTGGCCGTTGACGATATAGCGGTCGCCCCGGCGCACGGCGCGCGTCTTGAGCGAGGCCAGGTCCGAGCCGGCTCCCGGCTCGGAGTAGCCCTGGCACCAGAAATCCTCGACCGTCGGGATGCGCGGCAGGAAACGTTCCTTATGCTCCTGGCTGGCATATTTCATCAGCACCGGGCCGATCATGGTCAGGCCGAACGGCAGCAGGCGCGGCGCGCCGGCGCGGAAGGCCTCGATCTCGAAGATCAGGCGCTGCAGCGCGTTCCAGCCGGTGCCGCCCCATTCCTGCGGCCAGGTCGGCGCACCCCAGCCCTGCGCGTGCAGGATGCGGTGCCAGCGCACGTAGTCGTCTTTCTCGACGCGCTGGTGGGCCAGCACCTTATCCCGGATATCGGTTGGCAGGCTGGCCTGCACAAAACGCCGAACCTCTTCGCGGAACGCTTGTTCCGCCGCGCTGAAACGCAAATCCATCTGCTTGTCCCCTGGGTTGGGAAGGCTGGCCAGCGGCCGCCTCTTCGATACGGTGCAGCGATTCTAGGGGTGGCCGGGGATTCGCTGCTTCCGCAATGACAAAGCCGTCCTTCCGCGCTTGCGAACCGATGCCCGCCCGGCGCATATGCCGGGCAGAACACGGCCTTAGCCAAATCCAAATGGCACGCCGCCGGCGCCTGGCTCACACTGGCGCAGTTCCATCGCAGCAATTACACAATCAACGCCGAGGAGACAGGCGATGTCACGTTGGACCAAGTTGCTCGTGCTGTGCGGCTGGCTTGCCGCCGCCGCGAGCGCGTTCGCGGCCTATCCGGACAAACCGGTGCGGCTGGTCGTGCCCTTTCCGCCCGGTGGCGCCACGGACCTGCTGGCGCGTGAGGTGAGCCACGCACTTTCGGTGCGGCTGGGCCAGCCGGTGGTGATCGAGAACCGCCCCGGCGCGGGCGGCAACATCGCCGCCGTGGCGGTCGCGCGCGCACCCGCCGACGGCTACACCCTGCTGTTCGGCACCTTTGGCTCGCTGGCCGTGAACAAGAGCCTGTACGACAAGCCCGGCTACGATCCGCTCAAGGATTTCGCGCCGGTGGCCTCGGTGGCCTACCTGCCGAATGTGCTGGTGGTGCATCCCGCGGTGCCCGCGCACAACGTGGCCGAACTGCTGGCCCTGGCGCGGCGCGAGCCCGGCAAGCTCAGCTACGGCTCCTTCGGCAACGGCTCATCCTCGCACCTCGCCGGCGAACTGTTCACCCACCTGGCGGGCGTGCGCATCGAACACGTGCCCTACAAGGGCAGCGCCCCGGCCATGACCGACCTGATCGGCGGGCGCCTCACCATGATGTTCGACAGCATTTCCACCGCCTTGCCCTATGTGCGCGATGGCCGCGTGCGCGCGTTGGCGCTCACCACCGCCAAGCCGTC
Organism: Cupriavidus sp. 01T418; assembly: GCF_056398885.1. Taxonomy (NCBI): domain Bacteria; kingdom Pseudomonadati; phylum Pseudomonadota; class Betaproteobacteria; order Burkholderiales; family Burkholderiaceae; genus Cupriavidus; species Cupriavidus sp. 01T418. The sequence continues at coordinate 370,868 of NZ_JBFTQG010000001.1, forward strand.
CGGACAGTTGCCCGGCGTGCCGACGCTGGCCGCGGCGGGGGTGCCCGGCTACGAGTTGACCGCGTGGTTCGGGGTGGTGGCGCCGGCCAATACGCCGGCCGCCGTGGTCGACCGCCTCAACGCCGAGATCGTCGCTTCGCTCGCGCAGCCCGAACTGGCGGCCCGGCTGGCCAGCCAGGGCACCGTGCCCTTTCCTTCCACGCCCGCGCAGTTCGGCACCTATATGCGCACCCAGTACCAGAAGTGGGATGGCCTGATCAAGTCGGCGAATATTCACCTGGATCAGTGAGTTCGCTGTTCTTCAGGACCGTCCGGTTCCAACCCCATCATCGCTAGCAACATGACTTCCTTCCGTCCCGAGTTCATCCATGACATCCCCCGGCACTGGGCCGAGCAATCTCCCCAGGCTCCCTGCCTGTACGAGACCGGCGGCGTACTCAGCTACGGCGCGCTGTGGGAGCGCATCACGGCCACGCGCGACTGGCTCGCCGCGCAAGGCGTCGGGCAGGGCGACCGCGTCATGGTGGTGGGCGAGAACTGCGCCGGAATGGTGGTGATACTGTTCGCCTGCAGCGCGCTGCACGCCTGGCCGATCCAGGTCAACGCCCGGCTCTCGCCCCGCGAGATCGACGGCATCCGCGCGCATGCCGAGCCGCTGCTGACGTTCTTTACCAGCCATGTCTCCGATGTGGCCGCCGCGCACGCCAAACGGCTTTGCGCGCAGCGCAGCGACTGCACGGCGCTGGATCCCGGCTTCGTCATGCTGCGCGCCGAAGCGGTGCCGGCGCGCGTGGACGCTGCCCAGGCGCGCGACATTGCCACCCTGATCTACACCTCCGGCACCACGGGCGCGCCCAAAGGCGTGATGGTGCCGCACGCCGGCCTGACGATCTTCGCGCGTATCTCGGCAACCTCGCGCGACCTGGGGCCGGACGATATCGCCTACGGGGCGCTGCCGCTGTCGCATATCTTCGGCATTGCCACCGTGCTGATGGCGACACTGTACGCCGGCGCCAGCCTGGTGATGCGGCCCCGATTCGATGCCGCGGACGTCTTCGCCGCACTGGCGTCTCCCGGCGTCACCATGTTGCAAGGCGTGCCCACCATGTTCACGCGCATCATGGCGGTGGCGCGGGAGTCGTCGTTGCCGGGCGGCGCGGCGGCGTTTCCGCGCCTGCGCTACCTCTATACCGGCGGTGCGCCGCTCGATCCCACGCTCAAGCGCGACACCGAGGCATGGTTCGGCCAGCCGCTGCACCACGGCTATGGCATTACCGAATACGCCGGCTCGCTGTTCATCACCCGCAAGGACGCGCCGCGCGCCGATTGCTCGGCCGGCTACATCGTCGAGGGCGTGGAGATCAACATCACCAACGAGCAAGGCGAGCCGATGCCGGCCGGCGAACGCGGCCAGATCCGCGTGCGCGGGCCCGGCGTGATGCGCGGCTATTTCCGCAACGCGGAGCAGACCGCCGAGGCCCTGCTGCCGGGCGGCTGGCTCAACACTGGCGATCTGGGCTTCCTCGGTGAAGACGGCGCGCTGTTTATCGTGGGCCGCTCCAAGGACCTGATCATCCGCTCGGGCTTCAACGTCTATCCGATCGAGGTGGAATCCGTCATCAACGCCTTCCCCGGCGTGCGCCAGTCCGCGGTGGTCGGACGCCCGGCCGCCGACGGCAATGAAGAAGTCGTGGCCTTTATCGAAACGCAGCCGGGCGCGCAGCTGGACCTCGCCGCCCTGGAGGCCTACCTGCGGGAAAGCCTGGCGCCGTACAAGCGGCCGGCGCAGATCCGCGCGATCGAGACCATTCCCACCACCGCCAGCGGCAAGCTCCTGAAGCAGCCGCTGCGCGCCATGCTGGACGGCGGCGCCGTAGCGGCATGACAACAGGCGGCGAATGCCGCCGTCCGCGCCCCGGCATGCCGAGGCCTGGCAGACAACACGGCAGGCAACACCAGACAACACCAGACAACACCAGACAACACACTACGGAGGTGACAGATGAAGCGATGGATGACGATGGCGGGCGCGGTGCTGGCCCTGGTGCAAGGCACGGCGATGGCGGACAACTATCCCACGCGTCCGGTGAAGCTGATCGTGGGCTACGCCCCTGGCGGTCCGGTCGATACCGCCGCGCGCATCTACGCCGACTACCTGGGCCGCTCGCTCAAGCAGCCGGTGGTGGTGGACAACCGCGCGGGCGCCAGCGGCGCCATTGCCGCGGACCTGACCGCGCGTGCGACGCCGGATGGCTACACGCTGTACTTCGTGGCCAGCCCCACCATGACCATGACGCCGCTGATCCAGAAGTCGGTGAACTTCAATCCGAACAAGGATTTCAGCTATATCGGGCTGATCACCGATTACACCAACGTCCTGCTGATCAACAAGGATTTCCCGGCCAGGAACGTGAGCGAACTGGTCGACTACGCGCGCAAGCATCCCGACGGCGTGAGCTTCGGTTCGGCCGGGGTTGGCGCTTCCAATCACTTGTCGGCTGAATTGCTGGCGCAGATGGGAGGCGTCAAGATGCTGCACGTGCCGTACAAGGGCAATTCGCCCGCGATGGCCGACGTGATTGGCGGCAAGGTGACCTTTATGTTCGATATCACGGGCACGGCCATCGGGCATATCCAGGGTGGCAAGGTGCGCGCGCTGGCGGTGACGTCCAGCACGCGCAATGCGGCATTGCCGAGCGTGCCGACCATGATCGAGTCCGGCATGAAAAACTACGACCTGACCGGCTGGTACGCGCTGATCGGGCCGCAGAAGCTGCCTGCCGACGTGGTGGACAAGCTGGTCAAGGCGCAAAAGGCCATCGGCGACGACCCCGCTTTCCAGCAGCGCATGACGCAGGGCGGCTATGACCTCAACATCACCGGGCCGAAGCCGCTGGCCGATCGCATCCAGCGGGAACTGAAGTTGTGGGGCGGGGTGGTGAAGACCGCGAACATTCAGTTGGATTGATGCCGGCTCGCTCCCTGCCCCGCTTGCGGGAGAGGGAGCGACAGCCGTCGAACCGCCGCAAGGAGTCTGTCCTGCTGCCGTGCGGATCAGCTCTCCACGATGGCCCATGCCTCCATGGACTGGCCGCCGGCATCGTCGCCGGTCCACAGCGCGACCTTGCCCGGCGTGGCCGCATCGGGCGTGCCGCCCACCGTCACGGTGTCGTGGTCGAAAATCGGCGCCAGTCCGCGGAAACCGAAGCGGCGCACCGTGGCGCCGGGCATCTCGCGCGCCAGCAGGTCCAGCGTGAGCATCGCCTGCAGCGGGCCGTGCACGACCAGTCCGGGGTAGCCTTCCACGTCGCGCACATAGTCGTGGTCGTAGTGGATGCGGTGGCCATTGAAGGTGAGCGCGGAGAAGCGGAACAGCATGACCGGGTCGGCACGCAACTGGCGCTGCCATTGCGCCTGATGCGCCAGGCGCGGACGCGGGGGCAGCGGCTGTCCCGGCTCCGGCATGGCGCGATAGACCAGGTCATGGCGCTCGGTCAGCGCGGCTTCCCCCTTGACCGTCAGCACATGTTCCACGGTGACGAACCACAGCTCGCCGCTGCGCCCGCTCTTGTGCTCGACATTGCGGATGGTGGAGGTGCGCGTCACGGTATCGCCCACGCGCAAAGGCCGGCGGAAATCCAGCTCGCCGCCGGCCCACATGCGGCGCGGCAGCGGCACCGGCGGCATGAAGCCGCCCAGCGCCGGGTGGCCGTCCTGGCCCAGCTCGCGCTGCGGCGCACGCGGCAGGAAATAGAGCCAGTGCCACAGCGGCGGCAGCGGGCCGCGCACCAGCGCTTCGCCGTCCAGGTCGAGCGTGGCCGCCAGCCCGGCCGCGGGCTCGGGGGCAAGGGTTTCGGTGCGGCTTTCGCTGCGGCCGATCCAGGCGCGCAGGGTTTCGAGTTGGTTCATGGCTGATTCGGCTGATTCGCTGCGGGGTGGTTTGCCAGCGCGAGCATGCGCCGGGCCTGTTCGATGACGGGGCGGTCGACCATCTTGCCGTCGACCTGTACCGCGTGGCTGCCGCTGGCGGTGGCGGCCAGCACGCGCTGCGCCCAGTCGAGCTGCTCCGCCGTGGGCAGGAAGCCCGCGCGCACCGCGCCGAGCTGGGCGGGATGGATGCACAGCTTGGCGCCAAAGCCGAGCGCGCGCGCGTGCGCCACGTCGTCGGCCAGCACCGCCTCATCCTTGAGCGCGGTGGTGACGCCATCCACGGGCGGCGGCAGCCCCGCCACGCGCGAGGCCAGCACAATGCGCGAGCGCGCCATCAGCAGCGCCTCGCGCGCATGGGCGCAGCCCAGGTCCACGGCAAAGTCCAGCGAGCCGAAGGCCAGCCGCGACACGCCGTGGGCGGTAGCGACCGCATCGATATCGTGCAGGCCGCGCGCGCTCTCGATGAGCGCCACGATGCGGCCGTGCGGATTGACCTGGGCCAGCGCCTGGGCGATCTCGCCGAGTGCGGCCGGGTCTTCCGCCTTGGGCACCAGCAGGCCGGCCAGCGGGATGTCCGGCGGCAACGCGCGCAGCCAATCCATATCGGCGGCGAAGGCCGCCGAGCTGGTGTCGTTGATGCGCACATGGGCCTGTGCCTGCGTGCCGCGTTCAAGCAGCCAGGCGGCAATGGCCGAGCGCGCGGCCGGCTTGGCGTCCGGGTGCACGGCATCCTCGAGATCGAGGATCAGGGTATCGGGTGCGGCGGCAGCGGCCTTGTCGAAGCGCTCGGGCCGGTCGCCCGGCACGAAGAGGTAGGTAATCGCGGTGGACATGAAGCAGGTCTCGGTTGGATGGGCCGTGGGCCGTCGTTTATCTGGCGACGGGCAGCCAGTCGCTGACATTTGCCTGCTGTTCCAGCGCCCACACGCGGGCAATGATCGCACGCATCTCGGCCTCGCTCGCGCCGTGGCGGAACGCACCAAGCTGCAGTGCCTTGGCTTCGAGTTCCGGGCGCGACAGCGTATTGCCCGGATCGCCCTTGGGCACGTCCACGCGGCCTGCCAGCGTGCGGCCATCCGTGGTCGTCACCGTGACGCGGCCGATCCACTGGCGCGGGTAGGCGGCATTGATCTCGTCGTCCAGCGCCATCTCGACCTTGTCGCGAAAGGCCGCCACCTTGGCGTCCTGCAACGCGTGATCCTCGAACTCGGCCAGGCCGGCGTGCGCGTGCACGGCCACCAGGCCCAGCACGGTGCCCATGGAGAACTTGGCCTGGTGGATGGTCCTGGGATCGGTCACGGGGCCGAGCACGTCGATGGCGCCCTGGTGCACGTGCGCGGTGACGCTGGCGATCTGGTCCGCGCGGAGCTTCTCGCGCAGCATCAGGTCCTTGAGCGCGTCGGCTGCCGGGTGCGTGTGGCGGCACGAGGCGAAGAACTTGAACGAGGTTTCGGCGGTGGCCCAGCGCTTGCCAAGGCCGTCGGTCAGCGCGGCCGGGTTGGCGTCGCTGGACATCCCGGCGGCCATGCCCTGCGGGCCTTCCAGGATGCGCCTGGCGCCGGTGAAGCCGGCACGCGCGATCCATGCGGACATCAGGCCGTCGGCGGCTGCCTTGGCGGTGTGCAATTGCTTCGAGTCAGCGGCGTCGCGCAGGAATTCCCACAGGCCGGCGGCCTGGGTGCCCGCCGAGCCGAGCGCCTGGTTGATGCCTTCGGCATCCATCCCGTAGAGCTTGGCCACGGCAGCGGCTGCCGCCAGCGTGCCGACGGTGCCGGTGGTATGGAACACGCGGTAATGCGAGCGGCCCATGAATTCGCCGATGCGGATGCCCGCCTCGTAGCCGGCGATGGCGGCCAGCAGCACATCGGCGCCGCTCTTGCCTTCGGCCTGGGCGGCGGCGATCACCGCCGGGAACACCACGGCGGCGGGATGCAGCACCGAACCGTTATGCACGTCGTCCTGCTCCACCACGTGGGAGGAGGCACCGTTGATCAGCGCGGCGAAGTAGGGCGAAGTGCGGCGGCGATCCACCAGCACTTCCGCCGGACCCTGCTGCGGACCCATCGCGGCAACGAACTCCTGCAGCTTGCGCACGGCCGGCGCGTCCTTGCCGGCGATGGCCGAGGCGATCCAGTCGAGGAACAGGTCCTTGATGCGTTCCACCACCACGGCGGGCACGTCGTCCAGCGTGAAGCGGGCCAGGAAATCGCATAACTGGCGGGTAGGGTAGGTGTGGTCAGTGGATTGGCGCATGCCGGCTCCGGGCAGTGTTCGGGGTTGTCTTGTATTTTCGCGGTTCCTCCCCTCGCCCACTGGCGTGGGCGAGGGGAGCTACATCCGCGCGAGATGTCACGCAGACGCCATCGCTGCGTTTCCTTTCTTCAAATCGTCCTGCTGTCTGTCATCCTGGCAATCTCGTCCGCGCCGTAGCCCAGCTCAGCCAGGATGGCCGCGCTATGCGCGCCCAGCGCCGGCACGTCGCCCATCACCGGTTCCACGCCCGACAGGTTGGCCGGCGGCAACAGGGCGCCGATGGGGCCGCCCGGGCTGGCCACTTCGCGCCAGCGTCCGCGCGCCGCCAGTTGCGGGTGGTTCCATACGGCTTCGATATCGTTCATCGGCGCGTTGGCGATCTGCGCTTCGTCGAGCAGTGCTTCCACCTGCGTCACCGTCATCGGCGCGAAGCGTGCCTCGATCAGCGCGGTCAGTTCGGCGCGATTCTTCACGCGGCCCGGGTTGGAGGAGAAACGCTCGTCCTTGAGCAACTCGGGCTGCGCCAGCACCTTGTTGCAGAAGGCCTGCCATTCGCGCTCGTTCTGCAGCCCGAAGATCACGCTGCCGCCGTCGCCGGTACGATGCACGCCATAGGGCGCGATCGCCGGGTGCGATGCGCCAAAACGCGCCGGCGCCTTGCCGCCGTAGTGGCCGAAGTACAGCGCGTAGTTCATCCACTCGGTCAGCGCTTCGAGCATGGTCACCTCCACGCGCAGGCCCTGGCCGGTGCGTCCGCGCTGCAGCAGCGCGGAGAGGATGCCGCTGTAGGCGTACATGCCGGCAGCGATGTCGGCAATCGAAATGCCCGCGCGGGAGGGTTCCTCCGCGCTGCCCGTGATGCCGATCAGGCCGGCAGCCGCCTGGATCAGCAGGTCGTACGCCTTTTTGTCGCGATAAGGCCCGGCGTCGCCGTAGCCGGAGATATCGCAAACGATCAGCTTGCCGTAGCGCGGATGCAGCGCGTCGAAATCCAGGCCCATGCGCGCGGCGGCGCCGGGTGCGAGGTTCTGCACCAGCACATCGGCATCGGCCAGCAGGCGGTGCAGCACGGCTTGCGCCTCGTCCTGCTTGAGGTCAAGCGTCAGGCTCTCCTTGCCGCGGTTGAGCCAGACGAAGTGCGAAGCCTGACCGTTGACGGTCTCGTCATAGCCACGCGCGAAATCGCCCACGCCGGGGCGTTCCACCTTGACCACGCGCGCGCCGAGATCGGCCAGCTGGCGGGTGGCAAAGGGCGCGGCCACGGCATGTTCGAGGGAGACGACGCGAATGCCGTCGAGCGGGCGGATGCCCTGGTGCGAAGGAAGCATTGGCGCGGGCCCTCAGAACGAACGCGGCAGTTCGAGCACGTGCTCGGCCACATACGACAGGATCAGGTTGGTGGAGATCGGCGCCACCTGGTACAGGCGCGTTTCGCGGAACTTGCGCTCGATATCGTACTCGGCGGCAAAGCCGAAGCCGCCGTGCGTCTGCAGGCAGACATTGGCCGCTTCCCACGATGCATCGGCTGCCAGCAGCTTGGAGATATTGGCCTCCTTGCCGCAGGCCTTGCCGGCGTCGAACAGCGCGGCGGCCTTGTAGCGCATCAGGCTGGCGGCCTCCACGTTGACATAGGCGCGCGCGATGGGGAACTGGATGCCCTGGTTCTGGCCGATCGGGCGGTCGAACACGATGCGCTCGCGCGCGTAGCTGCTCGCGCGCTCGATAAACCAGTAGCCGTCGCCCACGCATTCGGAAGCGATCAGGATGCGCTCGGCGTTCAGGCCGTCGAGGATGTACTTGAGCCCCTTGCCTTCCTCGCCGATCAGATTCTCGGCGGGGATCTCCAGGTTGTCGAAGAACAGTTCGTTGGTCTCGTGATTGACCATATTGCGGATGGGCTGCACCGTCAGGCCCTTGCCGATGGCTTCACGCAGGTCCACCACGAACACCGACAGACCTTCCGACTTGCGCTTGACCTGGTCCAGCGGCGTGGTGCGGGCCAGCAGCAGCATCAGGTCCGAATGCTGCACGCGCGAGATCCACACCTTCTGGCCGTTGATGACGTAGCGGTCGCCCTTCCTGACCGCGGTGGTCTTGAGCTTGGTGGTGTCGGTGCCGGTGCTGGGCTCGGTGACCGCCATCGACTGCATGCGCAACTCGCCCGAGGCGATGCCGGGCAACCAGCGCTTCTTTTGCGCTTCGGAGCCGTGGCGCAGCAGGCAACCCATCACATACATCTGGCCGTGGCAGGCGCCGGAGTTGCCGCCGCTGCGGTTGATCTCCTCCATGATGACGGAGGCCGCGGTCAGCGGCAGGCCCGAGCCGCCGAACTCCTCGGGGATCAGTGCCGACAGCCAGCCGGCCTTGGTCAGCGCGATCACGAATTCTTCGGGGAACGCGTTCTGCTCTTCCACGCGTTGCCAATAGGCGGAATCGAAACCGGCGCATAGTGCACGCACGGCTTCGCGGATGTCGGGATACGGCTGGTCGTGCGAGTCTTCTGCGAACATGGAATTGGGGCCCCGTTATGGACGTTATGGACGTTATGGACGTTATGGACTGATGGACGTGATGGGATTTACCTTGCGGCCATTATTCCCGAGGGCTTGCCGCGCGGTAATTCGGATTTGCGAAAGAGCGGCTTAGCGCCCCCGGAAGCGAGTGGTCAAGGGGTCATAAAAGGGGGGCAGAGGGCGAGGATGCATGTCGCCCGTGTGCGCTTGCTGGCACCCCACGCGGGCGGGGCGGGGAGGTGCAATCGGCGCAGAGGTAGTAACATTTGCCGACAGTCGAGGCACCGGCGGGTTGCTGACGTGAAGCGCGATCCGCCGGCATCGGCTTTTCCCGACCGTTGCCGGAGCCACTCCTTGTTCGAACGCGCCAGACAGAATTTCAACGCGCTGACAACTCGCGCCGAGTTTCACGCATTGCGCCTTGTCCGGCAGGCCGGCGAGCATTGCATGCTGCGGCGCGGCATTGCCGAGCCGCCATCCTTCATGCAGGACATGGGTGCCATGCTCAGTGTGCGCCTGGATGGCGTAGAGGCCTACGCGGCCACCAGCGATCTCAGTGTGGCCGGGCTGCAGCGCGCGCTCGACAGCGCCGAAGCGCTTGCCCGGCGGATCGCCGCGCAAGGCCTTGTCGACGTGCGGGGACTGGAACCGCCGCAAGGCCACGCCCGCTACGAATCGCCTGGCCTGCACGGCCCGTTCCCCGGACTTGCCGAGCGCTTCGCGCTGCTGGCGGAAGTGTCCGCCAGCGTGCCCGTTGACGCGCGGCTGGTGAACTGGATCGTCTATCTGGATCACCAGCGCCACGAGCAGCTCTATCTCAATAGCGCCGGCGCCGAGCAATGGCAGGCGCTGCGCTTCGTCTATCCCGGCATCAGCGTGACCGCCTTCGACGGCAGCGACAGCCAGACCCGCAGCTTTGGCGGCTTCGGCAGCGGCCAGCAGGGCGGCGCCGAGGTCATTGAGCGCCTGGGCTTCGCCGACGCGGCATCGCGGGTAGCGGACGAGGCGCTGCAGTTGCTGCTGGCGCCCAATGCCCCAAGCGGTCCCACCGACCTGTTGCTGATGCCGGACCAGATGATGCTGCAGATCCACGAATCCATCGGCCATCCGCTGGAGCTGGATCGCATCCTTGGCGACGAGCGCAACTATGCGGGCGCGAGCTTTATCGGGCTGGAAGACTTCGGCCGCTACCAATATGGTTCGGCCCTGCTCAATATCAGCTTCGACCCGGGCATCCCCGAGGAACTGGGCAGCTACAGCCACGACGACGAAGGCCTGCCGGCGCAAAAGGCGTTCCTGATCCGCGATGGCCTGCTGCTGCGACCGCTCGGCGGCGCGCTGTCGCAGTGGCGCAGCGGGCTGCCGGGCGTAGCCAACAGCCGCGCGTCTAACTGGAACCGGCCGCCGATCGATCGCATGGCCAACCTCAACCTGGAGCCGGGCGAGCGCAGCATGGCGCAACTGGTCGGCGGCATCGAACGCGGCATCCTGATGTCGTCCAACCGCTCGTGGTCCATCGACGACGCGCGCAACAAGTTCCAGTTCGGCTGCGAATGGGGGCGCCTGATCGAGGACGGCGAGCTTAAGGGCGTGGTCAAGAACCCCAACTATCGCGGCGTTTCCGCCAATTTCTGGCGCAGCCTGGCCGCCGTTGGCGATGCCAGTACCTTCGAGGTGCATGGCACGCCTTACTGCGGCAAGGGCGAGCCCAACCAGGTGGTGCGCGTCGGCCATGCCTCGCCGGCCTGCGTGTTCCGGCAAGTGGAAGTCTTCGGAGGGGCCGCGTGATGGCGGATGCGGAATCGTTGTTCGCGGCGCTGGCCGAAGATGTGCGCGCCGCGCTGGTCGAGGGCGAAGCCTTTACCCTGTGGTACAGCGCGGAGGAGTCCGAGTTCGTTCGCTTCAACCGCGCGCGGGTGCGCCAGGCTGGCCAGGTGCGGCAAGCCACGGCCCGGCTCAAGCTGGTTCGCGATGGCCGTCATGCCGACATCGGCATCGCCCTGTCCGGCGAGCCGGCGACCGATCGCCAGCGCCTCGCCGATGGCTTGCTGCAACTGCGCGAGGCGACCGGCCAGTTGCAGCCCGATCCCTACCTGATGCTGGAGCGCGAACCGTGGCAGCGCGCGACGCTGGCCGAGGTGGCAGCGCCGCCGGACAGCGCCGAGGTGCTCGCGCAGATCGACGAGGCCGCGCGCGGACTCGATCTGGTCGGCATTTATGCCGCCGGTCCGTTGTACCGGGGTTTTGCGAACAGTTTCGGCGCCTTCGGCTGGCATGCCGCGCAGGGCTTCCACTTCGACTGGAGCCTGTTCCACGCAAACGGGCAGGCGGTAAAGGCCGACTATGCCGGCTCGCGCTGGGATGCCGCGGAGTTTGCCAGCCGCTTTGCCGATGCGCACCGGCAACTGGAGCACCTGGGCAAGCCGCAGCGTGTCCTGGCGCCAGGCGACTACCGTGCCTACCTGGCCCCTGCCGCGCTGGACGAAGTGCTGGGCATGTGTTCCTGGGGCGGCTTCTCGGCCCGCGCGCTGGCGCAGAAGGAAAGCCCGCTGCAGCGCCTGTACGACGGCAGCGCGCGGCTCAGCCATTGGCTGGACCTGGACGAACGGGCGAGCGGCACGCTCGCCCCCGCCTTCGGCCCCGAAGGCATCCCGCGCAGCGATGTGGCACTGGTGCGCGCGGGGCAGCCTGCCGGCCGGCTGGTCTACCCGCGCAGCGCGCGCGAGTACGATCTCGCCGCCAATTGCGCCAGTGCCGGCGAAGGGCCGCAGGCACTGGCCATGGCTGCTGGCGAACTGGCGCAAGCCGATGTGCTCGCGGCCCTCGGCACGGGTCTCTATATCGGCAATCTCTGGTACCTGAACTGGTCGGACGCGCCGGCGGGCCGCCTGACCGGCATGACGCGCTTCGCTACGTTCTGGGTCGAGGATGGCCGCATCCAGGCGCCCCTTGGGACAATGCGGTTCGACGACAGCATCTACAGTTTCCTGGGTGAGCATCTGGAGGCGCTGACGCGCGAGCGGCAGTTGCGGGTGTCGAGCAGTACTTATGGGGAGCGGCAGACCGATTCGGCGCTGTTGCCCGGAGCGCTGACCGGAAAACTGACGTTGACACTCTGAGCGCGGTGGCGGCCTTCATGCGCCGTCTTCCTTGTCCAGCCGGTCCGGCTCGCTGAAGATGGCTGCGCGCCCCTCAAACCGGCTCCCGCGCCGCGTCCGTCAAATACTGGATCAACGTCTCCGCAAACTGCGGCAGCTCCCTTCCCGGCCGCCGCACCAGCCGCAGGTCGCGCTTGGCCCATTCGTCCTCCAGCGGGATAAACCGCAGCACCTTGCGGCTCGCATAGCGCCGCGCGCAGCTGTTCGGCACGATGGCGATGCCAGCCCCCGCTTCCACCATCCGGCACACCGCATCGAAGCTACCCAACTGAATCCGCAGGCTGATCCGCTTGCCCATGCCGCTGGCGATCCGGTCCAGGAAAGACTGGATGGCGCTGAACTGGTTAAGCCCCACAAAGCGGCAGGTATCCAGCAGATCGGCGAAATGCAGGCTGGTGAACTGCGGCAGCGGGTGGTTGACCGGCGCGATCACGATCAGTTCGTCGCTGCACAGCTGCATCACGTCGAGATCATTGGTGGCCACCTCGCCGGCGACGATGCCGAGGTCCGCCGCACCGGCGCTGATCGACGAGACGATGGCCTGGGAGAGCTGTTCCTCCAGTTCGATGTCGACATCCGGGTTCTCAGCCAGGAAGCGCGACAGCGCGGTAGCCAGGAAGGAGTTGGTGGCGGTGGTATTGGCCAGCAGGCGCACGCGGCCCTTGACGCCCTTGGCGTAGGGACGCAGGTCCGAGTGCAGGCATTCCAGCTCGCGGAACACCTCGCGCGCGTGGCGCAGCAGGGCGTCGCCGGCCGGGGTCAGGCGCACGCCTTTCACCTGGCGGATCAGCAACTGCGTCTGGAAGGCCTCCTCCAGCTGCTTGATGCGGGTGCTGGCGGCGGGCAGGGAGAGAAAGCTGCGCTCGGCCGCGCGGGTCAGGTTTTCGGTTTCGCCGACGTTGAGGAAAAGGCGCAGGTCGGTCAGGTCGTAATGCATGTGTTTCGCTGGGCCAAAGGCCTCTTTTGTGAATCGTGAATAGCAATGTCCCCGCCGCCAATTTATCGTATTCGACGTGGCAATAGAACCATAAAGGCTGGTTCGCCCGTATTGCGCGGGCGAATACCGGATAGGCCCGGACGAGCGGGGCGGAATTCCCGCGCCGCCGCAAGGCCGCCCAAGGAGGACGATCGATGACAGTTCGGCGCTACAGCGCAAGCAGGCGGACGGCCCTGGCCGCCTTGCTGGGCCTGACATTCATGAGCGGCGGCGCTGGCGCCGCCGGGTATCCCGACAAGCCCGTGCGCCTGATCGTGCCCGCGGCGGCGGGGGGCACGACCGATATTGCCTCGCGCCTGGTCGGAAAGCGGCTGGGCGAAGTGCTCGGCCAGCCCGTCGTGGTAGAGAACCGCGCCGGCGCAGCCGGCATCGTCGGCGTGCAGGCCCTGCGCCAGGCCGCGCCGGACGGCTACACGCTGATGATGGGCAATATCGGCCCCAATGCCATCAACTACGGCCTGTACAAGCAACTTCCCTACCGTGCCGAGGACTTTGCGCCGGTCACCATGGTGGTCTCGGTGCCCAATGTGCTGGTAGTCAACGCCAAGGTGCCTGCGCGCAACGTTGCCGAGCTGGTGGCGCTGGCGAAGTCCCAGCCAGGCAAACTGTCCTTCGCTTCCTCCGGCACCGGCCAATCGGTGCACCTGTCCGGCGAGCTGTTCAGGAAGCGCACTGGCATTGACATCATCCATGTCCCGTACAAGGGCGCCGCCCCGGCCGTGGCCGACCTCGTCGCCGGGCAGGTGACCATGATGGTGGACAACCTGCCAAGCTCATTGCCGCACATCCAGTCCGGCAAGCTGCGTGCGCTGGCGGTGACCAGCGCTACCCGCGTGGCCGAGCTGCCCGACGTGCCTACCATGAAGGAAGCCGGGCTCGACGATTTCCAGGTCACCGCCTGGTTTGGCCTGGTAGCGCCGGCTGGCACGCCGCCCGCGATCGTCAAGCGCCTGCAGAAGGCCGTGGCGGGCATCCTGGCCGAGCCCGAAGTCAAGACCCGCCTGGCGGACCTTGGCGGCGTGCCCGGCGGCGACACGCCCGAGCACTTCGGCAAGTTCATCGATGCCGAGCGCATGCGCTGGGCCAAGGTGGTCAAGGACACCGGCATTGCGCAACAGTAAAGGCGCCCCCGCTCAACGGGACGCGGTAGCAACAGACAAATACCCGGCCTGGCGAGCGCCAGGCCACCGAGCAGATCTGTAGACAGGAGTGACAGCATGAGTGGAATGATGGCAGGCAAGGTAGCGCTGGTGACCGGCGCGGGCGGTGGCATCGGGCGCGGCGTCGCGCTGGAACTGGCCAAGGCGGGCGCCAGGGTGGTGGTCAACGACATCGGCGTATCGCTGACCGGCGAAGGCGGCGATGCCGGCCCCGCGCAGCGCGTGGTCGACGAGATCGTCGCCGCCGGCGGTAGCGCGGTGGCCAATACCGACAGCGTGTCGAGCTGGCAGGGCGCCAACGCCATCGTGCAATGCGCGCTGGACAACTTCGGTCGCATCGATGCCGTGGTCAACAACGCCGGCAACCTGCGCGACCGCATGTTCTTCAAGATGAACGAGGAAGAATGGCGCTCGGTGATCGACGTTCACCTCAACGGCACCTTCTTTGTCAGCCGTGCCGCGGCCAACCACTTCAAGGACCAGGAGAGCGGCGCCTACGTGCACATGACCTCCACTTCCGGCCTGATCGGCAACCTGGGCCAGGCCAACTACTCGGCCGCCAAGCTCGGCATCGCCGCGCTGTCGAAGTCGATCGCGCTGGACATGGCCCGCTTCAACGTGCGCTCGAACTGCATCGCGCCGTTCGCGTGGAGCCGCATGACCAGCTCGATTCCCTCGGAGACCCCGGAAGAGAAAGCCCGCGTGCTCAAGCTGCAGAAGATGGAGGCCAACAAGGTCGCGCCGATGGCAGCCTTCCTTGCCAGCGATGCCGCGCACGAAGTCAATGCGCAGATCTTCGCCGTGCGTGCCAACGAGATCATGCTGATGAGCCAGCCGCGTCCGGTGCGCTCGGTGCATATGAGCGAAGGCTGGACTCCGGAATCCATCGCCGAGATCGCCATCCCCGCGATGCGCAACAGTTTCTTCAAGCTCGAGCGCTCGCCCGACGTGATCAACTGGGACCCGATCTGACGCCATGCCGCTCGACTACAACCGCATCAGGCACTGGGAATTTCCGGAGGTCAGGCAGACCTACGGCGAGAAGGACTCCATCCTCTACGCGCTAGGCCTTGGCCTGGGCGAGAAGCCCACCGATCCACGCCAGTTGCGCTACGTCTACGAGGCGCAGCTCAAGGCCTTTCCGACGCAGGCCGTGGTGCTGGCCTACCCGGGCTTCTGGATGCAGGATCCGAGGAGCGGCATCGACTGGGTGCGCATCGTGCACGGCGAGCAGCGTCTGCGCCTGCACCGGCCGCTGCCGGCAGCCGGCACGGTGCGGGCCCGCGCACGCGTGACGCATGTGATCGACAAGGGCGCCGGCAAGGGCGCGCTGGTGATCGTGGAACGCACGCTGGTGGACGACGCCACCGGCGCCGAGCTGGCTACCGTGAGCCAAACCACGTTCTGCCGCGCCGATGGCGGCTTCGGCCAGGGCGATACCGCGCCCGAGGCGCTGCCGGCAGCGCCGGCACGCGCCCCGGACGAGGTTCGCAGTCTGGCGATCCTGCCGCAGGCAGCGCTGCTTTATCGCCTGAATGCCGATCCCAACCCGCTGCACGCCGATCCCGAGGTGGCGCGCGCCGCCGGCTTCGACGCGCCCATCCTGCATGGGCTGTGCACCTACGGCGTGGCCGCCCGCGCGCTGGTCGACACCTGCGCCGATGGCGACGGCGACCGGCTGCTCGAACTCAACGTGCGCTTCTCCCGGCCGGTATTTCCCGGCGAAACCCTCGAAGTGCGCATGTGGCGCGAAGGTGGCGGGCGCGTGCTGTTCGACGCCCGCGTGCCCGCGCGCGGCGTCACCGTGCTCAGCAACGGCGCAGCGGAGTTCCGTGCATGACAACAACCATGAAGCGCGCGCTGGATGGCGTACGCGTGCTGGACCTCTCCCGCATCCTGGCCGGTCCGTGGTGCGCCCAGAACCTGGCGGACCTCGGCGCCGAGGTGATCAAGGTGGAGCGCCCCGGCTTGGGCGACGACACCCGCAGCTGGGGCCCGCCCTGGCTGCCCGACGGCGAGGGCAAGCCCTCGCGCGATGCCACCTACTATGCCGGCGCCAACCGCGGCAAGCGCTCGGTCACGCTCGATATCGCCAGCGCCGAAGGGCAGGCCATCGTGCGCGAGCTGGCGGCGCAGTCGCAGATCGTGCTGGAAAACTACAAGGTCGGCGATCTCAAGCGCTATGGCCTGGACTACGACAGCCTCAAGGCCATCAACCCGTCGCTGGTCTATTGCTCGATCACCGGCTACGGGCAGGAAGGGCCGAGCGCGCACAAGCCCGGCTATGACTTCATCTTCCAGGGCATCGGCGGGCTGATGAGCATTACAGGCGAGCGCGATGACCTGCCTGGCGGCGGGCCGCAGAAGGTGGGCGTGGCGGTGGTGGACATGCTGACCGGCATGTATGCCACCGTGGCCGTGCTGGCCGCATTGCGCCATGCCGAGCGCACCGGCGAGGGGCAGCGTATCGACATGGCGCTGCTCGATGCGGTGGTGGCGGTCGGGGCGACGCCCATCCTCGCGCAGAAGGTCACTGGCAAGACGCCGCAGCGTTTTGGCAATGCGCATGCCAATATGGTCCCCTATCACGTGTTTGCCACCGCCGATGGCTACATGATCGTGGCCGCTGGCAACGACGGGCAGTGGCAGGGCTACTGCCGGGGCGTGCAGCGGCCGGACCTGGCAACGGACGAACGCTTCACCACAGGCACCGGCCGGATCGTCAATCGCGACGTGCTGGTGCCGCTGCTGGAGGCCCATATGCGCACGGGCATGACCGCGCAGTGGGTCGAAGCGCTGGAACGCGAAGGCATCCCCTGCGGTCCCATCAACGACTACGCACAGGTGCTGGAAGACCCGCAGGTCAGGTA
This sequence comes from Cupriavidus sp. 01T418, assembly GCF_056398885.1. Classification (NCBI taxonomy): domain Bacteria; kingdom Pseudomonadati; phylum Pseudomonadota; class Betaproteobacteria; order Burkholderiales; family Burkholderiaceae; genus Cupriavidus; species Cupriavidus sp. 01T418. The sequence goes on from NZ_JBFTQG010000001.1 coordinate 387,749, forward strand.
TCGCGAACTGCAGGTGGATATGGTGCGCAGCGATGGCGGGGTTTGTCCCACGGTGAAGAGTCCCCTGCGGCTGTCGGCTACGCCGGTGCGGTATGACGCTGCGCCGCCGCGGCTGGGTGAGCATACCGAGGCGGTGCTGCGTGAGGTGCTGGGGATGTCGGCGGCGCGGATTGGTGCGCTGCGGGAGAAGGGGGTGGTTTGAGGCGGATCCTGTTTGCCGGAAGTGCCTGAGGGCCTGACCAGGATCTGCGGGAGCGAGAAGTCGAATCCAACCGATATTGACCGCGATCTGTCCTGGGCACATGATCCATATCAAGTCGCGGACGCGCGCTTCGCGGCAAAATGAACTGGAACTCCCAGCCTTCCACACCCCAGCCAAAGGAGAGGCACATGTTTCCCGAGTTTAGCGAACAGATAGCCACCCTCAGGTCGCAGGACGCACATTTTGCGAGCCTGTTTTCCCGCCACGACGAGCTTGATCAGGAAATCAAAGACATGGAGGCGGGCGTCATTCCCGCCGATGGCACCATGATCGAGAATCTCAAGAAGCAAAAGCTCCAGTTGAAGGATCAGGTCTACGTCATCTTGTGCAAGGCGTCGGCTTCCTGACATGACAGGCAAGAGCGCATGGGACCCCACTGCGCAGCGCAACAACCGCGAACAACGGCGAACTGCCGCGCCACCACTTCAGCTCCGCCAATCAAAAGGGCCATTTCCATGTTCAAACATATCCTGCTCCCCATCGACGGATCGGAACTCTCGCGCAAGGCGTTCACGGCGGCCATCGAATTCGCGCAGACGCACGGCGCCAAGCTGACACCCTATATGTGTCTGGAGGAGTATCCATACCTGATGTCCAACGACGCCGGCCATGAGAAGAGGTCGGTCTTCGAACATCGCGTCGAAGCCGCGGCGCGCGAGGAACTGGCGAAGGTGGAAGCAGCCGCGGCGCAGGCCGGCGTGTCCTGCTCGGGTGCTACGTCCATTGCGGCCGCGCCTTATCACGGCATCATCAACACGGCGAAGGAGCTCGGTTGCGACGTTATCTTCATGGCCTCGCATGGACGGCGCGGCATCAGCGGCCTGCTGCTCGGCAGCGAGACCCAGAAGGTATTGACGCATAGCGACATTCCTGTGCTGGTGTTCCGCTGAACCGCTTGCGTTTCGATTGGGAAATTACGCCGGCGCATCCTGCCCCGGCCGTTCAGGCCGCGCATTCCATCATCTGCCGCTGCCGGTATTCCCCCGGCGCCACGCCGGTCCATTTCTTGAACGCCCGGTGGAAGGTGCTGGGTTCGGAAAATCCCACGCGCAGTGCAACCTGCTGCAGCGGCAGCGCCGTGTGTTCGAGCAAGGCGATGGCCGCGTCGCGGCGCAGGCTGTCCTTGATGCTCTGGTAGCCGCGGCCTTCGTCGCGCAGGCGGCGGCGCAGGGTTTGCGGCGTCAGGCGCAGGGTTTCGGCCATCTGCTCCAGCGAGGGCAGTTCACTGTCTAGATGGCAGCGCAGGTGGCGGCGGATGCGCTCGGCCAGGCAAGAGTCGTCGCGGTAGCGGGTCAGCAGGTTGCGCGGGGTGTCATTGAGGAAGGCTTGCAGGCTGCCGGCGTCCTGCACCACCGGCAGGCGCAGCCAGCTGGCGTCGAAATGCAGCGCCGTGTGTGGCTGGCCGTAGCGGATCGGCGTATTGAAAACCCGTTCGGTGTCGGTCAACCGGTGCGGCGTGCCGGTCCGGCCCGGAGCGGACGCGGCCATGTCCACGCGGACCAGGGGGATGCGCTGCGCGACCAGCCAGTTGGCCACGCCATAGGCCTGGAAGGCGAAGGTGGATTCGGCATAGAGCCTGCAGGGCGTGGCGGGCGCGCGCGGCAGCAGCAGCAGGGTGGCAACGCCGTCGCGCTGCTGCAGGCGTGGGACGAAGTCGTCCAGATGCATGCGGTACTGGTGCAGCCCGGCGCGCAGCGCGTCCTCCAGCGTGGCGCAATGGATCAGCGCCCTGCAGGCCTGCGCGAACACGCCCGGTCGTACCGGGCGGCTCAGCAAGCCCCAGAACTCATCGCGCGTGACGCGGCGCATGGACCGCATCAAGGCGGCAAACTGGCCCTCGCTGACGCGGGCGCTGGGCGATTGCACCAGGGCCGGGGAGATCGCGGCGCGGCGCAGCAAGGCGTCGATGTCGCAGCCAAGGCGCTGCGCGCCCAGCACGATCTGGTGCAGCTGCATGACGGAAATGGTATGGCCCGTGGGCGGCTGAGCAGTGTCGGCACGCGGCGTCTCGTGCACACGCGACAGCGTCGCGTCGATCGCGCCGGCCCGGCGGGATCCGAGCGGCACCGGCATTGACGACGGCGCGGGCGCCCTGAGTACGGCGATTTGCATAGTCTCCTCGTCCTCCTTGGACACCCCGGTCACGAACCGGCATCCGGCGTCCGGTCTTCGGCGCCGGTAGCCACGCTGCACTGCAGCACGACGGCTGCGCTTGCCGGATTCAGGCCGGTTCTGTGCCGGCCATGCCACCAGTTAGCCCGATGCGGCGCGCCCGCACAATCCGGATTTACCAAAGGCATGCTTTTCCTTGAGCGATTCGGCCAATCATTTTGGGCCGAATGGTCATTGTCCACGCAGTGCAGCATCGCGCAATCTCATCCCTTGCCGGCTTCGGGCCATCGGGGCGCTCCGCCTTGATCAATGCTGATTAACGCCAGGCCGGCGGCGGCCGGCGATTACCTTCCTCTGTGTTTGCCATGACTCAAGCTGCTTCCGCTTCTCCCTGCCAAGCCTACCGCTCCCCCCATTGGCCTCCGGGCATGCCGGCCGAGGTGCACGTGCCGCGCTCCAGCCTGGTCTACAACGTCGAGGTGGCCGCCCGGCGTTATCCGGACAAGACCGCGATCCAGTACCTCCATACCCCCATCACCTACGCCAGCCTGCACGCCCAGATCGAGCGCATGGCCGGCTACCTGCAGCACGATTGCGGCGTGGCGCCGGGCGATCGGGTGATGCTGTTCAGCCAGAACTGCCCGCAGTTCATCGTGGCGTACTACGCCATCCTGCGCGCCGAGGCGGTGGTGGTGCCGGCCAACCCGATGTGGCTGACCGGCGAGCTGGAGCATGTGGTGGCCGACAGCGGCGCCGTGGCGGCGTTTGTCGCGGCCGAACTCTATCCGCAGATCGCGCCGCTGCACGGCGTCAAGCTGACGCATATGATCGTGCACCACTATGCCGACATGCTCGACTGTGCCAACGCCAGCGACGGCATACCCGCCTGGCTTCAGGAGCGCGCGCCGTTGCCGGCATCCGTTGCGGCAGGGGCCACGCTGGCGCCGTGGAAGCAGGCCGACGCCGCGGGCCATGTCCCGCGCGTGCACCAGGCGGGCTACGACACGCTGTGCATGCTGGCTTACACCTCAGGCACCACCGGCCACCCGAAGGGCTGCATGCATACGCACGGCTCGCTGATGAGCGCCGCGGTGGGCTCGCAGTTGTGGCGCGGCGCCAGTCCGGAAGGCGTGTCGCTGTCGGTCGCGCCGATGTTCCATCTGCTGGGCATGCAGAATGGCATCCACGCGCCACTCTACCTTGGCGCCACCATCGTGCTGCTGCCGCGCTGGGATCGCGCGCTGGCAGCAGACCTGATCGAGCGCTACCAGGTTTCCACCTGGGGCGCGCCGCCGGCGATGCTGGTCGATTTTTTCGCGCAACCCGGCATCGCCGAGCGCGATCTTTCCAGCCTCGCTTACCTGGGTGGCGGCGGTGCCGCCATGCCCGACGCGGTGAGCACCATGCTGCAGGAGCGCTTCGGCCTGCCCTATGTGGAAGCCTACGGCCTGACAGAAACCGCCGCCTTCCTGCTGTCCAACCCGCGCCACCGGCCCAAGCGCGAATGCCTGGGCATCGCCACCTTCGGCGTGGACGCGCGCGTGATCGATCCGCACACGCTGGCCGAACTGCCGCAGGGCGAACTGGGCGAGATCGTGACGCACGGCGCGCAGGTGATGCGCGGCTACTGGCGCAACCCGCAGGCCGATGCCGAATCGTTTGTCGAGATCGACGGCAAGCGCTTCCTGCGCACCGGGGATCTTGGCTTCATGGATGCCGAAGGCTACTTCTTCATGCGCGACCGGCTCAAACGCATGATCAATGCGTCCGGCTTCAAGGTCTGGCCGGCCGAGGTGGAGAACTTGCTCTACGGGCATCCGGCCATCCACGAGGCCTGCGTGATTGCCGCGCGCGACGCGCGCCGCGGCGAGACCGTCAAGGCGGTGGTCGCCCTCAAGCCGGCCGCGCGCGGCACGCCCGAGGCCAGCGCCGAGCAGATCATGGCGTGGTGCCGCGAGCGGCTGGCCGCCTACAAGGTGCCGCGCATCGTCACCTTCGTCGATGCCCTGCCCAAATCCGCCACCGGCAAGATCCAGTGGCGGGCGCTGCAGGAGCTGGATCAGGGCCCGTCGGCGCAAGCGGATGGTGGCGGACGCGCGGCCTGAAGAACATAAGACATAAAAGGAGACAGCATGAAAACGACGAGACGCAACTGGCTGGGCCAGGCGGCGGCACTGGGCGGCAGCGCGCTGCTGGCCGGATGGCAATGGCCGGCATTGGCGCAGGGCAACTATCCGGCAAGGCCGATCCGCATGGTAGTGCCCTATCCCGCCGGCGGCGGCACCGACACCATTGCGCGCATGATCGGCCAGCGCCTGACCGAAGCCTGGGGCCAGCCGGTCTTGGTCGACAACAAGCCCGGCGCCAGCGGCATGCTCGGCAACGATATCGTGGCCAAGGCGCCGCCCGACGGCTACACGGTGCTGCTCGGCATTACCGCGATGATCCAGTCGCCTGGTTTGTACAAGCGCATTCCCTATGACGTGACGCGCGACTTTGCGCCGGTCTCGCTGATCGCCAGGTCCTCCGACCTGTTCGTGGTGCCCAGCCGGGTGCCCGCCAACACGCTGGCCGAGTTCATCGCCCTGGCCAAGGCCGGCAAGCTCAGCTACGGCTCCTACGGCAACGGCACCTCCTCGCACCTGCACGGCGAACTGTTGAAGATGCAGGCGAAGGTGGATCTGACGCACATCCCCTACAAGGGCGCCGCGCCGCTGATGAGCGACGTGCTCGGCGGGCAGGTGGATTCGGCTTTTGTCGACGTGACCTCCGCCAACAGCTACCTGAACAGCGGCAAGTTCAAGACCCTCGCCATAACCGGGTCGCAGCGCTACCCATCGATGCCGTCCGTGCCCACCTTCGCGGAGGCGGGTTTCTCCGGGTTTGAGCCGAGCGGCTGGTTCTCGATGTTCCTGCCTGCCAATACGCCGCGCGACGTGGTCAGTCGGCTCTCGACCGAGACCGGCCGCATTGTGCGCCTGCCCGAGATCTCGCAGAAGCTGTCGGCGATGGGGCTGCAGCCGGTGGGGTCCTCTATCGAAGAACTGGCGGCGCTGGTGGCGACGGATACACCCAAGTGGGCCCGCATCGTCCGGGACGCGCACATCCAGCTCGACTAGGACGGCCTATTTATGCCGATTTCAGCACTTATTCGCTGATTCGCTGCACACGATCCACGCATGGACAAGTAGCCGCCACGCCTACCGCTGGCCCGATTGAGGACAAAGCCGTGCGGATCGCAATATCCAATAAGGAGACATCATGGGAAATACCGACAAGAACATGGCGATGGCAGTCCGCAAGGTGCCCTGGATGAATGAAGATCTGGGCATGTTCCAGGACACAGTACGCCGCTTCGTCGAGCGGGAACTGGTGCCGAACGAAGCGCGCTGGGCCGAACGCGGCTACATCGACCGCGAAGTCTGGAACCGCGCCGGCGAGGTTGGCCTCCTGTGCGCCAGCATTCCGCAAGCGTACGGCGGGGGCGGCGGGAACTTTGCGCACGAGGCCGTGATCTGTACAGAGATGGCGCGCGCCATCGCCACCAGCCTGGGAATTGGCGTGCACAGCGGCATCGTGGCCCATTACTTGCTCAACTACGGTACCGAGGCGCAAAGGCGCAAATGGCTGCCCCAGATGGCGTCGGGCGCCATGGTGGCCGCCATCGCCATGTCGGAGCCCGGCGCGGGCTCCGATCTGAAGTCGGTACGCACCCGAGCGGTGCGCGAGAAGACCCAGAATGGAGACATCTATCGCATCAACGGTGCAAAAACCTTCATCACCAACGGCTACCACGCCGACCTGGTCTGCGTGGTGGCCAAGACCGATCCAGAAGCCGGCGCGCGCGGTGTCTCGCTCATCATGGTCGAGACCCGGGACCTGCCCGGCTTCAGGCGTGGACGTATCCTGGAAAAAATCGGGCAGAAGGGCCAGGACACCGTCGAGCTGTTCTTCGACGATGTCTGCGTGCCGGTGGATAACCTGCTTGGCACGGAGGAGGGCAAGGGCTTCTATCAACTGATGCAGCAACTGCCGCAGGAGCGCATGATCATCGCGCTCGGGGCGGTGGCGAGCATGCAGCGCGCCATCGAACTCACGACCGACTACGTACGCGAGCGGCAGGTGTTCGGAAAACCGCTGATCGATATGCAGAACACGCGCTTCAAGCTCGCGGAGTGCAAGACCGAGGCAACCATCGCCGCGACCTTCGTCGATGACTGCATGGTGCGCCTGCTCGCCGGCGAACTCGATGCCCCCACCGCGGCCATGGCCAAATGGTGGTGCTCGCAGAAAAACTGCGAAATCATCGATGAATGCCTGCAGCTGCATGGCGGGTATGGATATATGCTCGAATACCCGATCGCCCGCATGTACGCGAACGCACGGGTCAGCAAGATCTATGGCGGCTCCAACGAGATCATGAAGGAGCTGGTGGCGCGCACGCTTTGATGCAGGTGCGCGGGGCATGTGGGAAGGCGCTCATGCCAACGACGTAGTGCGTTGGAATCAGGCCGCCCGCAAAGCCCCGCACAGCGCGGGGTGCGAGCGGCGAAGCGTGCTTCTCGTTACAAACCACCTGTGCAGGGAGCACCGGAAAGGTGTAATGTTTGTCACAAGACATGGTTCAAATGCCCGTCGCGAGTGGGGCTTGGAGTGATGGTACCTTGAGTCGAATTTGTCCTATGCGCAGTGCGTTGTGCAGGTGCAAAGGTCGTCAACGGACTCTCAGCTCTCGCCGTTATTTGACTATGATGAAGTAAAGATTTCGCAACATGGCAGCACCGCCAGGCCGGGGTGGCGGAGCCGCAAGAGCTGCCGCGGGATCTTGAGTTGTAGTAGATCTACCTTCGCCTCGGACGGGACTCTGACGGGAGTGAAGTATGGACATTTTCGGCCACTACGCCACACGCTTCGAAGGTCGCAAGGAAGAGGAATACAGCATCCAGGAGTACCTGGATATCTGCAAGAAGGATCCTTCCGCCTATGCGACCGCGTCCGAGCGCATGCTCGCCGCGATCGGTCAGCCTGAACTGGTGGACACCCACCACGATCCCCGGCTGTCCCGCCTGTTTTTCAACAAGGTCATCAGGGTCTATCCGGCCTTCCGTGAGTTCTACGGCATGGAAGACACGATCGAACAGATCGTGTCCTTCTTCAAGCATGCCGCGCAGGGTCTCGAGGAACGCAAGCAGATCCTCTACCTGCTCGGGCCTCCGGGCGGCGGCAAGTCCTCGCTGGCGGAAAAACTCAAGGCCCTGATGGAGCAGGTGCCCATCTACGCGTTGAAGGGCTCGCCAATCCATGAATCTCCCCTTGGGCTATTTTCGCCCGAGGAAGATGGCAAGATCCTGGAAGAGGACTACGGCATCCCGGTGCGGTACCTCAACACCATCGCCTCGCCGTGGGCGGTCAAGCGCCTGCACGAATTCAACGGCGACATCACGCGCTTCCGCGTGGTCAAGCTGCGCCCCTCGGTGCTGTCGCAGATCGCGATCTCCAAGACGGAGCCGGGCGACGAGAATAACCAGGATATTTCCTCGCTGGTTGGCAAGGTCGATATCCGCAAGCTGGAGGATTTCCCGCAGGACGACCCGGACGCTTACTCGTATTCCGGCGGGCTGTGCCTGGCCAACCGCGGGCTGCTCGAGTTCGTCGAGATGTTCAAGGCGCCGATCAAGGTCCTGCACCCCTTGCTGACCGCCACCCAGGAGGGCAACTACAAGGGTACCGAAGGCTTCGGCGCGATCCCCTTCGACGGCATCATCCTGGCGCACTCGAACGAAGCCGAGTGGACAACCTTCAAGGCCGACAAGAACAACGAGGCTTTCCTCGACCGGATCTACATCGTCAAGGTGCCGTACTGCCTGCGCGTGTCGGACGAGGTGAAGATCTACGACAAGCTGCTGCGCAGCAGTTCGCTGTCGGCCGCGCCATGCGCGCCCAATACCTTGAAGATGATGGGACAGTTCGCCGTGCTCACCCGCATCAAGGAGCCGGAGAATTCGAACATCTTCTCCAAGATGCGCGTCTATGACGGCGAAAGCCTGAAGGACGTCGACCCCAAGGCCAAGTCGTACCAGGAGTACCGCGACTACGCCGGCATCGACGAAGGCATGAACGGCTTGTCCACGCGCTTTGCCTTCAAGGTCCTGTCCAAGGTCTTCAACTTCGACAACACCGAGGTGGCCGCCAATCCGGTGCACCTGCTCTATGTGCTCGAGCAACAGATCGAGCGCGAGCAGTTCCCGCCGGAACAGGAAGCCAAGCTGCGCTCGTACATCAAGGAGTACCTGACCGCACCGTTCGTGGATTTCATCGGCAAGGAGATCCAGACCGCTTACCTGGAGTCGTACTCCGAATACGGCCAGAACATCTTCGACCGCTATGTGGTGTTTGCCGACCTTTGGATCCAGGACCAGGAGTATCGCGACCCGAATACCGGCGAGATTCTCGACCGCAACGCGCTGAACGACGAGCTTGAGAAAGTGGAAAAGCCCGCGGGGATCTCCAACCCCAAGGACTTCCGCAACGAGATCGTCAACTTCGTGCTGCGCGCGCGGGCCAACAACGCGGGCAAGAATCCCGCGTGGACCAGCTACGAGAAGTTGCGCATGGTGATCGAGAAGCGCATGTTCTCCACCACGGAAGACCTGCTGCCCGTGATCTCGTTCAACGCCAAGTCCTCTCGCGAGGACCAGGACAAGCACGCGAACTTCGTCAACCGCATGGTTGAGAAGGGCTACACGGCGAAGCAGGTCCGCTTACTTGTGGAGTGGTATTTGCGCGTAAGAAAATCATCGTAACGGCGCCTGGACGAGGCCTCTCGAAAAGGGCAAGCATATGGCCACGGTCATCGATCGGCGCGAGAACAGCGGCAACAAGAGTGCCGTCAACCAGCAACGCTTCATCAAACGCTACCGCGAGCAGATACGCCAGGCGGTAGCGAAGGCGGTGTCCGGCCGGAAGATCATGGACATCGAGCAGAGCGGGCAGGTGTCCATTCCGGTCAAGGACATCTCCGAACCTGCCTTCCACCACGGCCAGGGCGGCCGGCGGGAATGGATCCACCCGGGCAACAAGAAATTCGTCCGGGGGGACAGCTTCGACCGCCAGCAGCAAGGCGGCGGTGGCGGCGGCTCCAAGGCGAGCGATTCGGGCGAAGGCGAGGATGATTTCGTCTTCACCCTGTCGCGCGAGGATTTCCTCAATTTCTTTTTCGAGGACATGGCGCTGCCGGACATGGCCAAGCGCCACCTCGCCAAGATCGCCGAGGTCCGCAAGGTCAGGGCGGGCTTCTCCATCGACGGCACGCCGTCCAATCTCTCCATCCTGCGCACGATGCGAAGCTCGCTCGGGCGGCGCATCGCCTTGTCGAGCCCGTACCAGAAAAAGCTCGCCCTGCTGGAGCAGGAGTACGGCGAAGTGCTGGAGGAGCAAGGGCCATATTCGGCACGCGCGCTCGAACTGATGAAGGAAATGCGTCACCTGCGCTCCTGCGTGGAACGCGTGCCCTTTATCGAAAAGCTCGACTTGCGCTACAACAACCGCGTGCTGAAGAAGCGGCCGCAGGCGCAGGCGGTGATGTTCTGCCTGATGGACGTCTCCGGCTCCATGGACGAGAGCCGCAAGGATCTCGCCAAGCGCTTCTTCATGCTCCTGTATCTCTTCCTCAAGCGGAACTACGACCGCATCGATGTGGTGTTCATTCGCCATCACACGGTAGCCAAGGAAGTCAACGAGGAGGATTTCTTCCATTCGCGCGAATCCGGTGGTACGGTGGTATCGAGCGCGCTCAAGCTGATGGTCGAGGTGATCCACGACCGCTATCCCGCCAGCCAGTGGAATATCTACTGCGCACAGGCGTCGGACGGCGACAACTGGGCGGGCGATTCGGAGTTGTGCGGGCGCTTGCTGCGCGAGTCCATCCTGCCGCTGGTGCAGTATTACGCCTATGTGGAGGTGGCTTCGGAGGAGCCGCAGAATCTCTGGGAAGAGTATCTGGCGGTGAAGGACCGCCACGAGAACTTCGCCATGCAGCGCATCATCGGGCCGGACGAGATCTATCCCGTGCTGCATGACCTTTTCCAGAAGAAGGCGGCCTGGCCGGCGAGCCGCTGAGCAAGTGCATTGATCTTTTTCCCCTCTCTCTCCGGGGTAGAGGGTAGCAACCCTAGCTTCACCCGCCACGGGGGTCGTAAATGGCATATCTCTCCACCGGCTCGGAGTGGACCTTCGAGCTGATCCAGCGCTATGACCGCGAAATCGCCCGCATTGCCGGCGATTTCGGACTGGACACCTATCCGAATCAGGTCGAGATCATTACCGCCGAGCAGATGCTCGATGCCTACGCATCGTCCGGGCTGCCCGTTGGCTACAACCACTGGTCGTACGGCAAGCACTTCCTGGCGTCGGAGCGCAGCTACCAGCGCGGGCACATGGGCCTGGCCTACGAGATCGTGATCAACTCCAACCCCTGCATCGCCTACCTGATGGAGGAGAACACCATGCCGATGCAGGCGCTGACCATCGCGCACGCCTGCTACGGCCACAACTCCTTCTTCAAGGGCAACTACCTGTTCCGCACCTGGACCAACGCCGACGCCATCATCGACTACCTGCTGTTCGCCAAGAACTACGTGGCCGAATGCGAGCAGCGTTACGGCGAGCAGGAAGTGGAGCTGCTGCTGGATTCCTGCCACGCGCTGCAGAACTACGGCGTGGACCGCTACAAGCGGCCCAAGAAGCTTTCCATCGCCGAGGAGCAAGCCCGCCAGACCGAGCGGGAAAACTATCTGCAGACGCAGGTCAACGACCTGTGGCGGACCCTGCCAAAGCATCGCGCGCACGCGCTGAACGACGATGAAGGACTCGAGCGCGAATCGCTCTTCCCGCCGGAGCCGCAGGAAAACCTGCTCTACTTCATCGAGAAGAACGCGCCCAAGCTGGCGCCGTGGCAGCGCGAGATCGTGCGCATCGTGCGCAAGGTCGCCCAGTACTTCTATCCGCAGCGCCAGACCAAGGTCATGAACGAAGGCTGGGCCACGTTCTGGCACTACACCATCCTGCACCAGTTGTATGAGGAAGGCCTGGTCAACGACGCCTTCATGTTGGAATTGCTGCAGGCGCACACCAACGTGATTTACCAGCCGCCGTACAACAGCCCGTATTACAGCGGCCTCAACCCCTACACCGTGGGCTTCCTGATGTTCCAGGACCTGCGCCGCATGTGCGAGAACCCCACCGAGGAAGACTACCGCTGGGCGCCGGAATTCGCCGGCAGCGACTGGCACAAGACGCTCGACTTTGCCATGCGCAACTTCAAGGACGAGAGCTTCCTGCTGCAGTTCCTGTCGCCACGTGTGATTCGCGAACTCAAGCTGTTCTCCGTGCTGGACGACGACCGCGAAGGCAAGCTGCGGGTGACCGCTATCCACGACGACGAGGGCTATCGCAATATCCGGCAGTTGCTGGCCAACCAGTATGACCTGTCGAATATGGAACCCAATATCCAGATCACCAATGTCGACGTGGGCGGCGACCGCTCGCTGACGCTGCGGCATCTGCAGAACGACCGCCGCCCGCTGGCGCAGAACTTTGACGAGGTGATCCGCCACGTCACGCGGCTGTGGGGCTTCACGGTGCGGCTGGAGGTGGCGTACGAGGATGGCCGGCGCGAATCCAAGTACGAGTGCAAGCCGGAGCGCCGGCATCGCAAGGCGGCTTGACCGCCGGGCAGGGCGGCTCTCCAGGCGCTGGAAGGGACTCAGCAGGGAAGTCGGATCGGAGCTCCGTGATGGCCGGCCGTGCGGGTATTCTCAACGGCCGGCCAGCAGGCGCCGGGCGGAATAAGTCATGACGCGCTCATGGCGCTGGTTGAAGACCTCGATATCCGAATCCACCACCGCGCGGCCGTTGCGCGAAGTCGGGCGGATGCCGGTGACGGTCACGGTGGCCCAGATGGTGTCGCCCACCAGCACCGGGGCCAGGATCTTCTGGGTCAGCTCCAGCATGGCCAGTCCGGTGCCCTGGATCATGGTCTGCAGGATGAAGCCCTCGATCATCGAGTAGGTCAGCGCCGCGGGCACGGGCCGGCCGTGGATGGCGTCGCCTTCAAAGCCAGACTCGATAAAGATGGCCTCCAGCATGCCAGTGACCGAGATGAAGTTGACCAGGTCGGTCTCGGTCACGGTGCGGCGGAAGGTCTGGAAGGCCTGGCCTTCCTTGATGTCCTGCCAATAAAAGCCCTGGCCGAGTCGGGGGAGTTGGGTATGGGGCACGGCGTCTCCTGGTGAGGGCCGCCATCGGCGGCCGGTTTCCTTTATGTTAGGAGCGGGAAGGGGGCAGCGCTTAGGCGTCGGCGGCCGGTGGCGCGCAATAAGCCGTGCCGTCCCGGTTCGTCGATCCGTTCGCCGGTCAGACCTGCCTTCCCCGGCAGTCCGCGCGTGCCCTGCCTCAGGTGGGCACGCGGCCGACTTGCGGCTTGCTGGCCCGTTCCAGTGCCACGCCCGGCAGCAAGTGGAGCAGCCGCACCAGTTCGCTCTGGCGGTGGGTGCCGGTCTTGCGCAGGATGTCGCGGATATGCACGCGTACCGTGTGTGGGGAGACGAACTCGTGTTCGGCGATCTCATTGAGGGTTTCGCCGGCCGCAAGGCGGATGGCAACGATGCTCTCTTTGCGCGACAGGCCGAACAGCGAGGTCAGCACCGAAGTGTCGAGCACGGAGCGCGATTCGGAATTGCCCAACAGCACCATCGCGAACGGCAGTTGCCACGGACCTTCCGCCGGCTGGCGCGCCGCCAGCGGCAGCACGATGATGGGTACCGCCTGGCCGCCCGAGGTAATGTGCATCCACGAGCCGGCCGCCGACTCGCCGCCGCGCGGCTGCATGGCGCCCTCGAGCAGCTTGTGCAGGGTGAGGTGCAGGTCGGGATCGTTGGCCGTGAGCACACCGTTCTCCAGCGCGAGCTGGCTGTCGGCCTGCACCAGCGCCTCGGCCCAGATATTGGCGTAGCGCACGCGCATATCGGCCTGCAGCACCATCACGCCGAAGTCGAGCGTGTCCAGGCCGGCCTGGCCGAGGGCGGCCAGTCCGCTCAATTCGAAATTGCGCTGTTGCATGCGCGCGGCGCGCGCCCAGTGCGGCAGCACGCGCGCGAGACGCCCGCTGCGGCGGGCCGACGCGTCCGCGCTATCGAAACCGGTAGCCTGGCGGCCGTCGCGGCCTGTGCCGCCCATCAGCACGCAGACCTCGGCGGTGTCGAGCAGGCGGATGCCTTGTTCCAGGTCGGCGCCATGCAGCGGCGCGCGCCAGGCTGCGTCATCGTGCCCTTCGCCCGCATGGGCGGCGGCGAGCGTGCGCGCCGGCAGGTTCGCCAGCGCGTGCAGGCCCTCCGGCACGTGGCTGCCTTGCGCCGAGAAGCAGCCGTGCGGGGTGACGCCGAGGCGCGCCTGCCCGGACAACTTGTCCCATACCAGGTAATGCGGGCTGTCGATGTCGGTATAGCTGGAGAACAGGCCAAGCGCGGCCGGCATGGCGGTAACGTCAAGCGCGGATTCGTAGATCGAATCGATCAGACGATGGAAGTCTTCATCCGCCGACGGATGCTCGCCCATAGTGTTTCTCCCCGGTGGCTTTCGCCCTATCCCGCTCTGCTCTTATTTTCTTGGTCCGCTGCCGCGGCGGGCTCTTTGTAGCCGCTCCGATGTGGCACGCGCCATCGGGTGGAGCCGTCATGCCCGCAATGCGGGTCGACGGCTCTTCGCATATCGCCTGGCGGCATTATGCGGATCACTGCAAAACTTCGCAAACGGGAGTGTTGTTTAACCTGTTGTTTTGCCGAAAATATTCAAAAGTTTTCGGCGCCGAATGTCACTTCGGCGGCACGTGCAACCAAAGGGCGTACCCGTTTCTGCGTACACCGGGTGCCTCCCGCCGCGGGCTTAGCCAGCCGCGGGCGCGCCTGGCGCGCGGGCGGCAGCGCCGGCACCCGCCGCCGCCTCGTCAGCCTGCACGGCCGCGGCTGTTCCGCCTTCGACCTGCACCGTCACCCGCTGGGTGGCCATGCTGATACCGTGCTGGTCAAACTTGCGTTTGAGCCGGACATTGAAGGCGCGCGTGATCTCCGCCTGGGTCAGGGGACGGGTCTTGAACTGGGCCAGCACCACCGACCCGTTGGGGTCGAAGCGGTCGAGTCCAAGGATATCGAGGCCGGACAGCAGGTTCCGGGCATAGCGGAAATCGCGTGCCACCTCGTTGCCGGTCTCGCGGATCAGTTCGATGGCGCGATCGAGATCGCTGCCATAGGCCACGCCGATGTTGAACACGGCAAATGCATGGCCGCGCGACAGATTCTTGACGGCCTTGATCTGGCTGTAGGGCAGGACGTGGAGCGCGCCCTTGCCGTCGCGCAGTTTCACGGTGCGGATGGTCATGGCCTCCACGACGCCGGCATGGTCGGGCAGTTCCACCGAATCGCCGATGGCGATGGAGTCTTCCACCACGATAAACAGGCCGGTGATCAGGTCCTGCACCAGGCTTTGCGCGCCGAAGCCGATCGCCAGGCCGACCACGCCGGCGCCGGCCAGCAGCGGCGTGACGTTGACGCCGAGGTTGGCCAGCACCACGATCAGCGTGATGACCAGCAGCGCCACGAACAAGGCATTGCGCACCAGCGGCAGGATGGTCTTGGCGCGCAGGCTGGGCTGCTGCCCGCGGCCGTACGCGGGCGCCAAAGTCTGGGTGATGGCCGTATCGATCAGCAGCCACAGCAGCCACGACAACAGCACCGTGCTGGTCACGCTGAACACGGCCTCGCCGATGCGCCTGCCGACCGCCGTCGATTCAATCAATGAGAGCAGGGATTCGCCCCAGATGCGGCTGGCCAGTTCGAAGTAGGCGAACCAGATCGCCACCCGCATCAGTGCCACCGCAAAGCGCCCGAAGCGCGCCAGGTAGGCGGAGCGCTGGCGGTCGCGAAACCGCGGCGGGCGACGCGAGGCCTTGGGCGAGCGGCCGGTGATGAGCGTCAGCAACAGCGCGGCGACGAACAGCGCCACCGAGCCCACCGTGCGCCGCAGGAAGATGTCCGCGTAGCCGGTCGCCAGCACCGTGCCCGCCACCGAGGCCACCACCACCGCCAGCACCGGCAGGTGCCAGGTCGAGCCCGCCAGGCGCAGCAGGTCCATGATGGCGGGATGTCCCTGGCGGAAGGCCAGCGGCCGGTTGCTGATGATCTGGCCGATCTGCCGGCGAAAGCGCACAGTGAACGCGCCGATCAGCAGCGCCGCGGCAATATTGGCCAAGGTGGAGATCAGAGCGGAAAAGTTGGCGCCGAGCGGAGCGATCACCCTGGGGTCGGTAGTGACGTCGCCCAGCGCCGCCAGTGCGCCGGTGGTGAACAGCAGCCCGCGCGAGTGCAGCAGCAGGTCGCGCACCGCATGGGCACGATGGGCCGAGACGAACAGCGCGAAGATGACCTGGCACACGGCGCCCACAACGCCCCCGGCCACCACCGAATAGGCGATCACCATGCCGGCCATGCTGGCGGGCGAGCGTTCGAACACGGTGCTGGAGAACTGCATCGCCAGGGCGAAGGCGGCTACCCACGGCGCCACCCTGCGCAACATGTAAAACCCGACGTCCATCCAGGACGGTACCGCCGGCAGCTCACGGTGCGCCGATGGCGGCAGGCGCCGGTTGCGCACGCGCCTGACGGTTTCCCTCAGCAGCCATCCTGCCAGGAACCAGACCACGAGCACGGTGCCGAACTCCCGCGCCGATTGCCACGGCGAGCGGGTCCCGTTGATGGTCAGCGCGGCCAGCCACTCCGCGCCGGCGAATTCGGTCCGCCAGCGCCAGTAATGCCATGGCCCCTTGTCCTTGCCCAGTGTCGTGTCGAGATGGTCGACCGCCTCCGCAAGCGCGCCGAGCAGGCCCGGCTGCGCCGCCGACGCAGCGCTGGCCGCGCCGACGCCCCTGCGCAGCGTCTGCAACTGCTCGACCAGGGCCTTGCGCTCCTTGTCGTTCTGTAGCGTCGTGATCACCTGGTCGAGCGACTGGGCGAGCGGCTCGCTGGCCGCCGGTTGCGAGGCCGGCGCGGCTTCGGCCTTGACGACCGCCGTCAGCGAGGCCAGCCTGGGCGGCGCGGCGGTTGCCGGGCGCGCCAGCAGGGTGCTGGCCAGCGCGAGCCATAGCACCAGCAGCAGGCGCATCCGCCACGCGGCCCGCCGTGCCGAATGGACTGCATCGGGGCGTGGCTGGGAAGCCCCGGGCCGGCACGCGGCGGTTGGCGCGGCGGTTGTCGTCCTTGGGGACCTGTTCAGGGGCGTCATCGCATATGGGTCTGGAGCTTCCGGCCGTTACCGGGGAATGCCTGACACTGTAGCGCATCGCGGATACCGCGCACCCGTCCGATCTACGCTTGCCGGTTTGGGTATTTTGAAGCACATCTCCGGCATGTTTGTCCATCCGAACGCTGCGGCACCCGGCTCGCGGTCAACGCAGTGCCGGTGCCAGCCGTTGAGGGAGGTATTGCGTGTCGGTCGGGTTGCGGCTGTATGCAGCCCTGTCGTTTCCTTGTCCCCTTGGCATTGTTACCGCAGGAGCCTGTCATGAATGCTATGAAAGCCGTGAACACCTTGTCCTCCGTCACCCACTCGTTGGCCCTGTCCGGCTCGCTTGGCCGGCGCATCGGCATGCCGATGCTGCTGGCCGCCGCGCTCGTCATCTCGATCCCGCAGCTGGCCCGCGCCCAGACGGCTCCTGCCGCTCCCGCCGCGCCGATGGCCAGGCCGGCCGCTCCCACTCCCTCTGCCTCCATGCCGATGGCCAAGCCGGCTGCGCCCGCTGCCGCCGCCGCTCCGGGTGGCGGGGCAGGGCAGGTATGGGCCAACAAGAACTCCAAGGTCTATCATTGCCCCGGCACCAAGTACTATGGCAAGACCAAGAACGGCGCCTACATGAGTGAAGCCGATGCCACCGCGCAAGGCTTCCATCCGGACCACGGGAAGGCATGCAAGTAAGCCGCGCAAATCGCTGGCAGGAGGCTATGACATGCACTTGATCTGGGTCGTTCTTATCGGCTTCCTCGCCGGACTGGTCGCGCGCATGCTGACACCCGGCCGCGGACCGAGCGGCTTCTTCCTTACCGCCGGGCTGGGCATCGTCGGCTCGCTGGCCGCGACCTTCCTCGGGCAAGCGCTGGGCTGGTACCGGGCTGGACAGTCCGCCGGCTTTATCGGTGCCGTGGTGGGCGCGGTGATCCTGCTGCTGCTGTATCACCTGGCGACCAGGCGCTAGTGCCCGCATCGTCCGCATCGTCCGCATCGTCCGTGGGTTCGTAAGTTCGCAGGTTCGCTAGTCTGCAGTCAGCCGTTGTGCGCGGGCGTGACCCGTGCGCAACGGCGTTGGCCATGCCACGCAGCGCATCCCGTGTGCTTTCGTGCATTCGTCGCTTCCGACGATGCGTGCCGCGCCGCCATCCCCGAATCTTCATACCACGCTGGCCGGTCCGCTTCGCGGCCTGCCGGACGCAGGCATTCCGCCGCCCGCGCATCGCCGCGCGCCGGAGGGAATGATTCAGCAGATACGGAAAAACGTGGAAATACGTGGAGAAGCGATGGAACTCGATGCATCGGTTACGGCAGTCATCACGGGTGGGGCCTCGGGCCTGGGCGAAGCCACCGCGCGCGCGCTGGCGGCGCATGGCGTGCGCGTCGCGCTGTTCGACATGAACGCGGAAAAAGGCGAAGCCGTGGCACGCGAACTGGGCGGCGTGTTCTGCCAGGTCAACGTGACCTCGGAGGCCGAGGTTGAAGCCGGTTTCGCCAAGGCACGCGCGGCGCTCGGCCAGGAACGCATCCTGGTCAACTGCGCCGGTACCGGCAACGCCATCAAGACCGCATCGCGCGCCAAGGAAGCGCCGGACCAGATCCGCTTTTTTGCCTCGGATGCGTTCGAACGCATCATCCAGATCAACCTGATCGGCTCCTTCCGCTGCCTGGCGCGCTCGGCCGCCGGCATGCTGACGCTGGAGGCGCGCGAAGGCGATCGCGGCGTCATCATCAACACCGCTTCGGTGGCGGCGCAGGACGGGCAGATGGGCCAGGCCGCGTACTCGGCCTCCAAGGCCGGCGTGGTTGGCATGACCCTGCCGATCGCGCGCGACTTGTCCGGCGAGGGCATTCGCGTCAACACCATCATGCCCGGCATCTTCAACACGCCGCTGCTGCAAGGTGCGCAGGAACACGTCAAGGCAGCGCTGGCCGCCTCGGTGCCGTTCCCCAAGCGGCTCGGCGCGCCGGAGGAGTTTGCCTCGCTCGTGCTGGAGATGTGCCGGAACGGCTATTTCAACGGCGAGTCGGTACGGCTCGACGGCGCCATCCGCATGGCCCCGCGCTGATTCCTCACCCAGAAAAAAGGACGCGCGCATGCAGCAGGACCGAGAGAAGGAGGCGCTGATGGATTTCAGTTACCTGACGACACTGCCGCACGCGCTGCGTCATTTCGCGCAGCGGCGGCCCGATGCCGTGGCCTATGCCTTCGAGGGCAGGCTCACGACGTACCGCGAGTTCGACCGCCAAACCGACAGCGTCGCCCAGGCGCTGGCGGCCGCGGGCATCGGGCCGGGGGACCGCATTGGCTATATCGGCAAGAACTGCGATCACTATTTCGAGTTGCTGCTGGGCGCTGCCAAGGCCGGCGCCGTGATGGCGCCGGCAAGCTGGCGCCTGGCGCCCCCGGAGGTTGGCTATATCGTCGGCCACTCCGATGCCGTGCTGCTGTTCGTCGGGCCGGAATCGGTGGAACTGGTGCGCGGGCTGCTGCCGACGCTGCCGCTGGTGCGCGGCGTGATTGCCATGGAAGTCGGCGAGGCGGACTGGCCAGCCTACACCGCGTGGCGCGACGCGCACGCGCCCGTGCCGCCGGCGCACCAGCCCAGCGCGCACGATGTCGTGTTGCAGCTTTACACATCCGGCACCACGGGCCGTCCCAAGGGCGCCATGCTGACCCATCGCAATCTCACCGCCGGCACGCAGGCGAGCGAGCGGGAGGATATTCCGTGGTCGCGCTGGACGGATGACGATGTCTCGCTGGTGGCGATGCCGGTGGCGCATATCGGTGGCTCGGGGTGGGGTTTGCGCAGTTTGCTGGCTGGCGCCAAAGGCGTGGTCGCGCGCGATTTCGATCCGGCCGCGGTGCTGGATTTCTTTGAGCGCGAGCGCGTGAGCAAGCTGTTCCTGGTGCCTGCCGCGATGCAGTTCGTCTTGCGCGATCCGCGTGCGCGCAGCATCGACTATTCGCGGTTGAAGACGCTGCTCTACGGTGCCGCCCCGATTCCCGCGGCTTTGCTGCGCGAAGGCATCGAGGTATTCGGCTGTGGGTTCGCGCAACAGTACGGCATGACTGAAACCACCGGTACGGTGGTGGCCTTGCCGCCGGAGGACCACACCACCGAGGACGTGCCGCGCATGCGGGCCGCCGGCAAGCCCTTGCCCGGCGTGGAAGTGGTGGTGGTGGACTGGGAAGGCCGACGCCTGCCGCCTGGGGAAGTCGGCGAGCTGATGATCCGGTCGCCGCAGAATATGGCCGGCTACTGGAAGCAGCCCGACGAGACCGCGCGCACGATCGACGCCGAAGGCTGGCTGCGGACCGGCGATGCGGGTTATCTCGATGCCGAGGGTTATGTCTATATCCACGACCGGGTCAAGGACATGATCATCAGCGGGGGGGAGAACGTGTATCCCGCCGAAGTGGAGAGCGCTATCTATGGGCATCCGCAAGTGGCGGACGTCGCAGTGATCGGCGTGCCCGACGAAAAGTGGGGCGAGGCGGTCAAGGCGATTGTCGTGTTGAAAGCCGGACAGGTTGCTGACCGCCAGGGCATCCTGGCGTGGGCGCGCGAGCGGCTGGCTGGCTACAAGATCCCGAAGAGTATTGAATTTGTGGATGCGTTGCCGCGGAATCCTTCGGGGAAGCTGTTGCGGCGGAAATTGCGGGAGCCGTATTGGGACGGGTTCAGTCGGAGGGTGAATTGAGGGGGCGGGCGCTCGCGGGAGCGAAGACGCTCACTGCGGGCCCGCTCCCACTCTCTCAGAGCCCCAGCACCAGCTTCGCGATAATGTTCCGCTGGATCTCGTTTGACCCGGCGTAGATCGATGCCTTGCGATAGTTGAAGTAGCGCGGTGCCAGCGGCGCAGCGTAGTCGGGGCCCACCTGCGGGCCCGCGGTGCGTCCCTGCTGCTCAGCCCAGCCATCCTGCACGAAGGGCAGTGCGTAAGGGCCGGCGGCTTCCACCGCCAGTTCGCTGATGGCCTGGATGGTTTCCGTGCCTACCAGCTTGAGCATGCTGGAGGCCGCGCCGATCGAGGTGCCGGACGCCACGCTGGAGAACAGCCGCAACTCGCTCGCTTCCAGCGCGGCGGCGCGGACATGCAGTTCGGCCAGTTTGCGGCGCAAGCCGGGGTCGTCGAGCAGGCGGCCGCCATTTTCGCCGGGTTCGTTTGCCGCAATGCGCGCTACCTTGCCCAGTTGCTGGCGCAGCATCGGACCGTAGCTGCCGCCGCGTTCGAATTCGAGCAGATACTTGGCGTAGGTCCAGCCCAGGCCTTCCTCGCCGATGCGGTTCCCGAGCGGCACGCGCACGTCTTCAAAAAACACCTGGTTGACTTCCTGCTGGCCGGCGACCGGCCCGTCCAGCGTGGGCAGCGGGGCGATCGTGATGCCGGGGGTGCGCATATCCACCAGCACGAAGGAGATGCCGTCCTGGCGGCGTGCGTCGCGGCTGGTGCGTACCAGGCAGAACATCCAGTCGGCCCATTGCGCATGCGTGGTCCAGATCTTGGAACCGTTGAGCAGGTAGTGCTCGCCGTCCTGGTCGCGACCACGCTCGGCGCGCATCTGCAGGGAGGCCAGGTCGGAGCCGGAGTTGGGTTCGGAGTAGCCCTGGCACCACCAGATGTCGGAGCGCAGGATGGGCGGCAGGAAACGCGCCTTTTGCTCCGGGGTGCCGTATTTCATGATCACCGGTGCCACCATCTTCAGGCCCATCGGCGATACGGTCGGGCAGCCGGCGGCGGCAGTCTCGGCCTGGAACAGGTAGCGCTGGGCCGGCGTCCAGCCCGGGCCGCCATACTCCTCGGGCCAGTTGGGCGCGGCCCAGCCGCGTTCAAACAGCTTCTTCTGCCAGCGCACCTGGCCTTCCTTGTCGAGGTAGCCATTCTTGGTGCGCGCCATCATGGCCTTGAGCCCGGGGTCGAAGGCTTCGGTGATCCAGGCGCGGACCTCGTCGCGGAACTGCAGTTCTTGCGGGGAGAAATCGAGATGCATCGGTGGGCCTCGGGATGATCGTCAGTGCGGGTCAGGGTGCGTGCGCTCACGCGGCAACCGGATACAGCAGGTCGGCGTAGCGGCGCAGGTGATGTTCGGTCGAGCCAAACTGCAGGTCGATGGCGGTGACGCGCTTGAAGTAATGCCCGACGGCAAGCTCTTCGGTTACGCCCATGCCGCCGTGGATCTGTACCGCGGCCTGGCCCACGAACTTGCCCGCCTGTCCGGCCTGCGCCTTGGCGGCGCTGGCGGCCAGCGCGCGCTGCGCGGGGTCCGCGCCTGCCTGCATGGCGGCGACCTGGGTCAGCGCCACGGTTTGTTCCAGCTGCACATACATGTCGGCCATGCGATGCTGCAGCACCTGGAAGGTGGCGATCGGCACGCCGAACTGCTTGCGCTGGCGCGCGTAGTCGACCGTATCGCCGAGCATCCGGCTCATGGCGCCGCCGGCTTCGGCGCACAGCGCCACGGCTGCCTCGTCGCTCAGGCGCTCGATCAGCGCCAGCGCCTCGCCCTCGGCGCCCAGCAAGGCGCTGTCCGGCACGAAGACGTTGTCGAGCAGGACGTCGGCTGCGCGCGAACCGTCTACCGTGGGGTATTCGCGCAGCGTCACGCCAGGCGCATCGCGCTCGATCCAGAACAGGCTGATGCCGGCGCGGTCGCGGCGCTCGCCCGCGCTGCGTGCGCTTACCACCAGGTGCGTGGCCCACGGCGCGGCCACCACCACCGCCTTGTGCCCGCTCAGGCGCCAGCCGCCCTCGCCACGCCTGGCGGTGGTCTCGACGTCGTGCAGGCAGTAGCGGCTGCGCGGCTCGCCGTGCGCCCAGGCTACCGTCGCCTCGCCGCCGATGATGGCGGGCAGCCAGCTGGCGGCCAGCGCTTCGCTGCCATGCAGCAAGGCACCGCCGCCGAGCACCACGGTCGACAGGTAGGGCTCGACCACCAGATGGCGGCCAAACTGCTCCAACACGATCATGTGTTCGATGGCATTGCCGCCCAGCCCGCCGAAGCGTTCCGGGAATGCCGCGCCGAGCAGGCCCAGCTCCTGCGCCAGCGCTTTCCAGCACGCCGGCCGCCAGCCCGCCGGCGAGCGGATTGCCGCCTGGCGCGCCTCGAATTGGTAGTGGTCGGCCAGGTAGCGCGCGAGCGTGTCGCGCAGCATCGATTGTTCTTCGCTGAATTGGAAATCCACGGTGGATCCTCGGCACGGTTGCTTGCTTAAGGGCACTTGCCATTATGCGAAGCGGTCGCCGGGCCGCATCGTCGGATACGACGAATCGCGCTTCGCCGCGCGCGTGCCGGTGCGCCGTTTGCGGCGCCGCACCAAGGCGCGTTCGTCGCTTCCGACGATGCCCGGGGCGGCCGCCTGTCCGGACAATGTGGGTCGTCGTCTTGCCTGTCCAATTGCCAGGGCCCTACGGTCCTGCGGACCCGGCGCACATGGACGAGCCGGGTGCCGTGCGGGCGTTTACGCCATAATCAGCCGTTCGATCCCTGGCGCATGTGGCGCCAGCAGCCGGCCACCATCAGCCGGTGCCGATCGCGCGGCACCCGCCCGGCGCGGGTGCCGCCGCCAACAGGAAGACACGGCGAATGGCAACAATCGAGGAGACCAGCGTGGGCCATCGGGGCGCCGCCCGCGCTGCCACGCTGGTGGCAAAGCTGCGCCCGCCCATGCTGACCCCGTTCCAGGTGGAGCGCCGCGCCATTTGCGATGCGGTGTGCGCGGCCGGTTTCGTCAAGCTGGTGCTGGTGCGCGCGCCGGCCGGTTTCGGCAAGACCACCGCCATGCTGCAATGCCGCGCGCGGCTGGACGCCGACGGCATTGCCACCGCCTGGCTCACGCTGGACCGCGCGGACAACGACGCCACGCGCTTTCTCGGCTCGCTCGAAGCCGCTTTCGAACTGGTGTTGCGCAAGGGCGGCGCGCCGCTGGCCGCCGGCCAGCCGGCCCCGCAGTCGCTTGGCGAGCAGGCCCTGGCGCTGATCGACCGCATGGCCGGCCACGACCGCCCCTTTACCCTGTTCCTGGACGACTTCGAGGCCTTGCAGAATCCCGCCGTGGCCGGCCTGGTCTGGCAGGTGGTGGAGCAACTGCCACCCGGCGGCCGCCTGGTGGTCGGCACGCGCTGGGTGCCGGATTCCGGGCTGGCGCGCTTGCGCGCGCGCGGCGAGCTGCTGGAGATCGAGCCCGCCCAGCTACGCTTTACCGCCGACGAAACCGATCACTTCCTGCGCGGCGCGCGCGGCCTGGCGCTGCAACCCGCGGCCATCTCCACCCTGCATCGCCGCACCGAAGGCTGGGCCACCGCGCTGTGGCTGGCCTCGGTGGCGCTGGAGCGGCGCGGCCAGCCGGATGCCTTCATTGCCGGCTTCTCCGGCTCCAATGCCGCCATCGCCGACTACCTCGTCGAAGACGTCTACCTGCACCTGCCGGACGCCGTGCGCGCCTTCCTGCTGCGCACCTCCATCCTCGACCAGCTCAGCGGGCCCCTGTGCGACGCCGTGTGCTGCGCCGCCGACAGCCAGGAGATCCTCGCCTGGCTGGAGCGCGCCAACCTGTTCCTGATGCCGCTGGACGGCGAGCGCCATGGCGGCGCCGAGCGTCCGGCCCAGCCCAATACGCGCTGGTACCGTTACCACAGCCTGTTCTCCAGCTTCCTGCGCGCGCAGCTGCAGCAGGCCATGCCGGACGCGGTGCCCGCCTTGCAGATGGCCGCGTCGCGCTGGTACGAGCAGCAGGACCGGCCGGTGCCCGCCATCGAGCATGCGCTGGCTGCAGGCGCGGTCGCCCACGCGCTGCCGCTGATGGCGCGCGCGGTGGATGATTTGCTGGCGCTAGGCCGCATGCGCCTGTTGACGCGCTGGCTGGACGCCGTGCCGGCCGACGCGCTGGCGGCGTGGCCCAAGCTGCAGATCGCCCACGTCTGGGCGCTGTCGTTTACGCGCGGCCCGGCTGACGCCATTGCGCTGCTGCAGACCATCCCGCTGGCCGGCGCGGAGGGCGATCTGCTCGCCCATGTGCGCGCGCTGCGCCATATGCTGCTGAACATGATGGACCGCTTCGACGAGGCACGCGCCTACAGCCGCGACGATCCCCTGCCGCTGCCGATGGGCTACCCGTTCCCGGACTCCATCCTTGCCACCTCGATGGCGCGCATGGCCGCGGTCACCGGTGACTACCGCGAAGCGCGGCGGCTGCTGGGCGTGGCCCGGCAGGTGGTGCGCGGCTCCGACAGCAACTTCAACAAGATCTTTTCGGAGTCGGTGGAGGGGCTGATCGACCTGCGCCAGGGCCGCCTGCAGCAGGCGCTGGCGCGCTTCCGGATTGCCGCCAGCACCATGCTGCCGAACCGCTACGGCCCCACCAACGGCAACGCCATGGCCGGCATCCTGCTGGCCGACGCGCTCTACGAGATCAACGAGCGCGAGCGCGCGGAGCGCCTGCTCAATGTGTACGTACCGCTGGCGCGCGACCTGGGCCTGCCCGACCAGATCATCAGCGGCCATACCGTGCTGGCCCGTATCGCCTGCGATCGCGGGGACGTGGATGGCGCGCACGAATGGCTGGCCGCGCTCGAACACCTCGGCCATCATCGCGGCCTGCCGCGGCTGGTGCTGGGTGCCATGCTGGAGCGCGCACGCCTGGCCTTGCTGCAGGGCAACCGCCATGCCGCCGAGGAGGCGCTGCGGCACGCCGCGGACCCGGCGCTGTGGCGGGCCCGGCCCGGCGCCAGCACCGTCAGCTCCTTCGCCAACGACCTGGAAGACGTGGCCATGGGGCAGCTGCGGCTCGCGCTGTTCAGCGAGCCCTCGGCCGCCACGCGCGAGGCCATCGAGAAGGAACTCGGCGCCGCCGAGCGCGCGCAACTGATGCGGCGCGCGCTCAAGCTGCGCATCCTGCTGGCGCTGGCCTGCCAGCGCAGCGGCGATGCCGCGCGCGCGCTGCTCGTGATGGGCGAGGCGTTGCGCTTCGGTGCCGCGGAAGGATTTATCCGCATCTTTGCCGACGAGAGCGCGGAGATCCGGCGGCTGGCAGGCGAAGCCTGTGTGCGCCAGGGCAGCGCGCTGCCCGCGGGATACGTGGAACGGTTGCTGCAGGCTTGCGGCGGTGCGCCGGAGCCGGCGGACCCCGCCGCCATGCAGGCGCGCCACGGCTTGCTGGAGGCGCTGACGCCCAAGGAGCAGAAGGTGCTGCATTTGCTGGCCGAGGGCTTTTCCAATGTGGCGATGGCCGAGCGGCTCTTCGTCTCGGAGACCACGGTGCGTACCCACCTGCGCAATATCAGCGCGAAGCTGCGAGCGAGCAACCGCACGCAGGCGGTCGCCATCGCGCGGCAACTGGGCTTGCTGTAAAGGTTGTCCCGGATACCAGGATCGGATCAGATCAGATCCGATCAGATTCCGATGAATTCCGCGTATTCCTCCAGCGGCGCGCGCGCGGCGCGAAGCTGGTTGGCCGGCGCTTCGGGATCCTCGTAGCCGATCGCCATGCCGGCAAACAGCATGCGTTCGGCAGGCAGGGAGAGAAAGCCCGAGACCGTTTCCGGATACATCGCCCAGCATTCCTGCGCGCAGCTGTCCAGGCCGTGCTCGCGCAGCAGCAGCATCACGGTTTGCAGGTACATGCCGAGGTCCGACCATTGCGGCGGGCCCATGCGGCGGTCCACGGTACAGAACAAGGCCAGCGGCGCGCCGAAGAACGTGAAGTTATTGGCAAACTGCGCAATGCGTGCGCGCTTGTTCTCGCGCGGGATGCCCAGGCAGCGATAAAGGTCTTCGCCCACCTGGAAGCGGCGCTCCCGGTAGGGCGAGACCAGCTCGCGCGGGTAGATATCGTACGCGAAGCGTTCGCCGCCGGGCGCGCCGGCAATGCGCTCGCGCATGGTGGCCTTGAGCCGCTCCAGCGGCTCGCCGCCCACCACGTGCAGGTGCCAGGGCTGGAGGTTGCCCCCCGAGGGCGCCCGCGCCGCCTGCTCCAGCACCTCGCGGATGATATCGGGCGGCACCGGGGTGTTCAGGAAGCCGCGCACCGATTTGCGGGTCTGGACTGCCATGCTGACGTTCACGCTGCTCTCCGTGTGCTCAGATAAAAGGCGGCTCGTTGCCCCAGTCGAAAAAGTCCGGCATATCCTGCGAGACGCGCTCGGGGAAGCGGGCCGGGCGCTTCTCCAGGAAAGCGCTGACGCCTTCCTTGACGTCCGCCGACTGGCCGCGCGACTGGATCGCGCGGCTGTCCAGCCGGTGCGCCTCCATCGGGTGGCTGGCGCCCGCCATGCGCCAGATCAGCTGGCGCGAGATCGCCACCGAGACCGGCGCCGCGTTGTCGGCGATTTCGCGGGCCAGCGCCTGCGCGGCCGGCAGCAGGTCTTCGGGCGCGTGCACGGAGCGCACCAGCCCACGCTCCAGCGCTTCCTGCGCCGAGAACACGCGGCCGGTGTAGCACCATTCCAGCGCGGTCGAAATGCCGACCACGCGCGACAGGAACCACGACGATGCCGCCTCCGGCGTGATGCCGCGCCGCGCGAACACAAAGCCGAACCTGGCGTCGGTGGAGGCCAGGCGGATATCCATCGGCAGTTGCATGGTCACGCCGATGCCCACCGCGGCACCGTTGACCGCGGCGATCACCGGCTTGAGGCTGCGGAAGATGCGCAGCGCCACGCGCCCGCCGCCGTCGCGGTGCGCGGCTTCCTTGCTGGCGCCGTAGCGCTTCTCGTAGTCGAAGGTGGAGCCGCCCGAGGACAGGTCGGCGCCGGCGCAGAAGGCGCGCCCGGAGCCGGTGACGATCACCGCGCGCACGTTGTCGTCCGCATCGGTGGCGTCGAAGGCATCGATCAGGTCCTGCATCATCTGCGCGGTGAAGGCGTTGAGCTTGTCCGGGCGGTGCAGGGTGATGGTGGCGACACCCTGGTCAACGGCGTATTGCAGGGTCTCGAAGCTGGAGGGAGTCGTGGAACTGGAGTTGCTCATGGCTGGCCTTGGCTGCTCGAATGGGTTGATGGTTAAGGTAGTGCAGAATCATGCGCCTGCAATCGTCGAATCCGACGAGGTAGGCGCGGCCGCCTCGCCGTAGACTGGCGCCAGCACGCCTGGCGGCGAGACCGCACCGCGAGCAGGCAAGGCCGGCAGAACATAGAACATAGAACTCTTGAACGACATGAAGCGAGAAGAAACCTCATGAAGACGCGCATCACCGAATTGCTGGGCACCCGCTATCCCATCATCCAGGGCGGCATGCAGTGGGTAGGCTACGCTGAAATGGCCGCCGCGGTATCCAACGCCGGCGGTCTCGGCGTGCTGACCGCGCTGACCCAGCCCACCCCCGAGGCGCTGGCCGCCGAGATCCGCCGCACCCGCGAACTGACCGACCAGCCCTTCGGCGTCAACCTGACCCTGCTGCCCTCGATCAACCCGCCGCCATACGCGCGCTACCTCGACGTGATCATCGAGAGCGGCATCAAGGTGCTGGAAACCGCAGGCAACAATCCCAGGGAACATATCGCGCGCGCCAAGGCCGCCGGCATGAAGGTGATCCACAAGTGCGTGGCGATCCGCCATGCGCTGTCGGCGGAGCGCCTGGGCGTGGACGCAGTGTCGATCGACGGCTTCGAATGCGCGGGCCACCCCGGCGAGGACGACGTGCCGGGCATGGTGCTGATTCCACTGGCGGCGCGCCGGCTGGGCATTCCGGTGATTGCCTCGGGCGGCATCGCCGACGGGCGCGGCATGGCGGCGGCGCTGGTGCTGGGCGCGGAGGGCATCAATATGGGCACGCGCTTTTGCGCCACGCGCGAGGCGCCGATCCACCGCAACGTCAAGCAGGCCCTGGTGGATGCCAGCGAGCGCGACACCAACCTGATCTTCCGCACGCTGCACAACACCGCGCGCGTGCTCAAGAATGCCGTCTCCGACGAAGTGGTCACCATCGAGCGCCAACCCGGCGGCGCCCGGTTCGAGGACGTCAAGCACCTGGTGGCGGGCGTACGCGGCAAGGCCGCGCTCGCCGCCGGCGAGACCGATGGCGGCATCATCAGCGCGGGCCAGTGCGTGGGCCTGATCGACGATATCCCGACCTGCGCCGAGCTGATCGAGCGCATGGTGGCCGAGTGCCGCGAGCAGCTTGGCGTGGCTTCGCGCTATTTCAAGGCGGCATGACCGGCATGGCTGAATCCAACCAACTTCCCGGCGCTGGCGGAGCCGATGCCACCGACGCCACCGACACAGTCCCGCCGGGCTTCGAGCCCATGCGTGCCAGCAGCGGCTTTCTCGCCCATCTCGGCCAGCTCTACGTGGACCGCGAGCGGCGCGCGGTGGGCCTGCGCATCGGCAAGCATCACCTCAACCCGCTCGGCATCCCGCACGGCGGCATGCTGGCCACGCTGGCCGATACTGCCATCGGCATGATGATGGCGATGGAGGGCGAGCGCAAACCGCTCGCGGTGACCGTCAATCTCAGCCTGGATTACTTCGATGCCGGCCGCGTGGGCGAATGGATCGAGGCGCATGTCGCGTTCGACAAGATGGGTTCGCGGCTGCGCTTCGGCCATTGCCACGTGATGGCTGGGGAGCGCTGCCTGTTGCGCGCCACGGCCATCTTCTCGGTGCTGGCACCCCGCACCTGAAGGGCAGCAACCGGCGCGCGGGACCGCCGGCGCCGCGCAATCGTCGCTTCCGACGACGCCGGGCGCCCGGCTGCTGCGCCAGAATCCGCAACAGGCTGGCGAGGCTTGCCGCGCCATTCCCGGCGCGCGGCCACCACGGGCGGTTCGCCCGGAACGACGATAAGAGGAGAACACATGGCAGAGGCATACATCGTAGCGGCCGCGCGAACCGCGGGCGGGCGCAAGGGCGGGAAGCTGGCGGGCTGGCATCCGGCGGATCTGGCCGCGCAGGTCTTGAACGCACTGGTGGAACGCAGCGGCGCCGATCCGGCGCTGATCGAGGACGTGATCATGGGCTGCGTGGGCCAGGCCGGCGAGCAGGCCGGCAATGTGGCGCGCAATGCGGTGCTGGCCTCGCGCCTGCCGCAGAGCGTGCCCGGCACCTCGGTCGACCGCCAGTGCGGCTCGTCGCAACAGGCGCTGCATTTCGCCGCACAGGCGGTGATGTCGGGCACCATGGACATCGTCATCGCGGCCGGCGTGGAAAGCATGACGCGCGTGCCGATGGGCCTGCCCTCCACGCTGCCGTTCAAGAACGGCCTCGGCAGCTCGATGAGCCCGGCCATGCAGGAGCGCTATCCCGGCGTGAAGTTCAGCCAGTTCACTGGCGCGGAGATGATGTCGCGCAAGTATGGTTTGACGCGCGACGACCTTGACCGCTACGCGCTGGAAAGCCATCGCCGCGCCATCGCCGCCACGCAGGCGGGGCGCTTCAGGGACGAGATCGTGCCGGTAGCGGTGCGCGCCGCCGACGGCAGCGGCAATGGCGAACTGCACACGGTGGATGAAGGCATCCGCTTCGAGGCCAGCCTGGCGTCGATCGGCAGCGTCAAGCTGATCGAGGAAGGCGGCACCGTGACGGCTGCCAGCGCCAGCCAGATCTGCGATGGCGCCGCCGGGCTGATGGTGGTCAACGAAGCCGGGCTCAGGAAGCTGGGCGTCAAGCCACTGGCGCGCATCCATCATATGTCGGTGCTTGGCCACGATCCCGTGATCATGCTGGAAGCACCGCTGCCGGCTACCCTGCGGGCGCTGGAAAAGGCCGGCATGAAGATCGGCGATATCGACCTGTTCGAGATCAATGAAGCCTTTGCACCGGTGCCGCTGGCGTGGCTGCAGGCCACCGGGGCCGATCCGGCGCGCATGAATGTGCATGGTGGCGCCATCGCGCTGGGCCATCCGCTTGGTGGCTCGGGGGCGAAGCTGATGACTACGCTGGTGCATGCGCTGCATACGCATGGCAAGCGCTATGGCTTGCAGACCATGTGCGAAGGCGGCGGCATGGCCAACGTGACCATCGTGGAACGGCTGTAAGCCTGCAGACGCGGGTGGACTGTGGAAGGTGGACGGTGGGCGATGATGCTCACCCTCCGTCCGCTCGCCCGCACGCCGTTATGCGAACGTGATGGCGTGCCTGCGGTCCGCCCGCTCCAGGTGGGGCAGGCTGTTGAAGCTGAGCAGCCGCTGTGTGCCGCGTCCGGCGATGATTTCGCAAAAAGCCGTATTGCGGAACTGCAGGTTCAACTCAATCGCCGTCTGTGGCGGCGCGCCCAGCAAATCCGCTATAACGCGCCCGATGGCGCCCCCCGAACTCACCACCAGCAGCGCGTCTTCACGCGCCGCGCCTTCCGTGGCATGGGCCAGGCTGGCGCGGACACGTCCGCCAAACTCCGCCCAGGATTCCGGCATGCCAACCAGCTGGTCCAGCGTCCACGCCTGGTAAGCCGCGCGGAACGTCCTCCAATAGTCGTTGTAGTCGGTATTCTGGTGGGTTCGATGATCCGCGCCGCCTGTATGGCTGCGATACAGTGCCTCGCCATCGTGTTCGTTCAGGCCGGGGTGCGTCTCGATGCGCGCCTTGATCGCATCGGCAGTTTCGACCGGCACATCGCCGGCCCCCATGCCGGCCAGGATTTCCAGCGCCGTGTCTTGCTGGCGGACCAGTGAACCGGCCACCACCCGCTTGAAGGAGACGCCGCGCTCGCGGAAATACTCGCCCAGCCAGCGGGCTTGCTGCCGGCCGGTGTCGGAGAGGCAGTCGTAGTTGGCGGCGCCGAATGAGGCCTGACCGTGCCGTACCAGGAAGAGCGTTGCCATATGTGATGTCGGCACCCGAAGGCGCCGCCGGAAGCGAAGCGGAAATGGGCACGCGGCGCCAAGGCGCCGCGCGAAGGTGCAGTCATTGTAGGGTTGCGGCGGACAGCGGCCAAGGGAAGCACCGCCGGATTCATAGCGGCCATTTCTGCGCTGCATTATCCCGTCCCCGGGCCGGCCTCAATCCAGTGTGACCCCCGTATCGGCGGTCAGCTTGAGTACCCCCGGCAGGTAGGCCTTGTAGGCGCTGACGGCCTCGGGCGGCAGGTTGCCGATCGGCTCGGCGCCCATGTCCTCGATACGCTGGCTGATCTCGGGCGACTTCACCAACGCGCTGACCTCGCGGCCCAGGCGGTCGACGATGTCGTTTGGCGTGCGCGCCGGCACCAGCAGCGTGATGGGGCCGACCAGCTTGTAAGGCTCGTCGGGGTAGCCGGCCTCGGCAAAGGTCGGCACGTCGGGCAGCGCCTTGGCGCGCCGGGTGCCGGTGACGGCTAGGGGACGCAGCTTGCCGCTGGCGAAGTGCTGCTTCAGCGAGGTCACCGAGCCCACCGTCATATTGACCTGGCCGGCCAGCAGGTCGCTCACCATGGGGCCTTCGCCGCGATAGGGCACGTGCAGGATATCGACGCCGTAGGTCTTGTCGAGGTAGGCCTGGATGGTATGCGGCTGGGTGCCCGGCCCCCAGGAACCCATGCGCAGCTTGCCGGGCTCCTGCCTGGCATAGGCGATCAGGTCCGCCACGGTCTTGACCGGCAGTGCGCCGTTGACGGCCAGCACCGTGCGGGCCATCGCCACGTCGGAAACCTGGCGCAGGTCGGCGCGCGGATCGTAGGGCAGCTTCTTGTAGAGGGCCAGGTTGGCGGTGATCGGACCGGGAATGGTCAGCAGCAGGATGTAGCCATCGGGAGCGGATTTGGCGACATAGTCGGTGCCGATGATGCCGCCCGCACCGCCTTTGTTCTCCACCACCACGGTCTGTCCCAGCCGCTTGCCCAGCCCTTGCGCCAGCGTGCGCGAGAGCGTGTCGGTCAGGCCGCCCGCGGGGTAGGGCACGATCAGGTGCAGGGGCTTGCCGGGGTAGCCGGCCTGGGCTTGCACGGCTACCGGCAGCAGTGCCGCGCACGCGCACGCGAGCAGGGCGGCAGCTTTCCCGCAGAACGGGCTGCGTAATGTCATGGTTTGTCTCCTCGGGTTTTATTGGATTCGGCGCGCGCTCCGAGCGAGTGCGCGCGCCGATAGGGGTATTTCCGCAGTATTTCCGGGTAATGCGAGGCGGGAGTCATGGGCGGGACGATTTGCCCGCGGCGGCTCGTGGCGTCAGGCCGGCATGGCCAGGTAGCCCGCCACCAGGCGCGTCATTTCGCCAGGCAGCCGTTCGTCGTCCAGCGGCAGCGGGCCGGCACCGTTGAGGATGGCGTTGACCACGATGCTGAACACGGCCTGCATGGCAAAGCGCACCCGCATCTCGGCCTGTTCGGCCGGCATCGGCAGGCGCGGCACCAGCAGGGCCACCACGCGCTCCACCACCGCCTTGCCGCTTTCCTGATGCGGCAGCCATTCTTCCGGGCGGATCGAGGCATGCTTGAGCGACGCCTTGATCACGCCGCGATTGGAGTGGCAGCCCAGCACCACGTAACGCATGATTTTTTCGAGCATGACGTCGGTGGGCACTTCCTCCCAGCGCTCCACGCGCAGGTAACGCGCCACCGATTCGCCGGTTTCCTGCATGACCAGTGCACGCAGTGACTCGAAAAACGCTTGTTTGTCGCGAAAACGGCCATAGAAGGCCCCCACGGACACTTCGCAAGCGGAGGCGATCTGGGCCACGGAAACTGCCGAGAAATCCCGCTGCGCCAGCAGTTCGCGGCCCGCATCCAGCAGGGCTTGCTCGGTCTCGCGGGCGCGCCGCTGGCGCGGCGGTTGCAGGATCGAAGGGGTGGCCACGGTGGGGAAGGCGGAAGTCTCCTTGGCGGGTTTGGCGGGGGACGCGGCAGAGGACGAGATGGGCATGGCAAATTCCGTATGCGAATTCGGATTCGATTTTGTGAACCTTATGGCTACCACGAAGTTTCGTCAAGAGCAGGTCTATATTTCCAATATATGGAAATCAATTCCGATCTTTGACACAGAAAAAAGTCGCACCCACACTGCGGAGCAAGGAGACAAGATGAACACGCCAGTTGAACAATTCATTGCCGAGCGCCGGAAGGACGACCCGTCTTTCGGCGGTTTGCTGGCCAAGGGGTTTGCGCTGCTGCGCTGCTTCATCGACGAGCCGCGGCCGCTTGGCAACGGCGAACTCTCCGAACGCCTGCAACTGCCGCGCGCCACCGTATCGCGCATCTGCCGCACGCTGTTCGAGCTGGGTTACCTCGACTGGGACCCCAAGCTCGACAAGTACTTCGTCGGCGCCCAGGTGCTGGCGCTGGGCTATCCCTACCTGACCGGCCTGCAGGTGCGCCATGTGGCGCGGCCGTTGATGCAGGCGCTGGCCGACCGCATCGCGGGCGCGGTCTCGCTGGGCGTGGCGCACCGGCTCGACGTGACCTACCTGCTGACCTGCACGCATAACGAAGGCACGCCGGCACGCCCCGGCGTGGGCGCGGTGCGCTCGGTGTTGAACACCGGCATGGGCCGCGCCTTCCTGAGCACCTTGTCCAAGGCGGAATTCGAAACGTTGATGCTGGCCGCGCGGCGCGAACGCCCCGAGGAATACGCGGCCTGCTACGACACCGTCTGCCACAACGTGGCGCATTACCCCAAGCGCGGTTTCGCCACCAACGAAGGCGACGCGGGCAGCAACGTCCATGGTGTCGGCGTGTATTCGCGCATCGTCTACCTGAACCGTCCGCTGCTGTTCAACTGCGCGATCTCGGCGTCGCAGTTGCGGCGCGGCATGCTGGAAAAGAAGATCGCGCCGCTGCTGATGGAGATGACGCGGTCGATCGAATCGGCGGCGGGGCTGCGGCAATAGCAGCGCTGCGCCACACGACACAAAGGCAGCGCCGGCACAGGCGCCCTACCCAAAAACAAGCCTTCAAGGCAATCCGGAGACCAAGCCATGCCCGATCTAGACTCCTTGCTGAAACCGCGTTCGGTCGCGGTCATCGGCGCGTCCACGCAACCCGACAAAGTGGGCGGCATGCCCATCCGCCTGCTGCGTGAGCTTGGCTATGCCGGGCGCATCTACCCCGTGCATCCGAGCGCCGGCGAGATCCAGGGCTTGCGCGCGCACCCGTCGCTGGCCGCCATCGGCGAGGCCGTTGACCTGGCCATCGTGGCGGTGCCCGCCGTGGCGACCGAGTCCGTGATGGCGCAGCTGGCGCAAAACCGCACGCGCGCCGCGATCTTCTTTACCTCGGGCTTTGCCGAAGTGGGCGGGGAAGGCCTGGCCATGCAGCTGGCGCTGGCTCAAAGCGCACGCCGGCACGGCGTGGCCCTGCTGGGCCCCAACTGCCTGGGCGCGATGAATTTGCGCGAGCGCATGTTCGCCACCTTCTCGCCGATCCCGCTGACGGGCGCGCCACCGGTGGGCGACGTGGGGCTGGTCAGCCAGAGTGGCGCGTTCGGTGCCTACGCCTTCGCGCTGGCGCGCGAGGCCGGGCTGGGCCTGAGCCACTGGGTGACCACCGGCAACGAGGCCGGCCTGCAAGTGGCCGATGTGATCGAATGGATGGCGCAGGACGATGACACGCGCGTGATCCTGGCCTATATCGAAGGCTGCCGCGACGGCGCGCGCCTGCGCCAGGCGCTGGCCGCCGCGCGTGCCGCCGGCAAGCCGGTGGTGATTACCAAGGTGGGCACCACCGAAGCTGGCGCGCGCTCGGCGCAATCCCACACGGCGAGCCTCGCAGGCGAGGACGCGGTCTACCAGGCGGTGTTCGACGAATACGGCGTGCACCGCGCCCATACGCTGGAGGACTTCTTCCGGCTCGGCTACACCTTGTCGCGCGGACGCCGTCCGGCGCGCTGGCACAGCCCCGGCGGCCTGAGCGCGGATGCGGTGGCCCCCCTGGCCATCGTCACGGTGTCCGGTGGCGTGGGCATCATGATGGCCGATCGCGCCGAGCAGCTGGGCATGCCGTTGCCGCCCATGCCGGCGGCTGCCGCGCAGGCGCTGCGCAAGAGCATCCCCTTTGCCAGCACCGCCAACCCGATCGACGTCACAGGCCAGGTGGTGGCCCAGCCCGCCGTGCTGCTCGATGCGATGGCCGGCGTGGCCACCTGCGGCGAGTACGGCAGCGTGGTGGCCTTCCTGGCCGGCGGCGCCAACGCGCCGCGCCTGTGGGATGCACTCCAGCGCACCATCGCCGCGCTGCATGAGGACAAGCGCGCCGCGCCGCTGCTGCTGTCCGGCGTGGTCGACGACGAAAAGCGCGCCTGGCTGGAAGCCCACGGCTGCCTGGTGTTCCGCGAGCCGGCCCACGCCATCGAGGCCGTAGCCGCGCTGGCCCGCGCGGCGGCGCTGGAAGCAAAGGCCGCAAGGCCGCCGGCAACCGAACCTGTTGCGCCAATGGCTTCGCTTCTGCGCGGGGTGCCGGGAGACGCCAGCGCACTGTCCGAATTCGACGCCATGCGCCTGCTGGCGGACGCCGGTGTGCCGGTGGCCGAGCACGGCCTGGCCCGCGATGCCGACGAGGCCGTGGCGCTGGCGCAGCGCGTTGGCTACCCGGTTGTCGTGAAGCTGTGCTCTGCGCATGTACTGCACAAGAGCGACGTGGGCGGCGTGGCCCTCAACCTGACGGACGCCGCCGCCGTGCGCAAGGCCTTTGCGCAGATGCAGGCGGCACTGGCGCGGGCCGATGCCGGCGTGCCATTCGAGGGCGTGCTGGTGGCACGCATGGTGCGCGGCTGGGGCGAACTGATGGTGGGCGTGCGGCGCGATCCGGTGTTCGGACTGGTGGTGCTGGCCGGCATCGGCGGCACCGCCGTGGAGATCTTCCGGCAGATGGCCTTTGGTCTGGCGCCCCTGTCGCCGGAGCGCGCGCTTGCCATGCTCGAGCAAAGCCGCGCGGCGGTGCTGTTCGGGGGCCATCGCGGCAACCCCATGCTGCCGTTGGCGCAGGCCGCCGACTTGCTGGTGCGCGTGTCGCAGGTGGCCGCCGCGCTGGGGCCCAGGCTCGATACGCTGGAAATCAATCCTTTCATCATCGGCGCGGATGGCCCGGTCGCGGCGGATGCCGTGATCACCTTGCTGCCGGCGGGAGCATCGGCGGGCGCATCGGCGTGAAGGAGATGGCGTAGCACAGCAACGTATTGCCACCGCGCAACTGCATACCGGCGCAGACCGGACGCGCGGATGGGCTCGAACCAGAACAGGAGACAAGCATCATGCATTTGCAAGCTGCAAGGAGCGCGCGCGTGCCGGCGGCCGGCGCACTCGCCTTCGCCATAGTGACGGCATTGGCCGCCGCACCGGCCCACGCCGCGCCAGCGCAAACGGCGAAATATCCCGACAAGCCGATCCGCCTGGTCGTGCCCTTCCCGCCCGGCGGCGGCACCGACGTGATCGGCCGGCTGGTGGCCGCCAGGCTGTCGACCGCCCTGGGCGGCACGGTGGTGGTCGAGAACGTGGCGGGCGCCACCGGCACCATCGGTTCCGCGCAGGTCGCGCGCGCCGCGCCGGACGGCTACACGCTGCTGCTGGGCATCTCCGCCACGCACGCGATCGCGCCGTCGATCTTCCCCCGGCTGCCCTACGATCCCTTGCGCGATTTCGTGCCGGTGGGGCGCCTCGCCTACGGCGGCAATGTGCTGGTGGCGGGGCCGGGCTTCACGGGCAAGGACCTGCCGGCGCTGATCGCGCTGGCCAAGCGTCCCGGCGCCGACCTTGCCTATGGCTCGTGGGGCCCTGGCTCGGGCGGCCACCTGGCCGGCGAGAGCCTGAACGCAAGCAGCGGCATCCATCTGCGCCACATCCCTTACAAGGGCGTGAGCCCGATGCTGACCGACGTGATGGGCGGCACGCTGCCGGTAGCCATGTCCGACCTGGCCGGCACCTTGCCGCTGATCCGCAGCGGCAAGGTCCGGGCGCTCGCGGTCACCGGCTCGGAGCGCTCGGTGGCGCTGCCCGACGTGCCGACCTTCGCCGAGTCCGGCGTGCCGTTGCGCATCGATAGCTGGTTCGCGCTGTTCGCGCCGGCCCGCACGCCGGCGGCCATCGTCGATCGGCTGGAGCAAGCCGTCGACGCCATCATGGCCGAGCCCGCCATGCAGGCGCAGGCCGCCACGCTGGGCATGCGCTTCACCCCGCAGCCGCGCGCTGCCTTTGCCGCGCAGATGCAGCAGGACATCCGTGCCTGGGCCGCTCTCGTCAAGACCAGCGGCGCGGCCCTCGAATAAACCGTCAGGAGACACACACATGAACATGAACCCTCCCCTTGTCCCGGCCACGCAGGCCAACCCCCAGCAGGCACTGGTAGCCGGTGCCGCGTTTCCGCTTGCGATCTACGGCTATGCCCTCATGGAGACGCTGCGCACCTGCCGCCTGCAGACCTCGATTGCCGCGGCCACCGGCTACGGCCGCGCGCCTGTGAATACCCTGTCGGCGAGCGAGCGCCAGTGGACGCACGAGGACCGCGACATCGTCACCCCGGCCAACGACCTGCTGTACTTCTGCGGCTGGATCAACCTCGCCGATGGCCCGGTAATGCTGCGGATTCCGCCGCTGCCCGATGCCGGGCGCTATTACGTGATCGAACTGCTGGACGTCCACACCAACAACTTCGAGAACCTGGGCCCGCGCAACGTCGCTGCCGAAGGCGGCGAGATCGAACTGGTCGGACCGGGCCAGCAGGCCAGCGGCAGGCACGCGGTGCAGTGCCCAAGCTCGCTGGTCTGGCTGCTCGGCCGTGTGCTGGTACAGGGGCCGCAAGACCTGCCGGCGGCGCGTGCCTTCGAGCAAGGCTTCGCGCTCACGCGCACGCCGGGCGCAGCCCGTCCGCACTGCGTGGAGCAATGGCGCGACAGCGGCCGGCCCGCGCTGGACTTCTTCCATAACCTCTTCAACGCGCTGCGCGAGTTTCCGCCGGCAGCGGAGGAAGCCGGCCTGCCGACCCTGTTGCGCAAAGTGGGCATCCGGCTGGAAGACGAGATCGATCTGGCTGCGTTGCGCCCGGCAGTCGTCGCCGGGCTGGAGAGCGCCTACGCGCAGGCCATGGCCGTGATCGAGGCGCATACCCGCAGCCAGGGCCGCAAGAGCTGGGGTTACAGCCTCAAGCTGGGCATGTACGGCGACGACTGGCTGCAGCGCGCCTGCACCGCGATGAAGGGGCTCGGCGCCCTGCGCGCCGACGAGGCGATCTACGCCATGGCCGATTTCGATGCGGATGGCGCGCCGCTCGATGGCCGCCACCGCTACGAACTGCGCTTCGCGCCAGGCATGCTGCCGCCCGCGCAGGCGTTCTGGTCGGTGTCGCTGTATGGCGAGGACCGCTATTTCAGCGCCAACGAAATCGGGCGCTACGCGGTGGGGGACCGCACGCCGGGCCTGCGCATGGAAGCCGACGGCAGCCTGGTGATTCCTGTCTCGCATGCCCGCCCGCAGCAAGAGGACAACTGGCTGCCCGCGCCCGCCGGGCCGTTCTACCTGATCCTGCGGCTCTACCATCCCGCGCCGTCCTTCCTGGAAGGCCAGTACACCATCCCGGCAGTGCACCGCATCGATTGAATCGACGAACTGACGCCGCTAGTGCCGCTAGTGCCGCTAGTGCCGCTAATTCCGCTAATGCCGTTAATGGAAACCACCATGAACAGATCCGGATCCGCCACGCTTTCCCACGACGCGGTGCGCTACACGCTGCCTCTCTATGAGATGGCACGCATGCGCGCCGCCACCTGCCCGCGCCGCAATAGCGCGGGCGTATTTGCCGCGCAGCAGCCCGATGCCCCGGTGCGCTGGATCAATCATTTCATCCATACCCGCCAGCTGCTCGGCCCGCAGCATCGCCAGGTGGTCACGCCCAACAACGACACGCTCTACAGCAATGCCTGGCTCGATCTTTCGCAAGGGCCGCTATTGCTGGACGTGCCAGACAGCGCCGGCCGCTACTACGTGCTCGGCCTGCTCGATTTCTACACCAACCCCTTCGGCTATATCGGCACCCGCACCACCGGCAACGGGCGCGGGCGCTTCCTGCTGCATGGCCCGCGCTGGCGGGGCGAAGTGCCGGCGGGCGCCACCGCGATGGCTTGCCCCACCGACGCGGTCTGGCTGCTTGGCCGGGTGCTGGTGGACGGCGAGGCCGATCTGCCCACCGTCCACGCGCTGCAGGACCAGTTCCGATTGACCACCCTGGGCGGCGAGCCCGCCGCGCGGGCCTTCGATGTCGGCATGCAGCCGGGCGAGCACCTTGGCGATCCGCGCCGCTATGCCGAGGTGGTCAACCAGGCGTTGCGCAAGAACCCGCCGCCGGCGGCTGAAGCTGCGCTGGTGGCAAGCTTCGCGCCGTTCGGCATCGGCGCGGACTCGGATCCCGCCACGCTCGGCGAGGCAGTACTCACAGGCCTGGGCACCGCGATCAAGGAAGTGCTCGCCGAACTGGCGACGCCATTGCCGTCGGACCTGGGCGGCGGCTGGACCCTGCCGGTGGAAATCCGCGAATCGTTCGGCACGCGTTTTGCCGAACGCGCGCTGGTGGCGCGCAATTACATCGGCGCGCTCGGCGTCGAGGAGGCGATGTACATCATGGCCGACCGCGACAGCGAGGGCGCGCCGCTCGATGGCCGCACCGCCTGCGAACTGGTCTTCGGCGCCGATACGCAGCCACAGGTGGGCGCGTTCTGGTCGCTCACCATGTACGACAAGACCGACTGCATGCTGGTAGACAACGTGCTCGGGCGTTATTCCCTGGGCGACCGCTCCCCCAGCCTGCGCTACGCGCCCGACGGCAGCCTGCAGCTGCGCCTGTCGGCGACGCCCCCGGCCGATCCGGCGGAAGAGGGCAACTGGCTACCGGCGCCCGCGGGTCCGTTCTACGTGACGCTGCGGCTGTACGTGCCGCAGCCCGCGCATCTCGACAAGACCTTCGTCTATCCGCCGATCCGTCCGCTGGCGGGCACGGCAGCTTCAGTCAGGGAGCCATCATGAAGCCGATTCCGCAAAGGCGGCACGTATTGAAGGCGGCGTGCAACGCCCTGCTGTTCGTGGCGGCCGGCGGCATGCTGGCGCCACTGCATGCCGAGGAGTACCCTTCGCGCCCGGTGCGCCTGATCTCGCCCTACGGCCCGGGCGGCTCCAACGATATCTCGGCGCGCCTGCTTGGCGAGGGCCTCAGCCGCAAGTACAAGCAGCAGTTCGTGGTGGAGAACAAGCCTGGCGCGGGCACGCGCGTAGCCAACGAGCAGCTCGCGCGCGCCACGCCGGACGGCTATACGCTGCTGTGGGCAGCAGCGCCGTTCGCCATCAATACCGCGGCGGGGCTATCCCAGCACTACGACATCCACAAGGATTTCGTGGCGGTGGGGCCGCGCGTGCTGGGGCCGATCTTCCTGATCGTCAATGCCGATTCTCCGGTACGCACGGTGGCTGACTTCGTGCGCATGGCACGCGAGAAGAAGGACGGCGTGACCTTTGCCTCCCCGGGCATCGGCTCGGGACCGCACCTGACGGCCGAACTCTTCGCCGCCCAGGCGAAATTCAAGGGCCTCAACGTGCATTACCGGGGCGACTCCACGGCCTACACCGAGTTGCTGGCCGGCCGGGTCGATGCCACGCTGACAGCAATCACTACCGCGCTGCCGTTTATCAAGGCCGGCAAGCTGCGTGTGATCGCGGTGTCCGCCGAGCAGCGCACGCCGGTCTATCCGGACGCGCCCACGTTTGGCGAGCAAGGTTTTCCCGGCGTGGTCGGATATGGGTGGTTTGGCCTGGTGGCGCCCGCTGGGACGCCGCCTGCCGTCGTGCAGCAACTCAACCGCGATGCCAATGCGGTGCTGGCCGATGCGCAGACGCGCAGCAAGCTGTTGGCGCTGGGGTTGCAGCCGGCGGCCGGAGATAGTGTTTCGCTTGCGCGTTTTATCGATGCCGAGGTGGCGAAGTGGGGGCCGTTGATAAAGGAGGTGGGGATTAAGCTTGAATAGGGGGGCGGCGTGGGTTGGCGGGGTTTTATTGCTTTTAGCTGCTGTCGCGGCTGTACGTAGTTGGCCGTTTACGCACACGGAGGTGTCACTTTTCTTTACTCGTAAAGAAAAGTAACCAAAAGAAAGCGATCCTTGCAGGAAGCTGGCGTGTCGGGGTTGCGCACCCCATTGGTTTCGTCGTCAGGCCCCGGGTTCTAATGGACTCATGCCGTTACCAGTTTAGAAGGCCACGCTCCCGTGAGCAACACGGGTTTCGTGGTGAGGCCCCCGGTAGCGGAATCCTCGCCCATTCACCCATCTACCGGTACCGGCACGAACCATCACGACACATCACGTCTTGATGGTTTCGTGGTGGGGTGGGCGCGGCGATGACCCACTCCTAGCCTTATTAATGCGGTGCCGCCGCGCCCACGACGAAACAGGTGCGCCACAACATCGTGGACGACCGCGCGGCGAGCGACAGATGGATTGAATTTAGGGATGTCCCGGGTTTTAATGGACTGATGGGGCCGGGGCCGGGGCCGTTACCAGTTTAGTGACACCGTGGCGGCGACCAAACTGCTGTGGCTGGCCCTGCGCAACATCACCGGGAAAAGGGGGCAGCTCAACGCACGACAGGAAGGCTGCCATGAACCAGTTTGCAGTTCTCTATGAGGACCGCTTCACCCATCCACGTCGTTGAGATAATGCGGGCCTCACCCGTCCCATTGGCGTTGAGCCTTTACCTGCCCTACACACAAAAAAACTGACAGGCCCGCGCGCGTCTGCATGGCGCGGAGCTTGTCCATGCGCCTCACATTATTACGATTTATGGAGTAGTCAACTGCATACAGCCCCATTTATTTCAACTTCGAAGGCACCCAGAATGAGTTCCAGCCCCCCAACCACCAGGAGCCTGGATGTCCGCCGCCACGCCAAATACCACGACCAGCCCCGCCGCGCCGTCCGGTGCCGCACAGGGAGGATGAAATGGACCTGCAAGCATGGCCGCACGCCGAATCGCCTTTTCATGCCGGGGAGCAGGCTGCGCAGCAGCGTGCCGGCAGCCGGGAGCAGATGGAAGTGGCCGGCCGGCGCGTGGTGCGGCCCGCCATGCCCGCGCAGCATCGCCAGTTCTTCGCCCAGTTGCCGTTCGTGATGGTCGGCGCCGTGGACGCCGCGGGCATGCCCTGGGCCACCGTGCTGACCGGTGCGCCGGGCTTTATGAAGTCGCCCGATCCTGGCCTCCTGTGCATTGCCGCGCGACCGCTGGCGGGCGATCCGCTGGCGGTGGCCTTGCGCGCCGGCGCCGACATCGGCCTGCTTGGCATCGAGCTGCATACGCGCCGCCGCAACCGCATGAACGGCCGCCTCGTGGCGGTGGACGAGACCGGCTTGACGGTGGCGGTGGCGCAGAGCTTTGGCAATTGTCCGCGTTATATCCAGTTGCGCCACTGGCGCGAGGCCAGCCCGGACGAAGTCGGGGTCGCGCCGGCTTGGCACGGCGACGCCCTGGATGCCGAGGCAGCGGATGCGCTGCGCGCCGCCGATACGATCTTTATTGCCACTCACCATCACGATGCCGCGGCCGTCCACAGCGGCGGGGCCGATGTGTCGCACCGGGGCGGCAAGCCAGGTTTTATCCGCGTCGACGGGGCCCGGACGCTGACCTTTCCGGATTTCAACGGCAACAACTACTTCAATACCATTGGCAACATCGTGGCCAACCCGCGCGCCGGGCTGCTGGTGCCGGATTTCGAGCGTGGCAGCCTGCTGCACCTGAGCGGGCATAGCGAGATCATCTGGCAGGGGCCGGAGGTGGACGCCTTTGACGGCGCCGAGCGGCTGGTGCGGCTGCACGTGGAACGCGTGGTCAGGCGCCCCCGGGTGCTGCCGCTGCGCTGGCAGTTCGAGGCGATGTCGCCGTGGCTGGCGCAAACCGGCGCTTGGAAGTCTGCGGCTGCGCTCTGAGGCCGCGTCCCGGCGGGCGCGCCGGACGCCTCTTTTGTTGTTTTCAGTACACATTGGCGCCCCGCCTCAATTGTGCTTCATGATGCATGTTGTCACGGGTTTGCGCTGGCCGACCCGCGCGACAGCTTGCTGGCGAGGCGGGTCCTCGCCAGCAAGTTGTAATAAGAGCACTTTATCGGTGCATGAGGCGCTGTTCAAGCAAGGGCAATTGCCCTATCGTGACGACCTTCCCCGCCATCTCTTCGCGGCGATTTCACCGTCTTGTCTGTCTTGTCCCGTCTTGCCGCGGTTTGTCCATGTCCCGCTATCTTTCACGCACTGCCTGGTGCGGGCGCTCGCTGGCGCGCGCTTATCTGGTGCTCCCAATGCTGCTTGCCCTGGCGGCGGGGCTTGCCGTGGCGCCGCAGCCCACCCGGGCGGCCGAACTTGCCACCGATCCGGCCCATGCGGCAGCCGCGCCAGGCCTTGCCGCTGCGCCCGCGTACGGCAAGCGCCCGCGTGTGTGCCTGGCGCTGTCCGGGGGCGGTGCGCGCGGCTATGCGCACATTGGCGTGATCAAGGCACTCGAGAAGATGCAGGTGCCGATCGACTGCATCGCCGCCACCAGCATGGGCGCGGTGGTGGGCGGGCTGTATGCCAGCGGCTTGTCGGCCAACGAACTGGAGGCGCGGCTATCGCATATCAACCTGAGCGATATCGCCTTCGACCGTAACGAGCGTGCCGAACTGCCGCAATCGCAGCGCGAGGACGACCTGCAATACCCGATCGGGATCTCGGCCGGCTATGGCGACGGCAGGATCAAGCTGCCCACCGGCCTGGCGCAGGGCAACCGCCTGCTGGCGCTACTGCAGAACTGGACTGCGCAGGTGCCGGCCGGTGCCGCCTTCGACAAGCTGCCGACGCCGTTTCGCACCATTGCCACCGACCTGGGCACCGGGGCCCCGGTGGTGCTGGACCATGGCTCGCTGCCGCGCGCCATCCGTGCCAGCGTAGCGGTGCCGGGTTTGTTCGCGCCGATCAAGGTGAACGGTCGCACGCTCGTCGACGGCGGGCTGGTCAGCAACCTGCCGGTGCAACTGGCGCGCGACATGGGCGCCGATGTGGTCATCGCGGTCAATATTGCCTCGCCGCTGGACGATCCCGCCAGCCTGGACTCGCCGGCGGCGGTGACGCAGCAGATGGTCACCATCCTGACGAACCAGAACGTGAGCACGCAGAA
Organism: Cupriavidus sp. 01T418; assembly: GCF_056398885.1. NCBI lineage: Bacteria > Pseudomonadati > Pseudomonadota > Betaproteobacteria > Burkholderiales > Burkholderiaceae > Cupriavidus > Cupriavidus sp. 01T418. Next base: position 432,460 of record NZ_JBFTQG010000001.1, read on the forward strand.
GGCGTTGCTCAGGCCGGGCGACGTGCTGATCGAGCCCCAGCTGGGCGACCTGTCCTTCTCCGACTTCTCGCGCGCCAACGATGGCATCTGGAGCGGCTGGAACGCAGTGCTGGCGTCCGAGCCCCGGCTGGCGTCGCTGGCGCTGCCCGCCGACGCCTGGCAGTCCTACCTGGCGGCGCGCAAGGGCACCCAGGCGGTGGCTGTCGCGGCGCGCATCGACGCCATCCAGATCCATTCGCAAGGCCGCATCCCGGCGAGTTTCGTGCGCAAGTACCTGGGAGTGACCGAGGGCGACACCTACGACGCGGTCACGCTGAACCGAGAGATGGCGCAGCTCTCCACAACGGGCGATTTCGAGAGCGTAACGCAGGAACTGGTCACCGAGGACGGCCGCAATGTGCTGAAGGTCGAGGCCCAGCAAAAATCCTGGGGCCCGCAGTTCCTGCTGTTCGGCTTCGGCGTGTCCACCACCTTCAATGGCCAGGGTAGTTTCAACCTGCAACTGGGGCATCGCTATCCGTGGATCACGCCAGGCGGGCTGGAATGGCGCAATGACATCGTGCTGGGCAGCAGCCAGGCCAAGTGGCACACCGAGTTGCGCCAGCCGGTCTTCGACCGGCTCGGCTTCTATATCGCGCCCTATGTGGAATATGGGCGCAAGCGCATCGATCTCTATGGCGACACCACGCCCAACCGCAATACCCAGCCGCAGAGCGCCTACCGGGTCGACACCGCCGTGGCGGGCCTGGACCTGGGCGTGCCGCTGGGCCGGCTGGGGGAATTCCGGGCGGGCGTGAACTATCAGCAGGTCGATTCCTCACCGGTCTATAACCTGCTCGTCGGCAACGGCCGGCTGTTCCCCTCCACTCGCGTTCGCCAGCCCACCGTGCGTGCCCAGCTCACCATCGACCAGCTCGACGATCCGCTCTTTCCACGCACCGGCTACTACCTGCTGGCGACCAACGAACTGGCCTTCGGCGGCACCGACAACCGCTTCAACGATGCCCATGCGAAGGCGTTGTGGGCCGCCAGCTACGGCCGCCACACCCTGAACCTGGCTGCCGAGGCCGCGGTTACCTATGGCGACCATCGCAGCAACAACAGTCTTAGTGGCGGTCTCGGCTTCACGCTGGGCGGCTTCCAGCATCTTTCCGCCTACGCGCAGGACCAGTTTGCCGGCAACTACCTGCTGTACGGCCGCATGACCTACCTGAATGACTTGCGGGAGTTCGTCCTGCCTGGGCTGCGTACCACCGTGCTGGGCGCCAGCCTTGAGGCGGGCGATGTCTGGCTGCGGCGCCGGAATTTCGGCAACGGGCCGTTCAAGAGCAGCGCCAGCCTGTTTATCGGCGGCAATAGCGCGATCGGCCCGCTGTACTTCGGCGTTGCCGCCGCGCCGTATGGCGTGTGGAACCTCTACCTGCAGCTGGGCCGCGTCTTCTAGCCCGTGCTAGCCCGCGGGTGCCGGCAGCGGTTCGGTGGCGGCTACGGCGTTGTCGGCGGGCCGGAAAGTCACCGCCGAAATGCGGCCATTGCGCATGCGCAGGGTTTGCGTGCCCTGGCTGTGACGCGCCTCGCCGTCGATGACCGAGGTGGCCTCCACATCGATTGCCGCGGTGGCGCCCTCAATGCGCGGCGGCGCGGTGACGGCGATGCGCACCGTTTTGCCGGCCAGCGCCTGCAGCCTGGCGAACATGTCGATCACCGCATCGCGGTCATCGTAGCTGCCTGCCAGCGGATGCTCGCCTTGGTGGCGCCAGCGCACGCCGGGCTCCAGCAGCGGGAAGATGGCCTCGAAGTGGCCGCTGGTGAGGGCCTGCAGGTATTCGTTGACCACCGCGGCGACGGCTTCCCCGCTCATCGGCACTTCGACCCTGGCACGCGCGGGGCGGCGTGCCTGCGCCGGATCGAAGCCCAGGAACTCCAGCACGCTGCTGACCACCTGCTCGCGGTCGTTGTCCACGCAGATCATGTGGTAGCTGTTTTCCACCACCACCTTGCGCACGTCGGGTATCGCGGCTTCCAGGAAGTCGGCGGAGCGCAGGCTGGTCAGTTCGTCTTCGCGGGCATTCACCACCAGCGTGGGGCAGGCGATGCGCGGGGCGCCCCGCAGCACCCAGCCACGCAACCGGTCGACCTGGCGGATGCAGGCCAGCGGCACCCAGCGGTAGTGGAAGTTGTCGCCGCGCTCGAACTTGGCCTTGACGATGGCGCGCACGAGGTCGCTCTTGATGCCGAACGGCTCCTCTTCCTCTACCCGCATGCGCGCGGGCAGCGTGGGGATGTGATAGACCAGGTGCCGCAGTGCGCGGTACCAGGGGGTGGACCAGCCGTCGATATACACCGGCGCCGCCAGCGCCACCAGCCGGCCCTTGCGGTGCTGGCGGCGCTCGGCCAGCGCCAGGGCCAGCAGTCCGCCCAGGCACATGCCCATGATATGGAAGGTCTCGTATTGCCCGGCCAGCTCGTCGTAGGCCCGCGTGACCGTGTCGAGCCACTGCTCGGCGCGCACGGGGACCAGATCCTCGGGGGTGCCGGCGTGCCCGGGCAGCGTCACCGCGTGGGTTTCCACCCCGGCGCGCCGCAAGGCCTTGTGCATGGGGCCGAGGTCGAACTGCGTGCCGCCCAGGCCGTGGATGAGCAGGGCACCCGTGCCGCTGCCCTTGGGAGCCGTCATGCTGCGTCGCGTTCCTCGAATATGGCCGCGCCCTGCAGGCGCCATGCCCCGGCGATGATGGCAACAGACTCGTCGCCGTCCAGCAGCGGGCCACTCATATCAAGCACCATGGTGCAGTCGCCGGCCGGCAGCATCAGGCGAAACAGCAGGTCGGTGCGGTTTTCGCCGTCGCACTCGCGCAGCCAGCGGTCGCGCACTTGGGCGCGGTCGTCGGGGTGCACATGGGCCAGCACGTCGTCGAGTCTGGCGAAGCTGTCTTCGTGTACGCCCAGCGTGCGTTCCACGTCGCCGCTCCAGCGCAGCGTGCCGCTGTGCGGGTCCAGGCAATAGACCAGCTGGCAACTCGCCGCCAGCGCCAGCTTGACATCGTTCTGGCGCCGCGCCGATTGCGCGTGCAACTGTTCCCTGCTGGTCCGCAGCGTGCTGATCAGCAGCGTGAGCAGGGCCGCCACGGCCAGGTAAAGCTGGGCTTCAAGCAGTGAGCGGCCATGATGGGCCGCGCTTTCGGCAAACGGGCCATGGCCCTGGCCGGAATTGACCAGCACGGACAGCGCCAGGATCGCTACCGCCACCGAGCCGCCCCGGCCGCCCCACAGCAGCGTCACCACCGCGGCGAAGAACAACGGGATATAGGTCAGCGCAAAGACCACGCCGCGCGGCAGCGCCGCCAGGGTCTTGATATCGAAGATAAAGAAGGTGGTCACGACCAGCGCGGCGAAGGCGCCCAGGCCGAACAGGAAATCGCCGCGGCTCATGCCGCCCGAACGCATGGCGCGAAACCGCGACCAGCCTGCCAGCACCGGCGTGACGATCAGCACGCCGACCAGGTCGGCGGCGCCCCAGATGCGCGCGGTGTTCCAGAACGGCACGTCCTGCATGATCGTGAACCAGCCCGCGCCGATCGCGGCGCTGGCGGCGCTGCTGGCCACCCCGGCGATCAGCAGCCCGCGCACGAAGGCCAGCCCCTCCAGCGAGAAGTGCGTGCGCCGGACCAGGGCCACCGCAAGCGCGGCGCAGCCGATTTCGTCGAGCGAGAAAAGGATCAGCCGCAGGGTGTCGCGTCCTTCCACCCAGCCCAGCAACATCTGCGCGGCAAAGAAGGCCAGCCCCACCGGCAGCCAGCGCGACATCGGCGTCAGCATGAACGCGGCCACGGTCACGCCGGCCGGCAGCCAGATATAGCCGGTGGCGGAGAACGGGCCATTGAGCTTGTGCGAGATGTAGCCGGTGCAGAAGTACAGCGCCGCCCACAAGAACAGGACGACGGCTCGGTTGGTCGATTTCACGTTGGCTTTCCTTGGCTGAGACCCTGGCAGCGATGCGGAGCCGGGCCGCCGGCTGGCATGGAGGCTACGCGCCAGTGCGTCTGGCACCTCATGGCGCAGACCCGCGCCCGGCGGCCTGCCGGTATCTGAACGCGCCGGGTGCACGCACGGCTGACGTGCCGCTGCGGCCGGGCAGGGGCATCATAAGTCCCTGCAGGGATTTCTGGCATGGCCTGATGCAATAAAATTGTCACAATAACGGTTGTCCGGTCGCGAGCCAAGCCGGGCCGGAGGCGGTGGATGCCAGGAACCGGGAAAGGCAAGGCCGCAATATAAACGAGGAGACGCGACAAGATGGCAAAGTACACACTAAATATGAGAATCCTGCCCGGCCAGATGGTCATCAATGGTTCGCTCTATCCCAGGCTGCCGTACGCGATACCCCCGGGATTTCGCCCCCGTGGCCCGCACACCATGCCCGGCAGCCATTGCGGAATGCACTTAGCGGGGGCATGAAGCGTGGCTTCTCCGAGGCCCGCCGCGTGCGGCTGTTCAAGCGCATCTCGGGCGACGCCTTTGTCGCCCTCGGCCTGGGCATGCTCCGGCTGCGCAGCAAGGCCGCCTGAGCGTCGTGCGCGTTGCGGCGGCCCTCGCCGGAGCAGGAAGGCAGCTACCACCGTGCCGGAGAGGTGCCCAGCCCGCTTGCCGGGCGCTCCCGGCGCATCGGTGCCGCGCACGCGGCGACTGTCTTCTCAATTGGCGGCGCCGTTTCTGATCAGGGCGCGGCAGCGGCCGACCATGGTTGTGAGGCAGCAGGCGTTGCCGGACCAGTCGCCGCCGATGACCAGGCCGTTGGGACCTGCGATCAGGCGGCGCTGGCATTGGCCGGGTGTCAGCGCTGGCTCCGGCGAGGTGGGTGCGCGCACATCGCTCGGGCCGCTGCCCGGCGCGCGCGCCAGTGGCACTTCCTCGGTCCACAGGTACGCGGTGCCGCCCGGCACGGCCTGCACCGCCTGCGGCGCGCCCCACTGCGCCTTGGCCTGCTCGATCGGCGCGGACTGCCAGGAAGCCAGCACGCGCTGCATGGCGGATTGCTCGATACCGGCACAGCCGCCAAGGGCGATGGCGGCGAATGGTGTCAACAGAAGGCGAGACGAGGCGCAGAGACGGCGAACAGCGGGCATGGAGGCTCCACGACGGGGGCCGGCATGCCCCCTTGCGCAGACTAGCCTAGCGCCCCGTCGCGCCGCAAGCGGCCTGGCGCAGCTTATGCGGGTTTGCCCACAGAAGGCGCCAGCACGATCTTGTCCGCGTCCGCGGACGGCTCGTGCGCGCCGCCGTCACCGCCGGCCTGGCCAAGGTCAATGCCGCTGGTTTCGGGCAGCAGCAAGGCGGCGCCCATTACCATCATGTAGCCCACTCCCGCCACGATGGCGATGGCCAGCGGCAAGGAGGTGCGGCCGGTGCTGAGCCATCCCACCGTCAACGGGAAGAGCGAACCGATCACGCGCCCGACGTTGTACGACACCCCATAGCCGGTGGCGCGGATGTCGTTGGGATACGACTCCGAGATGGTGGCGCCGATGCCCGCGAACACGCCCTGCATCAGCACGCCGAGCGGAAAACCCAGGAACAGCATCGAGGTGTTCGAGACCGGGATCACCATATAGACCAGGGCCATGACGAAGGCGCCGGCGGCAAAGGCGATATAGGTCAGCCGGCGGCCCCAGCGGTCGGTGGCGTAGGCGCCCGCCACATAACCCACCAGGGAGCCGAAGATCGTCATCGCCAGATAGGAACTCGTGCCGAACACCGACAGCCCACGCTCGGTCTTGAGGAAGGTAGGCAGCCAGGTGGCGATCGCATAGTAGGCGCCGAGCATGCCGCCCGACAGCAGGCTGCACAGCACGGTCTTGCCCAGCAGCGGCCTGCGGCCCAGGCGCGCCAGCTGCTGCCAGGCGGAGGGAGTATCGGCCGCGCCACCCGCGGCGCGTTCGGCCTGGCTCTTGACGAAGACTTCCGGCTCCTCCAGGTTGCGGCGCAGGTAGATCACCACCAGCGCCGGCAGGATGCCAAGGAAGAAGCAGACTCGCCAGGCGGTTTCGGCCGGGAAAACGCTGAAGACAATGGCGTAGGCAATGGCCGCCGCGCCCCAGCCGAAGGAATAGCTGCTGGCGGTGAAGCCGGAATACTTGCCGCGATGCGCCGGGTTGCGGATCATCTCCGTCACCAGCACCATGCAAAGCGAGGATTCGCCGCCGAAACCCAGGCCCTGCAGCATGCGGAACATCAGCAACTGCTCGGGCGTGCTGGCCAGCCCGCACAGGAAGCACGCCACGGCGAAGACCACGATGGTCCAGCGCAGCACGCGCACCCGGCCGTAGCGGTCGGCCAGGATGCCCGCGCCGATGGCGCCGACCAGGGAGGACACCAGGGTCCACGTGATGATGGCGCCGGCGGTCGATTTGCTCATGCCCCACTGGGTCAGCAACGTCGAAATCAGGAAGGAGTAGATCATGAAATCGAACACATCGACCGCATGACCAAGGAACGCGCCGTAAAAGCCTTTGCGCTCCATTGTCGATAAATCCTTGAACCAGGCGAACATGATCTCTCCTTCGAATCCTTCGATTCGTTCGAATTGAGGGGCGGGGCGCTAGTTGTTCTATCGCGCTGGAGCGCGATGCACCTTGTGGGACTGGACCGGCGGTGGCCGGAAGGCAAAACCCGCTGCTTCGAGCAGCTGGGCAAAACGCAGGGAGGTCAGGTCGGCAAAGCGCCCGGCGACGATCTGCACGCCCACCGGCAGGCCGCTGTGGCCCGGGCCGATCGGTGCCACCGTCGAGGGCAGCCCGCACAGGCCGGAGTGCCCGGCCCAGAACAACTGGTTGGTGAGAGGTTGCGCGCGGCCGTTGACCTGGAGCGTGCGCTGCCACGGCTCGCCCGTCTCATCCAGGGCAAACGCCGTGGTGGCCGCGGCCGGGCACAGCAGTACATTGACCTCGCCGAAAAAGCGTTGCCAGGACTGTGCGAAGGCGGCGCGCGCCTGCTGCAGCTGAAGCCATTGCCGGTGCCGGATGCCGGCGCCAGTGAATTGCAGCGTGGCGTAACTGTGGTCCTCGGGCGCGGCGCCGGCGGCGTGGGCCAGCGCTGCGTCGAAGCTGGCGTCATCCATATGGATCGACGTCGTCGCCCGCAGCATCAGGACATAGGCGTGCCAGAGGGCAGCGGCATCGAAGTCCGGGCGGGCATTCCAACGTACCAGGGCTCCCTGGCCCTCCAGCCAGCGGCCCAGGCTTTCGATCTCGTCGCTGACTTCCGCGTCGGTCTCGCACAGCGGATGACTGGGCAGCACGGCGACGCGGAAGTCAGCCAGAGCGCGCTTGTTGCAGGGCGGCAGTTCCAGGCGATAGGCCAGTGCTTCACTGCCGTCGGGCCCGGCGAGTGTTCGCAGCAGCAGTTCGAGATCGTGCGCACTGCGCGCCAGCGGGCCGGCCACATTGATCTCCTGCTCGCCGTAGCCGTGGCCGATGCCATGTCCGCGCAGCGGCACCAATCCGTGGCTGCTCTTGTGGGAGAACACGCCACAGTAGTGTGCCGGGTTGCGCAGCGAGGAGCCGATGTCGGAGCCCACGTCGAAAAAGCTCATGCCCGCGCAGACCGCGGCGGCACTGCCGCCGGACGATCCGCCGGGCGTGCGACCGGGATCGCGCGGATTGCGGGTGGTGCCGTAGATGGCGTTGTAGCTCTGCCAGTCGCGCAGCCCGATCGGCACATTGGTCTTGCCCAGCAGTACAGCGCCGGCCGCGCGCAGGCGCTCGACCACGGCCGAGTCGTTGGCCGCGATGTTACCGCGCAGGGCCGGGCTGCCGCATGTGGTGGGCCAGCCGGCTACATCGAAGGATTCCTTGATGGAGAAGGGGATGCCGTCCAGAGGGCCAAGCGCCGCTCCACGGCGCCGGCGCTCGTCGCTGGCGTTGGCCGCGGAGCGTGCACCGGCGAAATCCGCCAGGATGATGGCGTTGATCTCGTGGTGTGAGGCGGCATAGGCGGCCTCGCACCAGTTCACCAGGTCCCACGCGCTGGCGCGGCCCTTGGTCAGCAGGTCGGCTGCTTCCCATATGGGCAGGAAGCACGCTTCCGGCTCCCGGGTGTCGGTGCTTGGAATGTCTTGCCGAGTCACGCTGGCGCTCCGTCTTGTGGGGTGCAGTGCGAACGACGCACGGGAGTGGGGCTGTCGGGTTACCGCGAAATCGGTATACTATATTCATTAATTCGTGGAGGGCAAGGCAAATGTTGAAGCGCCAACAATCGCCGCTTTCTTGTGCGGAGCAACAGCTAGTGGCACGAATTCGAACTCTGGGCAGGATTCTCAGCGGAAGGCCTGCACCAAAAATAGGCGCGCTTTAGGCACTTTTTGTATACTGTTTCACTTCTTGGCCGGATTGTGGATGCCCAGTCAGGGGCCTTGCCGCTGTTCGAGCAGTGCTTTCAATGCGGCCAGGTCGCGCCGGACCCACTCCGCGTCGGCTTCCAGTTGGGCGTCGCTCACGCCCGGATTGCGCAGCAGGGTGAATAACACGGTGGCACCGCTGCCATTGGCGATCACGCGCATCGGGATATAGATCTCTTCGCCATCGGCTGGCTGCACATAGTGATCGGCGATGCCGTAAGGATTGGCGGGTGTGAACCGGACTCCCATCGGGCCTTGGGGCGTAAGGGTCAGCCAGGTGCCATCCGGCTGCCGCGACAGTTCCCCTAGCCCGCTGGCCCAGCGGCGATAGTTCTCGGGCACGGCAAGGAAGGCGGAGACAGTAGCGGCGGGCAGATCGATATCGATGCCGAGGCTGAGATGGTCGCTTTGCTTTGCCATGATCGTGCTCCGCGCGGAGATACTGCTAGTGATCGGGAAAGGACAAGGTTTGCTGGTCGGGGCTGGGCTGCCTGCGCCGGCGCGTGGTCGCGGCGGGAACGGGCGCGGCCGGCGGCTTATCCGGTGCCGAGGGCGCCTGCAGTTCAAATGGCCGGACCGCATCGAGCGGCACGGCGGTGGCGAGCAATGCCGCCAGCCGCGGCGCGAGGATCTGGTAGGTGTCCAGGTCGAAACGCGCGGGCGCGGACAACAGGCCGGGTGCTTCATCCAGCGTCGACACCGAACCCAGGTAGCACCAGTCTTCCAGGACATGCCACCATGCCTTGCCGCCACTCTGCTCGCGCCATGCCACTGCGCCAGCGAACGGCCAGGGCCGCAGCGCCTGGTCCGCCAGGGCTGTTGCAGTCCGTTCGCGGTGCGACGCCAGGGATTCGTCGCCCGTGCAAGCCCCCAGGCAGCGGTGCAACTGGCGGGCGAAGCAGGGCAGGCCTCGCCGGCCCGGTTTTTCCAGGGCCAATGCGGCTTGGCAGAGCTGATGGGCCTGGGCCAGGTCGGCCAGGTGCGCCTCGGCGCTCGCCCGGCTGGGAAAGGCGCCATATAAGTTAGGGTGGCGGCAGAAATCCGTGTCGCGATTCGAGCGCAGTATCGGCGTGCTTAGTCCGGGCGCCAGTTCCCAGGCAAACAACCCTGCATTCCGGCGCAGCATCTGATTGTGCAGCGGCTGCAGCGTCTTGATCAGGTGTGCTTCCAATAGCAGCGCTCCCGCCTCGCCGCCGGTTTCGCGCCAATCGACCCGGCGCACCGCGCGCGCCAGCCGCATTTCCAGGGCGGCGCGATGATCTCCGGAGAAGTGCGCGCCGATGCGCTGGCGCAGGTGGATGCTCTTCCCTATATAGAGAGGCATATCCTGGTCGCCATAGAAGAGATAGACACCGGCGGTATCGGGCACATCGTCCAGGGCAGTCTCTTCCAGCCCGGCGGGCAGGCTCGCGCGCGTGACCAGCGATTTCACTGCTGATTCGACCAGGTCCACTGTGTATAGCTCGTGGATCTTCTGCCAGAACTGCCATAGCAGTTCGGCGTCGGCCAGGGCCCGGTGCCGGCCCTTGGGCTGCAATTCAAACCGGGCGATCAGCGCGTCCAGGCCATGCCGCGCTACCGACGGGAAAAGCGAACGCGAGAGGCGTAGCGTGCACAATACGTCGGCACGAAAGGTCAGGCCCACGCGGCGGAATTCATTCTTGAGGAAGCCGTAGTCGAAGCGCGCGTTGTGGGCGACGAAAAGCTTGCCCTGCAGCCGCTCCGCAAGGGTCTGCGCCAGCGACTCGAAGCTTGGCTTACCGCGCACCATGTCATCGGTGATACCTGTCAATTGCTGGATAAAGGGCGGAATGCCGATGCCGGGATCCATCAGGGTGTCCCATTCGACAATGCCGTCCGGCCCCACTTCGACCACGCCGATCTCAGTGATGCGGTCGCGGGTGGCGTCGGCGCCGGTTGTTTCCAGGTCGACAAAGACGATGGGGCGGGAAAGTGCTTCGGCCAGTGCTTGCGCATCCAGGTGCCGGGGCGTCTTGGCCGGCTGGCGCGTGGGCTGGTAGATCGGGAAGTCGGGCATCCGTTGATTCTAATAGACAGCCGCCGCGAGGCAGACCGCCCTGCGCCGGGATTCGGGAACTGGCTTCATCACCGCGTCACAAACTGCCCTGAAGAAATTTCAGAAAACGCTTGCCAGGACCGAATGGGTCCCTTATAGTTCGCCCCCTCGCAACACGAACACCGGGCGGCAACGCAGACGGGACAAGGGTTGCGGGGGTTGGCAGGGTGGTTGGCGGCGCGGCAGGCGCGGCGAACGGAAGTCAAAAAACCTGTTGACGAAACGCGGATTGCGCTTCATAATCTCGTTTCTCTGCTGCGGACAACGCAGCGACGCGGTAAGCAAAGCGAACCGGGTGCCGTTCTTTAACAAACAAACAACCGATAAGTGTGGGCGCTTGATAGCGGATGCGGAAGGCTTCGGTCTTTTAGCTTACAAGTTAT